>NZ_RBIJ01000013.1 GCF_003633725.1 Brockia lithotrophica | reverse complement strand
CATGAGGAGCGGACGGCGTCTAAAAGGTATTTTAATTCAGAATAAACTAAATAATTGTGTATATAACTAAATTTTAGGATATGTGCATTGTTTCTAGGATATGTGCATTCCTTCACAAATGGTGCTAATCGTCAGTGAGAGTGAGGCAGATTATGTACAGCGGCCGATTGGCATGGACAACCTTGACTTTCGAGTCTAGAAGAGCTATAATGTCCTCCGATGTTTGAGTGGGCCCGCCTGTTATGAGATTCGAAAACCCAACTATGACATTAACAAATTGGAAGAGGTGCCTAAGAGATTGTCTAGAAATAGGTCTGTTACCTTACGTCACTACTGTTTACGTTATTAATGTGTACAAATCCATACTCTACATGCGTTAATATGAATATATCGGATATGTTATTGTAAGTACGACGGTGATTTCGGCGGAGATAAAGTTAAAAAAGGTGGGATCTTATATGTGCGGTATCGTGGGGATAGTTATGAAAAATGATACTCCTGTTGAATTTAGTATTATTAAAAAAATGACTAAAGTAATCGAACACCGCGGGCCAGACGAGGATGGGTTTTATATTAATGGGAGTATAGGATTGGGATTCCGGCGATTGTCTATAATTGACATAGAAAATGGTAGCCAGCCGCTAACAAACGAAGATAAAACAATATTCTTAATTTTTAACGGGGAAATTTATAATTTCGAAGAACTTAGAAATAACTTAATTAAAGAAAATCATATTTTTACTACTAACTCAGACGGAGAGGTTATTGTTCATTTGTATGAAAAATATGGATTTGATTTTTTAAATTATTTAAGGGGCATGTTTTCGTTTATTTTGTACGATCAAAAAAACAACATATTATTTTTTGCGCGGGATCATTTTGGTATTAAACCATTATATTATGCTGAAACTGATGATGCATATATTTTTAGTTCAGAAATAAAAAGTATTATTGAATACCCAAAAATTAAAACAGAGATTTGCTTAGAATCTTTGTGGAATTATTATACATTTCAATATGTTCCAGATCCATTAACAATGTTTAAAAGAATTTATAAACTTGCTCCTGGAAGTTATGGTATCGTTAAAAACGGTAGAATACACATGTGTTCTTATTGGGAGCCAGTCTTCGATCCCGACAATAAGCCAATAGATCATTACGTAGAAGAGATTAAATCGGCTTTGCTTGATTCGATTTCGAATCATTTGAAGTCCGATGTTCCGGTCGGGGCTTTTCTATCCTCTGGAATTGATTCGGCTGGAATTGTAGCATTAATAAAAGAAACAGGGAGGGTAGTAGATACGTTTACTGTGGGATTTTATGGCAATGGCGAAAAAAATGAAATTGCATATGCAAAATATATAGCAAATATCCTTGGTATGCCGCATCATAATGTAATTGTAACGCCAAAAGATTATCTAAACGAGATACCAAAAGCTGTTTATTATCAAGATGAGCCAGTTGCCGATCCTTCGGCGCTCGGACTATATTTTGTGGCGCGACTTGCAAAAGAATACGTCAAAGTTGTACTATCAGGGGAGGGGGCTGATGAGTTGTTTGGTGGTTATGGTATTTATAAAGAACCGCTATCACTGAAAATATTTAATTTTATTCCATCGTTTTTGCGTTATTATTTATATTTGTCAGCGAATAAATTGCCGGATGGAATAAAAGGTAAATCTTTTATAATTCGCGGTACAAAGCCTCTTCGCGAGCGATATTTCGGGAACGCGTATATCTTTAATGAAGATTTAAAAAAAGAATTGCTGTTTTTTGATCCGATTGAAGTTGGCGCTCGTTTGCCGACAGAAATAACTAAAGTATATTATGATAGAGCAGAAAAATACGATGATATAACAAAAATGCAATTTATAGACATCAAAACATGGCTTCCCGGAGATATTTTGGCGAAGGCCGACAAAATGACAATGGCCCATTCTTTAGAGTTAAGGGTACCATATCTAGATAAAAAAGTTTTTTCTGTGGCATCTAGAATACCATATTATTATCGAATAACTCATAGAACAACAAAATACGTCTTAAGGAAGGCCTTGAGCGACATTTTACCATCTGATGTGGTATTTCGTAAAAAGCTGGGGTTTCCAGTTCCAATTCGTAAATGGTTAAGAGAAGATTTTTTTGAGTGGGCTTATGATATTATATCGTCAAGTAAAACAGATTATATTATAAACAAGAATTTTTCGTTAAATCTTTTAATGGAACATAAATATGGTGTTAAAGATAATTCTAGAAAGATATGGACAATATTAATTTTTATGATTTGGCATAGTATTTTTATTGAAAAAAATATATTAAAATAAAAAAGTATTATTCTTTTTTATTTTATGGCAATTTAATAATAAAATTAGATTTAACCTAATAATTATCTTACAAAAAATGGCTTAAATTAGCCCCCCTTTGGTGGAACTGACGTCAAAAGTTATGCACTTCCTCCTTCAGGGTGGTTACATCGAAAAATAAGCCTGAGGCCAGCGTAATCCTTTCCAT
>NZ_RBIJ01000012.1 GCF_003633725.1 Brockia lithotrophica | reverse complement strand
GTCATGGAACGCAGGAGTCGACCTTCGCAGATGTAATTGGCTGGTCCCGTCATGTACACATGGCCGTCAGACGCCCATTCGACATGCAGACTCCCTCCGGGAAGATGCACCGTCGCCTCCCGGTTCGCCAATCCTTTGAGATGGGCGGCCACCAGAACGGCGCAGGCGCCGGTTCCGCACGCAAGGGTAATGCCCGACCCGCGCTCCCAGGTCCGCATAAGAAGATGGCTCGAATCCTGAACCTGGACGAAATGGACGTTAGTCCGCTGCGGAAAGAGCGGATGATGTTCCAGTCGGGGACCCCAGTACGCCAAGTTCGCCGCTTCAACGTCGTCCACAAAGATCACAATGTGCGGATTTCCCATGGACACAGCGGTAAAAACGAATCGGTGCCCTTCCGCTTCCAGCTCTGCGTCCACCACAGGTTCCCGCTCGGGACCCGTCATGGGAATCTTCGTTGAGCGCAGCTGAGGCGGGCCCATGTCGACCTTTACCGCCACAACCTCCCCGTTTTCTCCGAGGAAAAGTTCCGGAATAATGGTTCCCGCCAAGGTTTGGACGGGGAAACGAGTCTTCCGGGTGAGGCCTTTGTCGTAGACGAAACGGGCAAAGCAGCGCATCCCATTGCCGCACATCTCCGCTTCTGACCCGTCAGCGTTGAAGATGCGAAAGCGAAAGTCGTGGCCTGGGGAGATTGGGGGTAGGACCACGATGAGGCCGTCGCTCCCGATGCCAAAGTTCTTATCGCTGACGAGCTTGGCCAGTTCTGGCAGCCTTTCCTCGGGCACCTGTGTTTCGAAATGATTGATCAAGATGTAGCTATTCCCAAGACCTTCCATCTTTGTGAATGCAATCATCGATTGCCCCCTTCCTCGCTTATGGCTTATGGATCGGTCATAAACCTTGGCGATGCGCGCGTCGCCGGACAGGAACAGCATAGCATGAGGTCGAGGGTACGTGGTTCCCAGAGGATGCACCGCTCGCGGCCAAAGGACCGCTCGATGGCAAGAAGGCGCGCCAAGAGAACGTAAGGAGAAAGGACCGTCTCCAGCTCCGCTACCTGATCGAGAAACGGCGGCTGGACGAGTCATCCCGACGGGATCGGCCTTATAGACGGGCGAGGCGCGAACCATCCGCCCTTCGGCCGTCCGCATCCGCCCCTCGGCGTCCCGGTTGCTCAGCTCGCGTTGCGTCAGGAAATTGTTGAGGAAGTCGTGCGCCTTGTACCGCTCGCGCCCCACCGGTTCGCTGCGCGGAAAGGAGACCGTAACGAGAGTTTACATCTTTCCGACCACGCCTCAAGGGTAGAGGGAAGCGGCTTCTCGTAGGGCGCGGCGGTCAATCCCAACGGCCCTTCGCCGGCGATTACGGTGAGACGAATCATGCCCTTATCCAGCCCATTCGTCGCCAGCACGTCGCCGATGGCACGGGCAATGGTCGTCTCGTCATATCGCCAGCAGATGCCCGCCGCCTCGAGGCCGCGCCGCAGCCAGGCCAGGTGGTCGGCAAGGAGAAAAGGCCGCCCGCCTTAGGCGCGCAGCGTTTCAAAAAAGGACGTCCCGTCCAGAAAGCCGTGATCGAAAGGCGAAAGACGCACCGCATCGACCGATTTCAGAGCGCCGTCGACCCACACAATCACCACCTCACGCGCCTTCCGCGACGCCGGCGTAGGCGTCGAGGAAGTTGCGCAGCAAATCCACGCCGCCGTCGGTGAGGATGGACTCGGGGTGAAACTGCACCCCTTCGATGGGCAGCCTCCGATGGCGTAGCCCCATTAGCTCCCCTTCCGTCGTGCGGGCGCTGACTTCAAAGACGTCCGGCAGGCTTTCCTCTTCGACGATGAGCGAGTGGTAGCGCATAGCCACAAAAGGGGAAGGCAGGCCTTTGTACAACGTCTTGCCGTCGTGAGCAATTTCCGACGTCTTGCCGTGCATCGGGCGCTGGGCGCGCACCACGCGGCCGCCAAAGGCCTGAGCGACTGCCTGGTGGCCGAGGCAGACGCCCAGAATGGGCACCTTGCCAGCGAAATGGCGGATCATGGCCAGGCTCACTCCCGCTTCGTTCGGGGTACCCGGACCGGGCGAGATCACAAGATAGCGAGGGGCGAGGTGCTCCGCTTCCTCGAGGGTAATGGCGTCGTTGCGGAACACCCGCACCTCGGCCCCCAGCGCCCCGAAGTACTGGACCAGGTTGTACGTGAAGGAATCGTAGTTGTCGATGACGAGAACCATCCCTCATTCTCCTCTCCGGCCCACCTCAGCTAGGCTCTCCTCCACGGCTTCCCACAACGCTTCCGCCTTGTTCAGGCTTTCTTCGTACTCGGCGGCGGGCTGTGAGTCGATGACGATGCCCGCTCCGGTCTGCACGTGGGCCCAGCCGTCTTTGGCCACCAGCGTGCGGATGACAATGTTTAGGGTTATGTCGCCCTGGTAGCCGAACCAGCCAAGTGACCCGGTGTACGGACCGCGGCGGACGGGTTCAAGCTCTTCGATGATCTCCATCGCTCGCACTTTCGGCGCCCCAGTGATAGTCCCGCCGGGAAAGACGGCGCGCAGAACGTCAACGGCACTGGCGTCGGGCTGCCGCCGGCCGCGCACGTGGGACACTAGGTGCATGACATGGGAATAGCGCTCGACGACCATCAACTCGTCGACACGCACCGTGCCATAGACCGCCACGCGCCCCAGGTCGTTGCGCACGAGGTCGACAAGCATCGCGTGCTCAGTGCGCTCCTTTTCGCTGGCCAAAAGTTCCCGCTCTAGTGCCTCGTCTTCTTCCGATGTCCACCCCCGTCGCCGCGTGCCGGCGATAGGCCGCGTAGCCAATTCCTCGTCCGTGACGCGAACGAGCAGCTCCGGCGAGTCGCAGACGATCTCGAGATCGGGAAAACGCAAATAGCCCATGTACGGCGAGGGGTTGAGCCGGCGCAGGACGCGGTAGACGGCGTAGGGCGAAACCTCAAGGGGCTGGCTGCGGCGTACCGAGAGGTTGACCTGGTACACGTCCCCCGCCGCGATGTAGTCCTGCACGCGACGCACCGCCGCCTCGAAGCCCGCGCGGGTAAAAGAGTAGCGCGGCTCCAGCGTTGCAGCGGCCGGCCGCCAGGCGTACAGCGCGTCGACGGCAGCCGGCTGTTCCAAGCGTGCGGCCAGCCGCTCCAGGCGCTTGCGAGCGGCGGTCCATCCGCCCGGTTCGGCGGGATCAGCACAGACGATCAGGTTGACGTCGCGCGCCTCATGGTTGATAGCCACCACTTCACGCGTTTCCATCAGGTACACCTCGGGCAGGGCTAAATCGTCAACGGCCCGCACGGGAAGGCGCTCGATGGCCCGCGCCGCGTCGTAGGCTACGTACC
>NZ_RBIJ01000010.1 GCF_003633725.1 Brockia lithotrophica | reverse complement strand
CCCCGGCGTGCTTGGCGAGGAGAATGCGTTGTTCCTGGTTGGGATCGAGCTCGTAGCGGTAGGCTCTATGGATCTTCACGTCGAAGCGCCTCCAACGCCTTTTTTGCCCGGCGTTTCGCAGAACGCTTGCCGTACAGGCGGGCGGCCAGGGAAGTGAGCACTTCGGTCATATCGCGCACGAGGTCGTCGTCCACTTCTTTTTCTTCGACCACCAGAATGCGGCGCCTTTGCGCCCGAAGAGCGGCTTCGAGGAATTCAAAGCCAAAACGCGTGAGCCGATTCCGATGTTCCACGACGATCGTCGTCACGTTCGGGTCGGAAAGGAGTTTCAAAAGTTCCTTCCGCCTGCCGTTTAGACCAGACCCGATTTCCTTCACCGTCTTTCCGACCGAAAGGCCTTGGGCGTTAGCAAACTCCAGAAGCCTCACCACCTGCCTTTCCAGATCGGCCTTCTGGTCGGAAGACGAAACCCGGGCGTAGAGGGCAACAATACCTCCCTTTGCAGGTTCGGGGTCGTGAACAAGGATCGTACCCGTGGGAGTGATTTCAAACGGCACGGGCGTTTTGCCTTCTTTGACCCAACGCCACGCCGTTTTGTAGGTGATGCCGCGTCTTTTGGCCCACTCGCTGAGTTTCGTGGGGATACTTTACCAAATAAAGGAATGAAGATCAATCGCATTTTTAGCTGTTTGTAACCCCTTTTGCTCCGCCTTCCCCGCCTTCGCTCTGCCTCTCTTGGCCCCCTTTGCGCTGGCGGATGAGTTCGTCGAGCTTGGCGAGGGCGTCCTTGAGCCCCCCGACGGCATCGATGAGCCCGACCTCTACCGCCTCCGGTCCGGAGAGGTTCGTCCCCACGTCGGTGGTGAGTTCCCCCGTTTTAAACATGAGTTCCTTGAACTTCTCTGGGGAGATCCGCGAGTGGCGAGTGACGAAACGCACGATGCGCTCGTGCATCTTTTCGATGTACTCGAAAGTCTGGGGAACGCCGATGATGAGGCCATTGAGCCGAATGGGGTGGATGGTCATCGTCGCCGTCTCCGCGATGAAGCTGTAGTTCGCGGCGACGGCAATCGGAACGCCGATGCTGTGCCCGCCGCCGAGCACGAGGGCAACGCTAGGCTTTCCGCAGGAGGCGACCATTTCGGCGATGGCGAGACCTGCCTCCACATCGCCCCCTACCGTGTTGAGGAGGATGAGGATGCCTTCGATTTGCGGGTTCTGTTCGGCGGCGACGAATTGGGGAAGGAGGTGCTCGTACTTCGTCGTCTTGTTCTGCGGCGGCAGCTGGACGTGCCCTTCGATTTGCCCGATGATCGTCACGGTAAAGATCCGCCCGCGCGGTTCGGGAACGGAAGGGGATCCGAATTGGCGAAGCGCTTCGATCACGCTCCGACCTAGGTCGTTTCCCCCTCCCTCGTCGCCGTCCTCCCCGGCTACGAAAGGCTGCATCTCCCCCTTGGACCGCACTTCTTTCTCCACCCGCCCGACCCCCTCGGAGGGACGTTCGTCGCGTCCCGGCAGACCGGCCGCACCCGCCTCCTCCGCGGAACGCCCGAAACCGTACGCATCCCCTATCCAGTCTCCCCGCGCCTCCCGCCGAGCCATACGCGTGCGCGCCCCTTCCGACCATTCGCCCGTACGCACGTTCCGAACGCACAACCTACCTGCACCAGCCTACCGTATCCAGCGTGCTCGCCCGCACCTCCTACCCTCGGGACGTTTGAGGGAAGCCAATACGACTTTCTCTATTTCGAGAACGCGCGAACCGCGCACCAGCGTCCCAGGCACACGGAGGACGAAAACACAAAAACCCGGGCTTCCGCCCGGGATTTCCTTCGGTCTTGGTGGAGGCGATGGGATTCGAACCCACGACCTCTAGAGTGCGATTCTAGCGCTCTCCCTCTGAGCTACGCCCCCACGTCTTTCGTCCTGCGCGCCACGCGCACCATGTAGCATACCACCTCGACAAGAGGGTTGTCAAGGGTACCGTGCGAAATGGATCGTTCCAACCTCCCGCGGTCGTTCGAAAGCCTTCAAGCTCCGGGCTGGCCGAGGAACCATTCCCAAAGCATCAGTATAGTGGTGATCTCGAGGTCAACTATATGCATACCTGTTCTTTATATCATATCGTGAACGCCATTTTCTAAAGGTATGTCCTTCCTCTACACGGACCCGGAGTGAGAGCGATGGCCGAAGCCTCCGAAGAGATACCTTCCCCATCGCAAAGGAGTAAAGGGGATTGTCCAGACCCTGGCGTCGCACACGGAGCTTCTGAAAAGGTCTACGAAAAAGATCCTGGACGCCTTGAACTACAGGGGGTAAACTTTGATTTGAAAGGAGAAACGGAGTCACCGGATTCGGTTCTATTATAAAGCGAGAACCGAACCCGGTCTGACGGTGTGCTCAACATCCCTCAAGGAGGATGGGTACCCCAAACTTTGCCATGAAAGAGACATGGATGACCTTATTTCGTCCCTTCACCCCCACCCTACCGCGGGGCATCGACCCACGGGCGTTACAAATGTGGCGGGTTTCCACAGTCTTGGAAGCGGCCATCGTAGCCACGGTGATCCTTGGCCTGGACGTCCTGATCTGGGTGCTTACAACCGATGATGATGTCCAAGCACTTTTCCCCTGGGATGGAGGATGGAACCTCCTCCCCTTCTGGGCCAAAGGCCTTTTGGTCGGAGAAGGCGTCCTCTTCGGGCTCTGGTTCATCTTCTCCTTTTTCGTCGCCCCGCCCCTGCGCCAGGCCCGCTTCCGCTTCGACCTCCGGGAGGGAGAATTAGAAGTGGAATCCGGGATCTGGACCATGCAGCGACGGCTCATCCCCTATGCCCGTATCCAACACGTGGATCTCCACCAAGGGCCTGTGGCCCGCCTCTACGGCCTTTCGGAAGTCATCGTGGTTACCGCCGCCGGCCACACATCCATCCCCGCCCTTCCCACCGCCGAAGCGGAACGCCTGCGGGACTGGATTGCGCAAAAGGCAGGGATCAGCGATGCCTCATGAGGCATCCTCCCCTACCGGGCCGCCCACCCGCGCCCATCCTTCCTACATCGTCATCGCGGCCCTCCGCACCGCGAAGGAACACTGGGAAGCAGGCCTTCCTTTGCTTATCCTGGCCACTGTCCTTTTGAAAAAATACTTTTCCGTCAGCTTAGCCAAAACCCTTTTGGGCCTCTTCCTCCTCTTCGGGATCCCTCTAGCCGGCCTGGTTCTTCTCGGCTTTGCCCACTGGCGAACCCACACCTTCTGGTTGGACGGGGCGACCCTTCACGTGCAGTACGGCATCCTTCGACGAGTTCAACAAAAGATTCCCCTCCGTCGCATTCAGTCGGCGGCTACGGAAGCCGATTTTCTCGAAAGGCTGTTTGGAGTGGTGCGTCTCCGGATCTTCCTCGCAGAAAGCGCCGGGCTAAAGGAAGGAGAGATCCTCATCCGGGCTCTCCCCAAAAAGGAAGCCCAGTGGTGGATGCAGGAGATCCTCGCCACCCCCCTGGGCCCACCTGCTCCTTCCCCAAAGGAAGAAGGCGATTCAGCCCAGAACCCACCTTCGGTTGAGATTTTTCGCTACAGCACAGAGCAAGCCTTCCGAGGGGCCTTACTTTCGCCCCCGATCATCCAAAGCTTTCTCATCGTGGCTGTGCTCTACGGGAGACTGGCCTCTTTCAAAGACGGAGCTCTTCTCGAGTCCCTCCTTCGCCGGATCGCCCCGGCCTTTTCCAGCCCCCTCGAGCAACAGCTCGCCCAGCTGGTGGTCCTCTTCTTTGTCAGTTGGGTGGTTGCCGTAGCGGGAAAATGGATCTACCTCTTACGGTTTCGTTTTTACCGCACCCCCGAGGCTCTCATCTTAGAAGAAGGGTGGATTTCTCTGCGAACCAAAGTATTTTCCCTTGAGCGGATTCAGGCTATAGAACTGCGCCAATCTCCCTTGGAAAAGCTGGCGGGGATGGCCTCCTTACGCCTTTACGTAGCGGGCAAAGACGAAACCCACCATGGAACCATCCCTTTTTTGCTCGTGGATCGCCTTCCCGCCCTAATGAACGAACTTTTGCCCCAAGTCCCCGACATCCTCATGGACGTACACCCGCTTCCCGCCAGCGCTCGCCGTCCTTACTGGACCCGCTTTCTCCGCCACGCTTTCCTCTTAGTTTTCGTCATCCCAGAGATCATAGCAGGAGCGTTCTTCTACCACCTCCCCCTGGCCGTCGATCCCTTTGACGCTGTCTCCTACCTCATCGCCCTTCCGTGGCGGTCGGCCTTCCTTGGAGGCACTCTGTTGTTCCTCATCCTCCTAGGCATTGTCTGGGGAGAATGGGCCTACCGTCACGGAGGATACCTACGCAGCCCTCAGGGCTACGTGTTGAGTGTTTGCCTTTTCACGCATCGAAAGATCTTCGTGCCTCGTCACCGATTGCAAGAGATGCGCCTGTACCAAACTCCCTGGCAAAGGCTGCCCGGCCTTGCCAACATCGAACTCCTTTGGTTAGGAGGTTCGGTCCGTCTATTCCACCTTCCCCTGGAGGAAGCCCAACGGTGGTTCACCTTCCAAGGGCCGTTTTTGAGGTTCTGAGTTCAAAGGCAAAGAACGACCAATTTTTTTCCCACACCCCCCTGGACAGGGTTGCCAACAGCTAAAAATACGATTGATCTTCATCCCTTTCTTTGGTAAAGTATCCCCATGAAACTCAGCAAGTGGGACAAAAGACGCGGCATCACCTACAAAACGGCGTGGCGTTGGGTCAAAGAAGGCAAAATGCCCGTGCCGTTTGAAATCACCCCTACGGGTACAATCCTTGTTCACGAACCCGAACCTGCAAAGGGAGGTATTGTCGCCCTCTACGCCCGGGTTTCGTCTTCCGACCAGAAGGCCGATCTGGAAAGGCAGATTGGAGGCGCTTCGACGTGAAGATCCATAGAGCCTACCGCTACGAGCTCGATCCCAACCAGGAACAACGCATTCTCCTCGCCAAGCACGCCGGGG
>NZ_RBIJ01000009.1 GCF_003633725.1 Brockia lithotrophica | reverse complement strand
CGTTTCCATCAGGTACACCTCGGGCAGGGCTAAATCGTCAACGGCCCGCACGGGAAGGCGCTCGATGGCCCGCGCCGCGTCGTAGGCTACGTACCCGACAAAGCCGCCAAAAAAGGGCGGCAGCCCAGGCCATCTCGGCGCGCGGCGTGTGGCGAGGACCCCCCGCAACTGTGCGAGGAGGTTTCCACGCCACCGCGCCGCTTTCCCGCCGCGCGTCACCGTCAAGACGTCGCCCTTGCCCACCACGAGAGACTCGCCGCAGCCGAAAAAGGTGTACCCCTCCGGTCTCCACATTTCGAGGAAAAAACTGGTCGGCACATTAGTCGCCAGCCTCTCGTACCATACCAACGGATCGGTCCCGTCCCACGGCAAACGCCACACAACCGGCAAGCAGTCGAACCGTCTGGCACCCGGGTCAACGGTGGTTTTGTTCACAAGCTACACACCCGCTTACGCTTCTTAAAAGATCTCATTACAGAGTATACCAAAAATCCGGCGATAGCGAAACGGCTCCCCACCGTCGGTGTGCGTCAAGAGTTAGTAGGTGAACTCGGAGAGGAAATTACCTGAAATTTGAGACCACGCCGCCTCAATCCCGCCTCGACCAGGCTCAAGCTAGCCCATAGCTAGGTCGGCTCAACTCCCGTAGCACATACTTCACCCACAGAGCTCCGGCAGAAGGCCCTTTCAGTGCCGGCAAACTTGCTCTAAGCCAACTCCCTGCCTCCTCTACCTTCCGCTTCACCTCCACCTGCACTGCCCGGGCCAAACGCTCCTGCCCGGCCAGCCTTAACTCCCGCCGAGAAGTGTACTTCACTAGCTCCCCGTTGGACCGCGCCGACAAATACCCGTGTCATCCTGTCTGTCCCTGCCTCCGTCCAGCTCGCACCTATCCTCTTCATCCGCCACCCTGCCCCGTGCCGCACCTCCCCCTCTATAGTCCCCAACCGCTCCGTATCAGGAGAAGTAATTATTCCCAGACCAGTTCTCTTTCAAATAGCGCCAAAGCCCCTCTACCCTCTTCTTCCTGACTCCCCGAACTCTCCTAACTGCTTTGTTCAAAACCTCTTCCACCCTCTCCCACTCCCTCGAAGCTACGACCTGCCTGGCTTCGTTGTAAGTCTCCTCATCGTGCCAAAATGCCTCTATAAGCCGCCGGTTCAAATGGTAAGGATCCAAAACGTGTACCGCCCCAGGGGAGTAATCTACCTCCTGCTTGGCCCGCTCCGCCCCATCGCTCCCAAGGTATATTTCCCTCACCTGACCCATGTCCCGCCGGCTCGCTACTTCAGAGTAAACCTCCTCCCACATCTTCTCCCCTTCGCCTACACCGCTCATTACCAGCTTGTCCTTCAAAGACTTCCGTCTACCTCCAACTTCCTCTTTGCCCGTGTAAACTACAAAGAGTCTGACCTCTTTCCTTTTCTCTTCTCTTCGCTCCTCTGGAGTCTTATCACCATCCCGTCGGCCTCTATGTAAAGCCTGGAGGTCTTCTCTTTACCTCCGGGTGTCTCTCCCTTCTCAAAAACGGCTTCTCTCCTGGACTCTCCTTCCCGCCTGAGCGCTTCTCCTGCTTCCTGCACGGCCTGCCTCACCGCCATGGGGCTGATCGCCTAGAATTTCTGCCGCTCGCCTGAAGGGCATGTCCGCTCCTAGCTTTACCGCCATCTCTTTCAAGCGCGATGTGCACCGGGGTCTCTCCGACCAGCCCTAGGCTTGGTCAAGAAAAAAACTTGGCTTCCCCCGTTTGCTTGTCCCGGTAAAGCCGCAACTGGTGACTAAGGTCCATCATCCACAACACGACCAACGTCAACCCCAACAGGTGGTGCCTGACCTCCCACTTTCTGAGCAGCGTGCTAGCAAAATAGACGAAAAACAACGTCAAAAATAACTGACAATAATTTTTTATACATAATAATACATTTGAAAATATCTCGATGCTAAGCCACAAATCGTTGATACGCCAAGAATCCACGCCAGGACCATAAGGACAACCAAGCCGAGACACACGATGAGGAGCCCTTTAAGGATCGTCTCAAACATACCGACATCCTCGCTACAAGGGTACAGCAAACAGGCACTGGAAGTTAAGTAAAGAAGGGAAATGCGTGGCACAAACCGCCGACATTGTCCTGCTGCACCAGGAGATGAGCAAAATACCAAAAATAGAAGTGAGGAAGGAAAAGAGAAGAAGTTTGCTTATCGCCTTGAAACGCGTTTATGACCCACCGGTGGAACGCGACGGCACGCGGCACTCCCATTAATTTCCTTTTGGCTCGCGGCCTGCCCAAGGCAAAGGCGCGCGTCGGCGTGTGACTCAAAGCCGTCACGCCGAATACCGTACCCCACCGCTGGTTTGTCCATCGACCGGAGTGTGTTGGGGTGTTCCGTGGGGTGTTCCGCGCGCGGTAAGCGGTAAGAAGTAGAACTCGATGTCGGACGGCGCGCGAATCCGCGCGGTCCGCAATCTTTTCGCGCTGGCCAAACAAGGGCCGCTCACTTTGCTTTGTGCCGCAAAGGATCCGCAGTACAACCATACCAGCATCTTGTACGACTGGCTTTGGCGTACATCTCTGGACCCCAGAGATTAAATGTTGGCCAATCGATTTCGTCGTTTGCGGTGTCGAGACGTTCACCCGCCCCCGTAAAAAGACTGGCGTGTGGATGTGCTTGAAATAGTAATCTTATAAGATTAATAATATAATAAACTTAAGCTTACTTAGAAGAATATCCCGGGTGAGCTGAAGGGGGAAGCGGAAACGGGCCGTCGACCCATGCCGGGAGGAGGGGGCTCGGCGTTGAGAAGGGGAATGGGTGTTCGTTTATATCGTTTATAACACGCTGAAGCGAAGCAGTTCCTAGATTACACACTCTATCTGGCCGGCACGATCGGTACCTTGGCACGCACGCGTCTCCGACGAGTTCTGGGACACGGGGTGGGGTTACCCGGCCCTGCCTGGTGCTTGGGCCGGATGGGTGTATGGCGAGCCTTACCGCGGCTTCGGGGCGGGTGACCTGGCGCGGCTTAACGGATGGGAAGACTATCACGGCCCCCACTGCGCGAAAAACCTGTACGAGCGGGTACTGCGCACGGTGTGGTAGACGGACGCCGAGAGTCGAGCGCGTCCCATGCGCGCCTGGGCCTACGAGGTCGCGCCGTGTTTGCGTGTGCACCTCGTCCGGAACGGCCAGAGAATGGGAAGTGGCATGTGGCTTGCGGCCGAGAAAGACGTGTGGACGGAATCGGACGGGGCGGTTCGACGGTGAAAGAAAGGGCCAGACCGGGGGGGAGAGTGCCGGTGGAGATCTATCTGCTGTTAGGCAGCAACATGGACGGGACGTTCCTGGACAAAGAGGGTCGGATCAGCGAGAGAACCGCGAGGCCGTCGCCTGGTTCTGCCGTCAGGGTGGGCGGTTTACGCTAGCCACAGGGTGCACGGGAGCGGCGGTTGTACCGTATTTGGCCCGGGTTGGGGCAACGCCCGGCTCATCCTGTGCAACGGTGCGCGCATCGTTGACACGCGGACGCGCGGGGTGCTGTGGGAGGCGTTCTTGCCCTTTTGAGGCGTAAGAGCGTAAGAACTGTTGGAAGCCTTGACTCAGGCGTTTCCCGGTGTAAACACGCTGCTCTATCACCGCGGCGTCGCCTAATACCCCACCGCATGGTGTTGCCGGGAACCCGGGCCGATCCCGGCAGGGAAGAACGGCGGGCTTAAGGGAAAAATCTTAACCCTATTCAGCGAAAATGGCTCCCACCCAGACGGAAGGGGGTAACCCTTGATGTTGAAGGAACGGTAAAAAATTTTCTTTCGGGTCGCTTTAAACATCCCGTAGAGCTTTCCCCAGAGCTTCCAATGCGTCCATCCTTCCGCAAGCGGGAGTCTGAGAAGCTTCTGAAGCAAACCCTTCGGAACCTTTCCTTTGAACCCCAGCGCACGGCGGGCTATAACGAAGACCGTCTGGTAGGTGTTCAGTCCGTAAGTCTCAGCGTATTTGAAAAAACCGATGAGCGAAGTGTAGACCGCAGGAACGGTAAATACGGCGATGCCGCGTTTTCTTAAAACGCCGGTAAAACGAGTAAAAATCAACTTTTTGTGAAGTTGTGGGTGATGCGATTTAATACCTTGTTAGTATTGTAGTATTGTGGCCCTGGGCAAAGGAAAGTTCCTCCAGTACCACCTGCCTTACGCCTAAAGACTCGAGCCATTCGGCCACCTCACCGGCCAGATTGCCGGTTATCCATTCCCGCTTTTCACTAGGAGGCATGCAGCAGATCGGGTCTAAAGAAACAGCGAGAAACCTTGAAGTTGCTGTTCGGCAAGGCCACGGTGACGGCTATCATGTCCGGGTTCAGATCGATCCCGGCCAGAGCCTGACCTCTGTCCGGGAAAAGGAAAGGAACGGATCGCTTTTCAAGGGGAAAGAGATGAAACAGTCGAATCGGTCGTCTTTCCGCATGACCCGAATGGTGTAAACCTCGCCGACATCAAGGTGTTTCTGCAAAAGGGACCTGTATCGCTACGAGACCTTCAGCGGCACGGTGACCCAGTTCGCCCCCCGCCTGCGTCGACCGGTTTTTCTTCCCGGCATCGGAGGAATGTATACATTGAACCGGAAGGAATCGGTCAGCGAATCATGGACGATCCCGGTGTTCGCATTGCCATTATAGCCTTTCAGTTCCTTCTGGTTGGCCTGACCCACGGAGTAGAAGGCGTTCGATCTCAGTTCCCACCACCTCTCCCGGGATAGTTCGCCGTTCCGCAACTCATGGACAAATGTCCCAGTTGCTTCCTGCTTCCGCAAGGAGGTGCTCGTAGACCGGATTTCCCGTTCCGCCGCAGAGCTCCTCTCCACAGGCGTCACTTCCCGCGGAACTCGCGGTAGGGCAGTCTATAAGCCGACTGCCAGGGCAAATTTGAGCAGGTTCTTTGCCGCGTTTTCGTCTCGGTCGTGGCGTGTGCCGCACACCGGACACGTCCACGCTCGGACAGAAAGCGGAAGCTCAGAAAGTACGTACCCGCAGACAGAACACGTCTTCGACGTCGGTGCAAAGCGGTTTACCTTCACCATCCGCACTCCCCGAAGCTTGGCTTTCGCCTCGAGGAGCGCCCGGAAGGTGCCCCAGCCGACGTCGGCGATGTGCCGGGCAAGGCGGTCATTTTTGAGCATGCCGGCGACGTTTAGATCTTCGATCGCGATCACCGGATGCACCCGGACGAGTTCGGCCGTGAGCTTGTGGAGGAAGTCCAGCCGGATGTTTTGAATCCGGCGGTGGAGCCTGGCAAGTTCAAGGCGCGCCTTTTCGTAGTTCTTCGTGCGTTCGATGAGTCTTCCGGTTTTGTCCCGCACACCCCGGCGGGAAAGCTTACGCTGAAGTTTCTTTAGACGCTTAAGCGCGCGGCGAAGGGGTTTTGGTGCTTGAATCTTTTGGACGCTTCCCGTCTCGTCTGCCAGCGTGATGAAGCTTTCCAAACCAGCGTCAATCCCCGCGGCAGATCCGTTTGGCGAAATTGGATCGGGAATCTCTTCTTCTACCGTGAGGCTCACGAACCACCGGTCGGCTTCACGGCTTACGGTGGCGTGAAGAATGCGGCCTTGGGGAAGATAGGTGCGCATTCGGCC
>NZ_RBIJ01000008.1 GCF_003633725.1 Brockia lithotrophica | reverse complement strand
CCCCGGCGTGCTTGGCGAGGAGAATGCGTTGTTCCTGGTTGGGATCGAGCTCGTAGCGGTAGGCTCTATGGATCTTCACGTCGAAGCGCCTCCAACGCCTTTTTTGCCCGGCGTTTCGCAGAACGCTTGCCGTACAGGCGGGCGGCCAGGGAAGTGAGCACTTCGGTCATATCGCGCACGAGGTCGTCGTCCACTTCTTTTTCTTCGACCACCAGAATGCGGCGCCTTTGCGCCCGAAGAGCGGCTTCGAGGAATTCAAAGCCAAAACGCGTGAGCCGATCCCGATGTTCCACGACGATCGTCGTCACGTTCTGGTCGGAAAGGAGTTTCAAGAGTTCCTTCCGCCCGCCGTGTAGACCGGACCCGATTTCTTTCACCGTCTTTCCGACCGAAAAGCCTTGGGCGTTCGCAAACAAAAGAAGCCTCACCACCTGCCTTTCCAGATCGGCCTTCTGGTCGGAAGACGAAACCCGGGCGTAGAGGGCGACAATACCTCCCTTTGCAGGTTCGGGTTCGTGAACAAGGATTGTACTCGTGGGAGTGATTTCAAACGGCACGGGCGTTTTGCCTTCTTTGACCCAACGCCACGCCGTTTTGTAGGTGATGCCGCGTCTTTTGGCCCACTCGCTGAGTTTCGTGGGGATACTTTACCAAATAAAGGAATGAAGATCAATCGCATTTTTAGCTGTTGGCAACCCAGACGGGCCCCATCGGGCGTTGGCGGGGCTTACGTTTTCCGTGGAAGCCGGAGACTTCACCGCGGTGATGGGCCCCTCGGGGAGCGGAAAGACCACGCTCCTCAACCTCATCGCCGGCCTCGATCGCCCTACGTCGGGAGAAATTGTCGTGCAAGGACGTCACGTCGAAGACCTCGGCGAAGAGGAGCTTTCCTGCTACCGCCGGGAGATGCTCGGCTTCGTCTTTCAGGACTTTAACCTCCTTTCCAAACTCACCGTTTTGGAAAACGTCCTCCTTCCCCTCTCCTTGCGCGGTCGGGTCGGTCCCGAAGAAAGGCGGCAAGCCCTGGACGTCCTTCGGCGCGTAGGCCTCAAAGGCAAGGAAGACCGTTTCCCCTATCAGCTCTCCGGCGGTGAGCAGCAACGCGTATCCATCGCCCGAGCCCTCGTCCATCGCCCGGCCCTCGTCCTCGCCGACGAGCCGACGGGGAACCTCGACACGGGGACGGGACGCGCCATCCTCGAACTCTTCGCCGAACTCAACCGAGAGCTAGGGGCTACCATTCTCCTCGTGACGCACGACCCCTTTGCGGCGAGCTACGGGAGCCGCGTCCTCTTCCTCCGGGACGGCCGTCTCTATGCGGAACTCCGCCGCGGAGAGGACCGGGGCGTGTACACCCAGCGCATCCTCGACACGCTCTCCGCCATGGAGGGTGCCACGGTCGGCGGGCTCAAGAGCGAGTAGGCGGAAGTTCCGCACGACCGAGAAAGTGGGGACCTCGCACTACGCACGCGTTCGCTCCGGGGGGATTTCGCGTGAGCTGGCAGAGACTTTGGTTGCGGATGATGGGACGTGACCTCCGGCGCACGGCCGCCTTTGTTGTCCCTACCGCCTTGGCTGTGATGCTTTTCCTCCTCTTTCGCTCGCTCTTGGATTCCCTGGGAAGGGCGATAGGGATCGAGGCTTCCCCGTTTCGCCCCGAGGACATTCTCGACGCCGCCTTTTCTCTTGCTTCTTATTTGGTTGCCTTCTTTTCAGGGTTTTTCGCCGTCTACTTTCACCGGCTGTACGTACAGGGAGAGTCGCAGGCTTTGGGCCTTCTCGCGACGTTCGGCCTTTCTCCGCGGGGTCGGCGCAACCTCATCCGCCTCGAAAGCGCCGCGCTGGGGGCAGCGTCTTTCGCTCTGGGCGTCACCGCCGCCTACCTTTTGGGCCCCTTGTTCGCGCGCTTTACTGCGGTTTTCTTCGACTTAGGTCCGGATTTCGCGTTTCGGGTGACCGCGAGGGCTCTCGGGGAAACGGGCGGGTTTTTCGGCGCGCTGTTTCTCGTCGAAGCCCTCTATACCTCCTTCTGGGCGGCCCGCCGCTGGCCACGGGAGCTTTTTTCTGCCGCCCTGCAGGCGGAAGCCGTCCCCAAACCTTCCTGGAAGTCCGGGATTTTGGGATTTACCTTGCTTTTTGGCGGATATGGCCTTGCCGCCTACGTCCACCCGTGGGTGGCGGCATCCGCCTTGTACGCCTCGGACTCGGTGGACTCGGTGATGAAATGGTCCCTCATCTGGTTGCTCCTCGGGTTGGTCGTCGTCGCCCTCGTCCTTGGGGGCACCTACCTCGTCCTCCGAGACACCTTGCGCCTGTGGGTGGAAGGGCGTCGCAGGCGCATGACGGAGGGAAGGGGAGGAGCCTCGTCGGCGTCGCTTTTCCTCTTGGCGCGTCTGGGCGCCGACCTGCGCCGGTTTTCCGGAGTGATCACGGTGTTTGCCAGCATCTTTGCTGCTTTTTTTGTGACGGTGGCGAACACCTCGTTGTCAACAGAATTCGGTCGTATCCGTGCGATAGAGCTGTATCCTCTCCCCTTGCAGGCGAGATTCGTCTCGGATCAAGAACTCTCCCGTGCATGGTGGCGGTCGGGACCTGAATCAACTGCGGATGCGGAGGCTTTCCCCGAGGCGAAGCCCCCTTCCCCCAGGTCCGAGGACCTTCCCGATCTTTCGAAGGCGAGGGAAATTTTTGCAGAAGAAGTCGCTCGCGCCCTTTCTCGCCTAGCCGAGGAAGGAATAGTCGTCGACCAAAGGGTTCCCTATCAGGTGGCGCGTCTGGAGGTAATCTCGGGGGCTGCGGACTTCACGCCGACGGAAGGGGTTTCGCAGGATAAAAGGGAAGCCATCCTTCGCACCGTCCGAGACCACTTCCGCGCGGTGGAGGTTCTCCCCCAAAGCGCGTACGAAGCGCTCCGCGCTGCCCGAATTGCCCACATCTCTCCTGCGGCCGCAGAGGTAGAACCGCCCCCGCAGCTTCCGCCCCTTACGGGAAGGCAGGCGTTTTTTCTCGCGCACGGGATGGACGCGGCTACGTTTTCGCGTTTGCACCGGGATTCGGGAGGTACAGGTTTTCCGTTTGCGCCAGGAACGTATGAGTTGTCCCCGGGTTGGGAAGATCGTTCCTTGCTGCCGGATCCGGATTTGGACGCCGTACGCGCCCAGGCGAATCGAGGGACGCGCGAGGACGCCGTACCCTTCGAACTTGTCGGGGCGACGGGAATGCGCGGCCAGATCTTTAACCTGTTCTTCATAGCCGATCTGCCTTCCGATGCTACCCTCGTGGTCGCGGATGAACTCTGGGAACGCCTTCCCCTCGAAGCTCTTTTTGTCCGCGGGGAACTCTCCTTCGGGGAGGCGATGTGGATTCAGGAATCCTCCCTTCCTCGGCTGCACCGCCTCGCCGCAGGAGGAAAGCTTTCGGAACTCGGGGGATCTCGCGGTTTCGCTTCCCACGGGGGAGTTGGAGCGGACTCCTCCGTCCGCAACGTGTGGTTTTCCATTCAGTCGGACGTCGTGGAGAGCGTGTTTCTCCATCGCCGCGCCCTCCTGTACACGCTCACGTTTCTCGGCTTCCTCCTCTTTGCCTTCGGCGCTCTGGCGTTGTACCTGCGCCTGCGGGAGGGCGAGGCGAGGGATCTCGCGGAGGTACGTACCCTTCGCTCCTTGGGCTTCCGCGCCGGGGAAGTTCGACAGATTTGGCGCAGAGAAGCTCTGGCGTTGTACCTCCTGCCGCTCGCTCTCGCCTTGCTCCACCTCGCGTTTGCCGTCGTCGATGCCGGAGGGGTTTTGCCTCGGGCGAGTGGGTGGTTCAATTCTGCCCTAGTCGCCCTCGAAGGCGTGCGCCCTCCCTCCCTTTTGGAAAGCTTGCGTCTAATCCCTTCGAGAGTCGCGCATGACCTCTTCTGGTTGATCGTGGGGAATCTGTTCCTCTTCGCTGTCTACGCGTTCCTCACGGGAAGCGTGTACGGAGAAGAGCTCTGGCGCCGCGCCGTGCACGGCAGGAGGTAACCTCGCGCCTCGGAGATCGCCACTTCCTCGGTTACGGGTTTCGAGGCGGCATCCTAATGCCATGCAATAGAGGGAGGCGGGAGGCGCCGCCGCGCCGCGACAAAAGACGCCCCGCCTGCACTCGTTTGTGCGGGCGGGGCGTCGCGAGATGTTTGGGCTGTCTGTGACCCTACAACCCCAAGCTGTCTTGGGTTTCGCCAAAGTCGGCTTCCAGTTGCGCCACCCGGTCCCGAATCCACTGCGCAGCCCGACGGAGGCGTTCGATCGTCGTCTCCTTGCCGAGGAGTTCCATCACGTCGAAGAGCCCCGGCCCTACCGTGCGGCCGGTGAGGGCGAGGCGCGTAGGGTGGATGAGATCGCCGCTTTTGATCCCCAGCCGCTCGATGAGCGCGCGGTACGCGGGTTCGAGGTAGGGTGCCGACCAAATTTCCACCGGCTCGAGGGCTTCCGCCGCCCGTTCGAGACGCGCAGCGACTTCGCGGGCTTTGGCGAGGTTTCCTGCGGGTTGCCCAGCGTCCGTCGGCAGGGCGAAGTGTTTGGCGACTCCTTTCGGTTCGTACGTTTCCACCGGACGGTAGAAGTAGCTCAACCAGTCGACGACTTCCACGAGGGTGCTCACGCGCGAGCGGACGGCGTCGAGGCGGCGCTTGGCGAGTTCCACCTCCTCCGGAGTGGGGTGTTCCGGGAGGTAGCCGGCACTCCGGAGAAACGGCAGGGCGTGGTTGTAGACGGTGTCGAGGGGGAGGTTTCGGAGGTAGTGCGCGTTCACCCAACGGAGCTTTTCCATGTCGAAGACGGCCGGCGCCTTGTTGATGCGTTCCAGGGAGAATTCGGGAGCGATCTCGGCGGGGGTAAAGATCTCCCGCCCTTCTCCCGGGTAGTACCCGAGGAGGAGGCTGTAGTTCACGAGGGCTTCGGGGAGGAACCCAAGCGCCCGGAAGTCGTCGATGCTCGTGGCGCCGTGGCGCTTGGAGAGCTTGGTGCGGTCCGGAGCGAGGATCATGGGCACGTGGGCGAACTTGGGCAGGGGGGCGCCCAGGGCCCGAAAGAGGACGACGTGCCGCGGGGTATTCGAGAGGTGCTCCTCGCCGCGGATGATGTGGGTGATCCCCATGGCGATGTCGTCGACTACGCTAGCAAAGTGGTACGTGGGCATGCCGTCGCGCTTCACGAGGATGAAGTCGTCGATTTGGTCCGGGTCGAAGGTCACGTTTCCTCGAATGAGGTCGGGGACGACCACGGGTCCGTCCAGGTCGACCTTGAGCCGCCAGGCGGGCTTTCTCCCTTCCCGCTCATACGCTTCCCTCTGTTCGGGGGTGAGGTGGCGGCACCGGCCCGAGTAGCGCGGGGCCTTCCCTTGCGCGAGCTGCTCTCGGCGCTCCGCTTCCAGTTCCTCGTCCGTGCAGTAGCAAGGGTAGGCCAATCCCCGCTCTACGAGGGTGTCGAGAGCCTTGCGGTAGAGGTCGAGACGTTCGGACTGGCGATAGGGGGCATGGGGGCCGCCGACGTGGGGGCCTTCGTCGAAGTCGACGCCCAACCACCGGAAGGAAGCGAGGATGTTTTCCAGGTACTCCTCGCGGGAGCGGTCGCGGTCCGTATCGTCGATGCGGAGGATCACCTTCCCGCCGTGCCGGCGGGCGAAGAGCCAGTTGAAGAGCGCGGTCCGCACGCCGCCGATGTGCAGAGGACCGGTCGGTGAGGGCGCAAAGCGTACGCGAACTTCGGTGTCTGCGGCGTGCTCGGAAGGGGCGGACATGCGCAAAGCCTCCTTGCTCGTGGGGTTGGCGGCAAAAGCGCGCGGTAGCGGCCCGTCGGAGCGCGCCGCCGCGGCGAAGACGAATTCGCAAAAACGCCCGGCGGGCAGCTAGAAATGGCGCCGCCGGTCGGAAAATCGGCTTTCGAGCCAGGGGAGGGTGACCACGACCTCCTCGCCGGTACGCAGGTCGCGGGCGGGAGCGCCGGGTTCGCCGAGGTCGGAAAGGACGAGCCACGCCTCCGTAAAGTCTTCGCCTCGGGTGTACGTACTCGGCGTGACGAGCGTCGGAATGCCCGCCCCGACCGCGGCGAGAAGTCCGTTGCGGGAGTCTTCGACGGCGAGCGCGTCTTCCGGAGCTACCGCGAGAGCATCGAGGACGTAGCGATAGACGGCCGGGTCGGGTTTTTTGACGGGCACCTCTTGTGCCGTGGCGAGGAGCTCGAACGCTTCCTCAAGCCCGTAGTGGGCGAGGAGGGCTTCGACGTTTTCCCGGCTCGTGGTCGTGGCGACGGCGAGGCGAATTCCCACGGCGCGCGCCTCTTCGATCAACCGACGAACTCCGGGACGGAGGGGGAGCTCGCCCCTTTTTACGATCTCCGCGTAGATTTCGTTTTTGCGGCGGTGGAGGGCGGCGATCCTCTCGGGGTCTGCGAGGAGTTCGGCCGCGACGCGGTCGTCGGGTCGGTAGACTTCGAGAAAGTGGCGGATGCGTTCGCGCCCGCCGCTCACCCGTAGGAGTTCTCCGTACAGCGCCTCGTCCCATTCGTAGGGAAGTCCCGCCTCGCGAAAGGCGAGGGTAAAGGCCACGCGGTGGCCCAATCTCTCGGTTTCGGCGAGCGTTCCGTCTACGTCGAAGACGATGAGTTTCGGCCACACGAGCCTTCCCTCCCACGTACGCCCTCTATTGTAGCGGATTCCCGAAACGAGGGGAAACCGCCGAGGCATACGGGGGACGGCGGAGCCTTGGCGGCCTCGTCGCTTTGGACGCCGCGCAGGTCGAGAAACAAAGAAGCGGCGGCACTCCCGCCGTTTTGGGCGCCGTGCACGTCGAAAGGCGGTGGAATATCGGATTGGCCAACCGCAGGAGTTGTGGTAGAATCGCCGTCGGATCGTCGATTCCGGAGCACGGAGATTGCGGAGATGTCTCTTTGCCTGTGCGCGCGTTGGGTCCGCCGAAACCGGCTACAGGAGTAGGAGGGGATGAGGTTGGCGCTCTGGCAGGTGATCCTCTTTGCCGTCCTTCAGGGGATTACAGAGCTCTTTCCCGTATCGAGCGTGGCACACGCGGTCCTCTTGCCCGCAATCCTGCATTGGAACATCACGAAGGAAGGGCTCCTTCCCTTTACGGTCATGCTCCACCTCGGCACGGCCTTCGCCCTCTTTTTCTTCTTCTGGCCAGAGTGGCGCGATCTCATCCTCGCCGTGATTTCCCCTGGCCGTTGGCAGACGGCCGAAGGGAAGCGCATGCTCCGCCTCCTCTTGCGGCTCGTCGTAGCCACCGTCCCCGCGGCGGCGATCGGGTTTCTCTTCGAAAAGGCGCTCTCCCTACACTTTCCTTCGGGTACGAGTGCGGCGTTCTTTCTCATGGTGAACGGGCTCGTGCTCATCCTCTCGGACCGTCGGCGGGCACTCGCCGTGGAAAAGAGCCGGGGGATTTCCGGGCGCGAGATGCTCGACGAGGAAATCGTCCGCCTTTCCTACGGAAAGAGCACCCTCATCGGCCTCGCCCAGAGCCTCGCCCTCATCCCAGGGTTTTCCCGTTCGGGGATGACGATGGTGGCCGGGATCTTTGCCGGATTGAGCTATGAGGCAGCAGCCCGCTTTTCCTTCCTCCTCGCCACGCCGATCATCCTCGGTGCCGGGATCCTCGAAGTCCCCAAGCTCCTTCACGCGGACCTCAACCACCTCCTCGTTCCTGCGATTCTCGGGGGGATTTCTGCGGGGATCGCGGCAACGGTGAGCGTCTGGCTGCTTATGCGCTATTTCCACGCGCACGAGGTCAAGGCCTTCCGACCTTTTGGGATCTACTGCATCCTCGCCGGGCTCTTTGCCCTGATCTACCTCTCCTTCGGAGGTTGAGGGACGCTTCCGCCGCCGTCCGCTTCGCGAGACGAGCCGGGGGCGCGCCACGGGCGTTTACGGCGTATACCACCCCGCCTCGCGTCGGAGGATGGCGAGGTAGCGCATCTCGATCGCCCGCTTCGTCCAAAAGGCCAAGCGACCGTAGATCCGGTAGCGTCCGTACAGGCAACCTACGGCATCCTGAGGCCCAAGCGTCGCCACCGCTCCGCGGTTTTTCGCGCGAAGCGGCTGTACGCTCCCGCCGGTGAGGAGAGCGGCGGCGTTTTCCGCGGCTTGTGGACCCATTTGAATCGCCGTCTGCGCCGTGGGGGGAAGGGGACCCAGATCCTCGTCGACGAAGAAGGCGACGTCCCCCACGGCGAACACGTCTTCGAACCCGGGAACCCTGAGGTCGTTGCCGACGGGAATGCGACCGTTTTGTATGGGAAATCCCGCACGGCGGAGGACTTCCGGAGCGCGCACGCCCCCACACCAGGCGACCGTCCGTGCGGGGAGGAAGGTTCCGTCACCCAGGAGCACCCCCTCCTCGCGAACTTCGCGGAACGGGCTGCCGAAGAGGAAGCGTACGCCGCGTTCCGCCAAACGGCGGGCAGCGTAGCGGCCGAGCTCCTCGGGAAAGGGCGGGAGAGCCCGATCTGTCGCCTCGGCGACGAAGATCCGAAGCCCGCCTTCCGTATCCGGAAGGTCGAAGGCCTCGCGGAAGTCGGGGGCGCGGAACGCCAGTTCGCCCGCGAGCTCCACTCCCGTAAACCCCGCCCCTCCGATGACGACCGTGCGGAAGGCGTCGTCCTGCGTGTACGCGTAGCGTGCGAGGTTGTGCTCTAAGCGGTAGCGGAAAAGCCTTGCCGGAGCGAGGGCAGTGGCCGAAAGGGCGTGTTCCGCTACCCCGGGGATCCCGTATGTTTCTGCCTCTCCCCCTAAGGCGACGAGGAGGATCTTGTAGTGTAGTGCCCCCGCGGAAGTGTCCACGCGACGTTCCCGGAGGTCGAGTGCGTGGACTTCCGCCCGGACGAAGGAAACGGGCTTGTCCTTAAGGATTTTGGCGAAGGGGATCCGTACGGCGGTCGGTGAAGCGGTGCCCGCCGCCACCCGGTGGAGTTCGGTCACCAGCGTGTGGTACGGGTTGCGGTCCACAAGGCCAACGCGAAAGGGCTTTCCCGCAAGGCGCTTCCCCAAGCGCAGGGCAGCGAGGAGCCCTGCGTATCCTCCACCGAGGACGAGGACGTCGAATTCTTGCACCACGGCGGATTCCCCCCTGCTTCGACTTGCTAGGGTTTCAGGGTTTCGGCGAAAGTTTCCTTACGAGCTCACTTGCCGCACATGCCGCAATGCCGCAATGCCGTCTCCCTCCTTGCTCGACTCCTCGGTTTGACGTAAGGTCATTTCTCGTGTGCCGCGGTTTCCGGAACTTCCGCACGTAGGCTGCGGTCTTCCGAGTAAGTTATTGTGATCACATTCACATATCCGAATCCTATTGTAGCCATTCGTCCGGCGTAAAGAAAGGGGTGTCCCTTTCCGCACCCGCTCCGGGTTGCCGGTCCGAAACCTTTGGTCTCCCCCCGCATAGCTCTAGAGCGACTTTACTGCGGCAACGCCGTGGTAAAGGAGATGGGGGGGATCGTCGTGCCGCAGGAGTGGGTGTGGTGGGGAGTTCCCGCGGTTCCGCTCATCCTCGGCCTCGTGGAGCTCGCCAAGCGTCTCGGCTTTCCTTCGCGCTGGGCGGGAGTTCTCGCCGTGGCGTTGGGCGTTGTGGGGAGCCTGCTTTGGATGTATACACAGTCTTCGCCCCTCGCACAGGCCGTTGCCCAAGGGCTCGTCGTAGGACTTGCGGCCTCCGGACTTTGGAGCACGGGAAAGAGCGTTTGCCGGGCGCTGAACGGCAGCACCGGGACGGAAGAGGCGGGACCTCCACCAGACGCGAAAGTTCGCAAGCACGGGTAGTACGGTACGGGTCCACACCGCAAAAGGCCACCGGCATTTTGGGCCGGTGGCCTTTTTTCGGATTTTGCGCTTTCGGTCTACGCCTTCGACGGTCTTTGCAGCACCTGCACAAGCCGTTTCCCACTGCTTGGTCGAGCTGTTTAGTACCGCGCCGCCGCGCGTTCGAAGGCCGCGAGGTGGTTCGTCGAGGCGCTCTTGAGCTTGAGGAAGGCGTCCCGCACGTCGGCGGGAAGGGTCGGGTCGCTCAAGAAGCGGTCGTACATGGCGATGTTGTCGATCTCGGCTTGCACGCCGGTGAGGGCCGCATCTCGGAGGGACGGGGGCACGGACACGTAGGCGGAGATGCTCGCCCGATCCGGAACCGGGACGCCGTACTTTTCGAGGAGAGGCGTAAGAAGCGCGATGTGCTGTGCCTCGGCTTCGCGGATGTTGGCAAAGGGGTTCACGGTGCCGTATGTCTCGAGGATCTTGGTGTACTCGGCATGGGCGATGTACTCGTCCTGGATCGCGTAGGTGAGCATCTTGGCGAGGTCGAGGTCCGGATCGTTTAGGGCACCGATGTGGGCGACCATGGCCACGTCTCCTTCTTGGGAGGTCGCGGGGGCGCTGTCAACCGGCGCGGTGGGTGCTTCCGTCCCTTGCCCTGTGCCAGTCGTCGGTTGCTGACTCGGGTCCGTCGCGCGGGTTTGCGCGCGGTACTGGTGGGCGTTCGGGGAAGTCGCGGCACCTTGCGCCGCGTTTTCGACGGCGTAGGACGTTCCTTTGGGTTCGGCCTTGCCCGACTGCCCGCAGAGGGCGTAGGCCGTTCCGCCGAGGGCGCCGATTCCCAGGACGATTAGACCAGCAACGATCGCCTTTTTTGCCTCGAGCATGGATGTACCTCCTCGGGTAGTTTTCGAAGTTGGGGAGGGGGTTTCCCCCCGTCCGCCTTCATCGTACCCGAGGAAGCTTAGAGTTCCCTTAGAAAACACGGTAAACACGAAGGGAAAGGTTTTTTCCCAGCCCTACCTCCTTTGCACTCTCGGAGGGGTGTGGTCCCTCTGAACTTGCGCTGACGGGAAGCCCAACTCTTCCGTCTCCACGCGGACGGGGCGGGAAGCGCGGGCGTCCCGTCTTTGCGCTTTCGAAGGGAGGTGCGCGCGTGTCTCATCTTTGCGCTTCCGAAGGAGGAGCGCACGTCTCCCATTTCGCGCTTTCGAAGGAGGTGCGCGCCCCTTATTTCCTCGCTTCTTGGAGGAAGGCCTCCACGTGGCGCACGGCGTGCCGCGCCGCCCGGCGCCAGACGCCTTCGTCGGTGAGGTCGAGGCCCAAATGCTTTTGGGCGATCGTCTCTACGGGCAGCCGTCCGCTGTCTCGCAGGAGGTCGCGGTAGCGGTCGGCAAAGGACGCGGGCGCTTCCAGGTAGGTGTGGTGGAGGAGGTGGGCAAAGAGGTATCCAAACGTGTAGGGAAAGTTGTAGAAGGGGACGTCTGTGAGGTAGAAGTGCAGCTTGGAAAACCAAAAGAGGGGGTGGTAGGAGGACAAGCTTTCGCGGTACGCCCGCCGCTGGGCCGCCTCCATCAGGCGGTCGAGTTCTTCGCGGGGGACGAACCCCTCGCGCCGGCGCGCGTAAAACTCCACCTCGAACAGAAAGCGCGCGTGGAGGTTCATGAAGTAGGCGACGGCCCGGCGGAGGACGTCGTCGAGGAGGGAGAGGCGTTCCTCTGCTGCAGCCTCCTCGAGGAGGCGGTCCTGGACGACGATCTCGGCAAACGTCGAGGCCGTCTCCGCCAAGCTCATGGGGTACCCTTGCGCGAGCACGGGCAGGTGGCGTACGACCCATTGGTGGTAGGCGTGGCCGAGTTCGTGGGCGAGAGTGGCGAAGCTCCCCTTCGTTCCCCCGTAGGTGAGGAAGATGCGCGAGACGCCGGTGATCGGAAAGCTCGTGCAAAACCCTCCTGCCCGCTTTCCTGGGCGGTCTTCCGCCTCGATCCACCCTTCGCGGAAGGCGCGAAGGGCGAGCGCCCCCCACTCGGGATCGACGGCGGAAAAGTTTCGGACGATCGTCCGCCGCGCTTCCGCATAGGGGACCTTTTGCTCTTCGGCCGACGGCCGGCGCAACACGGGGGCGTCCACGTCATACCAGGCAAGCGCTTCGAGGCCGAGGAGATCCGCCTTCGCCTTGAGGTAGCGGACGAGGGTCGGCTTTTCTGCTTCCACGGCCGCCCACATCGCTTCGAGGGTCGGGCGCGTGAGGCGGTTCATCTCCAAGGGTTCGCGGAGGAAATCATCCCAACCGCGCAGGCGGTAGAGGGTGAGGCGGTAGCCGGCCAGGTGGTTGAGGATCTGCGCGCCGACGTGGGCAAGCGAGTCCCAGGCCCGTTCGTAGGCGGCGAAGACCCGTTCCCGCACCGCACGTTCGGGGTCCTCCAGGCGGTTTTGTGCTTGGGCGACGGAGAGGGTTTCCCGACACCCGTCGTGTTCGACTTCGATCCGGATCCGCCCCGCGACCTCCGCGTAGACGGCATGCCAGCCGTGGTAGCCGTCGGCACCGAGCGCGGCCACGAGCCGTTCCTGCTCCGGGGGGAGCTTTTGCGCGGCGCGCCGCCGCCGCTCCTCCAAGACGGGGGCGATCGCGCGGCGCGCCTCGCCGCCCGCGGGATCCTCGAGGAAGGCGCGGAAAGCCGCCTCGTCTGCGGCGAGGAGGATTCGGTCTACGTCGGCCAGGGCGGCTTCGAACTTCGCGGCAATCTCCCGGACCCAGAGGGACAAGGCCGTCGCCTCGGCGTCGTGGACGTCTTGGGCGGTGAGGCATTCCGCAAACGCCGCCGCCTCGCGCAGGCGGGCAGCGAGGTCCTCCCAGCTTTCCACGAGCTCGGCGAGGGAAGGCTCGTCGCGGGACAGGCGCTCCGCAAAGGCGCGTACGTCCCGCTCGAGGTCGCGGAGGAAGTCCCGGTAGACTTCCGATCGGCTTCCTCCCGGGAAGATGGCGTCGAGATCCCAACGCATGGGCGATTCGTCGGGTTTGGGGTCGAGGATGTCGGACATCGGCGTTCCCTCCCGGGGGCACAAATTCTTCGGTTATCGAAATACCCGTACCTAGTTTCTCCCCGCCAGCGGCGAATTCCTGCCGTGCGGGCGGACGCCCCCGCTTCGCGTTCGTGTTCACTGGATACAGAGGGGTTAAGCATCCTCCAAACGGTGGTATCCGCCCCGCGTTCCGTTACGCTCTAAGGGTGCGGTTTTGCGGAACGGTTTTGCGTTTTTCGCACGAAAGGAAACGGCCGGATATGGTACAATGTTCTCGTACGCCGAGAGGTTCAGAATTTTGGTCGCGCGGAGGAGTCCGGACGTTGCCGCCGCTTTTTGCGCTCGGGCCGGAGATTGGGCGGCGGCTTTTCGGCTATCGGCAGGAGGTTCGGCGTGCGATAGGCGCGTCGGAAGTTCTCGCAGGGAGGGAAGTCGCATGGCGACGCGGGTCACGGTACTCGTGGAAAACACCGCGGGCGCGATGTTTCGCGTGCGCGCCGAGCATGGGCTTGCGTTTTTCGTGGAGCACGACGGGCATGCCTTTCTCTTCGATACCGGGCAACGGGGTACGGTGGTGGAAAACGCCCGCAGCTTGGGGGTGGACCTCACCCGTGCCGAGGCCGTTCTTTTGAGCCACGGCCACTACGACCACACGGGCGGACTTCGGGCCGTCCTCGAAGAGCTCGGACGCGGAATTCCCGTGTACGGGCATCCGGACGTCTTTTCTTCCCACTACGTGCGCGATTCCCGCCGAGAACTGCCGCTTCGCTACATCGGGATCCCCTTTCGCAAGGAAGAGCTCGCCTCCTTGGGGGCGGAATTCCGCCTCGGCCGCGAGGCCGTGGAGGTCTTTCCTGGCGTGTGGTGGAGCGGGGAAGTGCCGCGGCACACGGAGTTCGAAGAGGGGGACCCGCGGATGGTCGTCGTCGAGGAGGGCGGAGAGCGGGAGGATCCCATCCTCGACGATGCGAGCGTCTACCTCGTCACGCCGGAAGGGCTTGTCATCCTCCTCGGTTGTGCCCACGCCGGCGTGATCAACATCGTCGAACACGCGCGAAGCGTCACGGGCGTATCCCGCGTTCGGGCGATCCTCGGAGGTACGCACCTCGGCTCGGTCCCCGAGCGCCAGGTTCGGGCGACGCTGGAGGCGTTGGAAGGCCTCGACTTCGACCTGCTCGCGGCCAACCACTGCACCGGGCTCGAGATCGAGGCAGAGCTCCGCCGCCGTTTCGGCTCGCGCTTCGCCTTTGCGCCGGCGGGCGCCGTCTTTACCTTCTGACGGGCGGATACGACTTCGTCTGCGCTCCAAAAGACGAGCGCCTACGGTCTTGCGATCTTCGCGGATGGGGCCGATCTGCTCGCGTTCTCGCGTTTTCGCGGACGGATGCTCACGGTCTTCCGCACGTCGCAGGTGGGACCGGTCCGAGCGGACCGCACGAGGTACACTTCGGCGAAAGGGGGATCCGACGTGTCGAAACGCGTTCTCCTCATGACGGGAGACGGCGGCGAAGCGCTCGAGGTGTTCTACCCGTACTACCGCGTTCAGGAGGCCGGACATACCGTCGTCCTCGCCGCCCCCCGCAAGAAAACCGTCCACACGGTCATCCACGACCGCGAGCCCGACTGGGACATCTCTACGGAGAAGCCGGGGTACCGGATCGAAGCGGACGCCGCCTATGCAGACGTTCACCCTGAAGAGTTCGACGCGCTGCTTCTCTCCGGCGGGCGTGCGCCGGAGTATGCGCGCCTGGACGAGCACGCGCCGCGCATCGTCCGCGCCTTTTGGGATTCCGGTAAGCCCATTGGGGCGATCTGCCACGGCGGCCTCTTCTTCGTCGCCGCGGGAATCGACCTCACGGGCCGCAGCCTTACGGCGACGCGGGGCATTCGGCCGGAGTTGAAGCGCCTCGGTGCGAAGTACCTCACGGAACGCGTCGTGGTCGACCGCAACCTCGTCACCGCCCAGTCGTGGCGCGACCTTCCCGGGTTTATGCGCGAGTTCATGCGCCTTCTCTGAACATCCCTCCGACAAGCGCACGTAGGGAATGGAGATCGAGAGCGGGTTGTGGTAGTCTGGACGTGGAGCAATGCTCTCGCACCCGTTCCGGCGCCCCGTGCAGGCGGGGAGAGTTTCCCCAAAGGGAGGGGAAGAACATGGCGGAACGCGATCTCGGGGCGGAGATGGACGAGCTCCGTGGACAGCTGGAGCTCCTTCGGCAGGACGTCCAGGCGCTCACCGGTACGCTCAAGGGTCTGGGTCAGGCGCAGGCGGAGCGTGCGGACGAAGAGATTCGCAGCTTCTTGCGCTCCTTGGGAGAGCGGTTCAGCGAGGAGTTTCGCCGGCGGCGCGAAAGCCTTGCCTCGTGGTGGCAGGAACGGGGGAAGACCTTGACGGGCGAAGGTGGCGAAGGCGAGGGCGAAGGCCGGGCGGTTCGCACGTACCTGTATGCCTTGGGAGGATTTCTCGCCGTCTTCCTTCTCGGGTGCATCTTCGGGAAGATGTGGAAGCGCGGGAACTAGACATGAGAGAGACGAGGGAGCGGCATGAACATCCTTCGGGCGCTCTTTACGCTCTTTCTTGCGTCCGCCTCGGACGTTGGACGGCGGGAGCTCGTCCGCCTCGCGGAGTCCGTCGTCTTTCTCGGGCTCGCCCTCTTTACGGGGCTCGTCGGCGTGGTGTTTCTCCTTTTGGCGGCTTACCTGCTCTTGGAGACGTACCTTCCGGCCTACCTTGCTGCTTTTCTCGCCGCGTTGGTCGCCGGGAACATCGCCTTGTTCTTCTTCGTACTCGCGAGGCGGAAGTGAGATCTTCGGAGGGCCGTACGCGTGGACGTTTCCGCGTACGGCCGAATTTTTTATCCCACGGGGAGGCGGTTCCGTGTCCGGAAAGACGCGCGTAGTCCTCGTAGGCGGCGGTTTTGCGGGCCACGCCGTATTCTACGGCCTTAGACCATACGTAGACCGTCTCGACCTCGTCCTCGTGGAGGCCCGAGACACGAGCGTGATGCGGCCCGAACTTCCGGAAGTCGCCTTTGCCGGTCACCCGGTGGAACGCGTGCGCATCCCCCTGCGCCCTTTGGTGGAGCACCACGGAGGGACGTTCGTCCGTGGTCAAGTGGCCCAGGTTGAGCCCGCGAAGAACCGCCTCGTTTTGCAGGACGGCACGGAACTCCCCTACGACTACCTCGTCCTTGCTCCGGGGGCGATCAAAGACTACGACGCCATTCCGGGATTTCGCGCGCACGGGTATTCCCTCTGCGACGATGCGGAGGCGCCGCGGCTGTACGAGGCGATCCGCAGGTTTCCGGGCGGCCGCGTGGTGATCGGCGCAGCGCCAACTCGCTTTCCGCGCTACGCGGACGTTCCCGTGTTGGACGTTCCCTGCGAAGGTCCGATCGGCGAGGCGATGTTCATGGTCGACGCCGAACTCCGCCGACGGGGTATCCGGGAGCGCAGCGAGATCGACGTGTTTACGCCGGGCGATCCGTTCTTTGCCGACGTGGGTCCCCGCGTCCACGAGAAGTTTGCGCCCTTGGTCGAAGAGCGAGGGATTCGCGTCCGGTTGAACAAGGTCCTCCAAACCCTTGAGGCGAGGAAGGTGCGCTTCGCCGACGGCGAAGAACTTCCCGCGGACTTGGCCATCGTGATTCCTCCGTACAAGGGACATGCGTTTCTCCGGGAAGCGGGTTTGGGCGACGATCTCGGGTTCGTGTACACGGACCTCGAGATGCGCCATCCCGTCTACCGGAACGTATACGCCGTGGGCGACGTGAACGTCCGCGCGATCCCCAAGCTCGGCCACCTCGCCGTGATGCAGGGCAAAATCGCCGCCGCCTCCCTCATCCGCGAGATCTTCCGCACGGGCGAAGTTCCTCCGTATCGGCCGGAAGTGTTTTGCATCATGAACCGCGGCGGGCACGAGGCGAGCGTGATCCTCTCGGACGTCCTCTACGGCGGAACGCGGGACGTCCTCTACAACGGCCCCTTTGCCAAAACGCTCAAGTGGAGCTTTGACAGCTTTTACTACTTCACGCGCGGACACATGCCGCCGGAGTTTTTGGAACGAGAGCTCGACCGCATCCTCGAGACCTTCTTTTCCTAAACTCCGTAGGCGGCACAGTCGGTTCGGCCGACGGAAAGAGGCGGTTGCGCGTCCTACGCGACCGCCTCTTTTTCGTCTTCTGGTTCTTGTGCACCGATGCCCGCGGGAGTACACTATTGGCGGTTCATGTGATCGCTTTCACCTTTTTCTCGGTTCGATAGGGGTATCGAAAGTTGCGGACGTCGCTTCGCGATCTTCCGGAAGACGCGGCTAAAGCCGGGCGACGTTCGGAAAGGCGGGTGTGTACGTGGTCGGTCGCGCGCTTCGTGTGAAGGGATTGCGCGTCGTGTTCGTGTTCTTTTTGCTTCTCGCCGTCCTTGGAGGAGGCGGGGGGTGCGGTGCGCGCACGGCTTCGCCGGCTCCTTCCCCGGGGAATTCTCCGTCGGCACCGTCGGGGTCAGCCGCTCCTTCCGCTCCCAGTACGCCTCGTCCTTCGGATCAGGGCGGCGGGGAAGCCCCCCAACCGGTAGAAGGGGCACGCGCACCCCAGGTTACGGTGGCCACGCCGGACGGAGAGTCGTTTTCCCTCCAAGACGTCTTGGGGAAAAAACCCGTGTTCCTCCACTTTTTCTACTCTCGCTGTCCGTACTGCCGCGAAGAGATGGGGGAGATCGTCTCTGCCTACCGCACGTACCGCGATCAAATCGCCTTCGTCCTTGTAGACGCGCCCGACCACGATTCGCCTGACCGGCTTCGGGAGTTTCTCGCCTCCGTCGGGTACGACGGGCCGTACTACCTGGACCTGAGCCGGGGAGCGCGACAGGTGTACCGCGTAGGGCTCTTTCCGACGAGCGTCTTTATCGCCGCAGACGGGACGATCGTCCGGCGGGCGGACGGGGCGATGTTTTCCCAAGAGATGGCCAAGGCCTTTCAGGCGATCGCCCAGACGGCCTCCGCCTCGGGCCGGTAGAGGGCCTTCCGGTCCTCTTTCCTTACTTCGAGTTCTCCTTCGATCTAGCGCAGCTCGGGTTTCCAAGATTTCGCCGGAAAGCTTGGGGGGACCGGACGATGAACATTTCACTGGGAATCGCTTTCGTGTCGGGTTTGGTAGCGTTTTTTTCCCCGTGCGTCTTTCCCTTGTATCCTTCCTTCCTCGCCTATGTGACCGGCGTCTCCGCGCGCGAGGTGCACAGCGCAAAGGAGGCGCGCCTGCGCGCCCGCGTCGTCCTCCACTCCCTCCTTTTTGCCTTGGGCCTCTCTACGATCTACTTCCTTTTGGGGTTTGGGGCGTCTTTTCTCGGACAACTGTTTTTCACCTATCAGGACCTCATCGCGCGCATCGGCGGCGCGTTCATCCTCCTCATGGGCCTCGTCGTCATGGGGGTCGTCCACATCGAGTTTCTCGAGCGCACGTTTCAGTTCCGCCTGGGCAAGGGGAGCGGTTCGACCTTGGGCGCGTACATCCGAAGCTACCTCGTGGGGCTCCTCTTCGGAGCGGGGTGGACGCCGTGCGTAAGCCCGATTCTCGGGGGGATCTTTGCCCTCGCGGCTACGCAGCCGGCGCAGGCGACCGCCCTCATGCTCGCCTTTAGCCTCGGCTTTGCCGGGCCGTTCGTCCTCTTCGGCTTTTTCCTCTCCTTTGTCACGAAGCTTTCCGCATACACCCCTCTCATCGCGCGGATCGGCGGTGCCCTCCTCGTCCTCACGGGGCTCCTCCTCATGACTGGTCAGTTTGCCCGCCTCGCGCTTTGCCTCGGATGAGCGGATACAGGCTACGGGTGCGAGGCGGCGCGTGCAGGAGTGCGAGATGCGCCGAGAAAAGCCTTCTTCCCCAGACGTTTCGGGCGGGATGCCTCCCTCGTGGACGGCACTCGCACCGGGCGTGCACGTCCATCCGGATCACGCGACCCTCCTCTCCCTCCTCGATCGGGCTCCCTTTCGCCGGGCGCACCTGATCGCTTGGATCCTCGCTTCCGGCGGCACGTTTTTGGACGGATTTTCCGTATTCATGCTGGGGATGGCGATTCCCCTCGTTCGTCAAGACCTGGCGCTTACGGCGACGGATGTCGGCCTCCTCGGGTCGGCGCTTCTTGCGGGGGCAATCGTAGGAGCGTCGGTTGGGGGACGGCTGGCCGACCACGTCGGGCGGAAACCGGTCCTCATAGGTACGATGTTCGTTGCCGGGTTTGCCGCCGCGGCTGCGGCCGCAGCCCGAGACGCCGCAGGGCTCGTCGCCGCCTTGGTGGTTCTCGGGGCGGGAATCGGGATGGACTTTCCCGCGAGCAGCAGCTACATCGCCGAATGCATGCCCCGTCGGGACCGCGGGCGGGTGATGGTAGCGACGATCGCCGCGCAGGCCGTGGGGATGGTCGTCGCCTCTCGCGTCGCGAGTACGGTTTTTTCGCACACGGCAGACCTCGGTGCGTGGCGGATTTTGTTTTTCGCGGCGGCGGCAGTCGGGGGCGCATTCGGCCTTGCCCGTACGCTTCTCGGAGAAAGCCCCCGCTGGCTCATGGGTGTGGGCCGCAACCGAGAGGCCGTACGGGCGATCGCCCGGTTTGTGCGGGACGGATCGGAGGGCAAGGAGGCCCTAGAGGCGCTCGCCGCACGTCTCGCCGATACCCCCGTCCGCGCGTCCCGTCTGCCTTCCGGGAATCGCCCCCCGGGATTTCTCGCCCTCTTTCACCGAGCATACCTTCGCCGTACGGTTCTCAGCACGCTTCCTTGGTTTTTTATGGACGTGGCTACGTACGGCGTGGGTCTTTTCACGGCCGTCCTCCTCTCTTCTCTCCACCTGGGGCAGGGAACGAGAAGCCTTTCCGCGCGCCTCGAGGTTCTCGCCCGGGGGAGCGGCGACCTCGACGTGTTTCTCCTTTTGGGGTTTCTCGTGGGGATGTGGGCGGTACCCAGGTTCGGGAGGATACGCATGCAGCTTGCGGGCTTTCTGGGGATGGCTTTCGGAGCGGGACTCCTTTTGTGGGCGACGGCGTTTCCGCCGGAAAGTCCGGTTCACTTCGCCCTCGTGGTTGCCGGGTTCGTCGTCTTCAACCTCGCGATGAACGCTGGCCCCAACAGCACGACGTACATCCTTCCTGCCGAACTCTTTCCCACACGCCTGCGGGCTACGGGTTCCGGTTTTGCCGCGGCAGCGGCAAAGGGCGGGGCGACGCTCGGGGTGTTTCTCATTCCCCTCGTGCAGAACGCCTTTGGGCTTCGTGCTGTACTCGGTCTCCTTTTGGCCGCAAGCCTTTTGGGTTTTGGGTCTACGTGGGCGTTTCGCGTGGACGATCGCGTGCGAACGTTGGAGGAGCATCAGGCTGCGGACTTGCCTTAAAAGGCGTTTTTTCCGTTTGTCGCGCCCCAGATGGGCTTTCTAGTCCCCATGCTTCTGTAGACCGAGGCGGGCAGCCACATCCGCATAATCGGGGTCTTCCGCATAGAGCTTTTCCAGTTCTTTGCGGGACTGCCGGGGATTCCCCAGGTCTTCGTAGAGAAGGGCTCTTTCATATTGGAGAGCTTTCATCAGTTCAGAAGGTCGATCTTTTTTTCGCCGGAGAGCCAGGGTCAGGGTTTTCTTTGCCGCTTCTAAAAGCCCCAGACCTTTGAGGGCCCGTGCCCGGTAGAGGAGAAGAAGGGTGTGAGCTGGCGTCGCATTCGGGAGAGAAGCCGTGAGTTGGAGCACCCTGCGGTACGTCTCCTCCCCGGGTGCTCCGTGCATGAGCGCATGAACGAGGCACAGCCGTGCAACTTAGCCAACGTCTTTTCTTCATGACCGAGGATCAGCTCACGCATGCCGTTCCGCAACACATGGACAAATGTCCCGGTTGCTTCCTGCTTCCGCGAGGAGGTGCTCGTAGACCACGGCTGACCGTGTTCCGCCGCATAGCTCCTCTCCACAGGCGTCACTTCCCGCGGAACTCGCGGTAGGGCAGTCTATAAGCCGACTGCCAGGGCAAATTTGAGCAGGTTCTTCGCCGCGTTTTCGTCTCGGTCGTGGCGTGTGCCGCACACCGGACACGTCCACGCTCGGACAGAAAGCGGAAGCTCAGAAAGTACGTACCCGCAGACAGAACACGTCTTCGACGTCGGTGCAAAGCGGTTTACCTTCACCATCCGCACTCCCCGAAGCTTGGCTTTCGCCTCGAGGAGCGCCCGGAAGGTGCTCCAGCCGACGTCGGCGATGTAGCGGGCAAGGCGGTCGTTTTTGAGCATGCCGGCGACGTTTAGATCTTCGATCGCGATCACCGGATGCGTCCGGACGAGTTCGGCCGTAAGCTTGTGGAGGAAGTCCAACCGGATGTTTCGAATGCGGCGGTGGAGTCTGGCAAGTTCAAGGCGCGCCTTTTCGTAGTTCTTCGTGCGCTTTACAAGTTTTCCGTTTCGGTCTCGTTTGCCGCGCCGCGAGAGTTTCCGTTGCTCGCGCTTTAGCTTCTTAAGCATCTTCTGAAGCGGCTTCGGCGCGCCGATTTTCCAAGTGTCTCCCGCCTCATCGGCCAGCGTGAGAAAACTCTCAAGCCCCATATCGACTCCTGCCGCCGGCCCTTTTGGTGGAGTGGGGTCGGGTACTTCCTCTTCTACCGTGAGGCTCACGAACCACCGGTCGGCTTCACGGCTTACGGTGGCGTGAAGAATGCGGCTTTGGGAAGATAGGTGCGCTTTTGGCCGTCCTTCTTCTCGCGAACGGGCTTCTCTTTTAAACGCACAGTTCCAATCCGAGGAAGCACGATGTGTCGCATCTTCCCGGGATACCGCTTGTCTTCTCCGTCCAGAAGAAGCCGAATCGTTCCGGAACTGTTGTCTAGCCGAAAGCTATCTTTCCGATCGTGCTTTCGACGAAACTTCGGATAGCCGACCTTCCTTCCGGCCTT
>NZ_RBIJ01000007.1 GCF_003633725.1 Brockia lithotrophica | reverse complement strand
CGGTTCAGTTCGCGGTGAAGTTCATAGGCGCTTGTCGTGCGGCCTTCGTTTTCGTAGATCTCCTTCCACCGCGCGAGGCCCCAGTTGTAGGCAAAGCGAGCGGCCCCAGCGTGCTTGGCGAGGAGAATGCGTTGTTCCTTGTTGGGATCGAGCTCGTAGCGGTAGGCTCTATGGATCTTCACGTCGAAGCGCCTCCAACGCTTTTTTGCCCGGCGTTTCGCAGAACGCTTGCCGTACAGGCGGGCGGCCAGGGAAGTGAGCACTTCGGTCATGTCGCACACGAGGTCGTCGTCCACTTCTCTTTCTTCGACCACCAGAATGCGGCGCCCTTGCGCCCGAAGAGCGGCTTCGAGGAATTCAAAGCCAAAACGCGTGAGCCGATCCCGATGTTCCACGACGATCGTCGTCACGTTCGGATCGGAAAGGAGTTTCAAGAGTTCCTTCCGCCTGCCGTTTAGACCAGACCCGATTTCCTTCACCGTCTTTCCGACCGAAAGGCCCTGGGCGTTCGCAAACTTCAGAAGCCTCACCACCTGCCTTTCCAGATCGGCCTTCTGGTCGGAAGACGATACCCGATAGTAGAGGGCGACAATACCTCCCTTTGCAGGTTCGGGTTCGTGAACGAGGATTGTACCCGTGGGAGTGATTTCAAACGGCACGGGCATTTTGCCTTCTTTGACCCAGCGCCATGCTGTCTTGTAGGTGATGCCGCGCCTTTTGGCCCACTCGCTGAGTTTCATGGGTATATTTTAGCAAAGAAAAGAATGAAGATCAATCACATTTTTAGCTGTTGGCAACCCCGCTGAAGCTTAAGTAGGTTTTTCCTGCCGCCGAAGACGGCGGGCGGAACGTCATCACGGTCCTGAAAACCTTTCCAGTAGGTGAGTTTTGCCTGGAGCCGATCGAGCCGCATCTGGATGCCCTGACGGTGGAGTTTGTTCCTAGTATGCTTAAGCTTCTCCACGGCCTTTTCGATCTTGGCCTCCAGGTCCGAAACGTGCATGTTAACCTGCTCTTTCTGGCTCTCGAGGGTGGCCCTTGCGTCCTCCACGGCCCACTGGCACCAGCGGGCGTTGGGGAAGAAAACTTCCGGTAGAGGTCCTTAACAATTTCGCCCGTCTTCTTTCTCCACCCCAGTGCCTGGTAGGCGGTGCGCTTAGCCGCTTGGTATCGGCCATGAAGGAAATGATTTCTCTTCTTGCCATATCATCCAGGTATATCCGGCCCGGGATTGTCACCATGTCTACGGGTTTTCCTGTCTCTGTCTTTAGCCGCATCTGTCATGGCCTCCCGCACCCTTTGGCGAAACTCCCTGCTGTGCGAACCATATAGCCTGGCCGAAAAAACGGTGAGGATAGAGAGCATGTCCTGCACGAATTCTTCCTGCGGAGACTTTGAGGTCCATCTGTCTTTCGCAGGCCATTTTGAAAGGCCAGGCCAACCCTTTGCGTTTTTCGTTGAGCCCGGAGCCCTGTTCGGTGATGACGGCAACCACTTCGTAGCCCCTGGCCCGGCAGTGTTCCTCCAGGAGCTGCTTCTGGCGTTCCAGGTTGCCCGCCCCGGTCTGCTTGGCCGAAGATACGCGGGCGTAAATGACAGCCCTTTAGCCGGAAGGCAGATCTTCACCCAGGAGGCGCAGGATTTCGCCCCTGGGGAAGCGCCTCTGGCCGGAAGGCGTGCGGATGCAACGGATTTTGCCCGCCTTTTCCCAGCGGCGCAAAGTAATGGGATGTACACCCAGTATTTCAGAGGCTTTGTGGAGCGGATAGTGTTTCTCTAGATCGCGTTTTACAGTTTAAGTATAGTATTGATGGGAAAAAGAGGCGAATACTGGATGGACGCGATCGCGGACTGTTTGCCCGACCTTGAAGACCAAGTTTAATTATTATTGGCTCAATTGAAAGATACCATACAACACCGTCAAGGATCTTTCCCCACGGACACCTGGACGTGATCCGTATTCGAATGCTCCCTCGACGAAAACCCTCCGGTTCCCCCGGCGGTAGAGCGCAGGGCTCAGCTTGAGGTACCGCAACAAGACGGCGAAGGATAAGAAGAGGCCAAAGCAGCGGCAGACATTTCGATGACGATCACCGCATCAAAACCGCCCTCAATATGCAGGCATGTCCCCAGTTGTCTTACCGAATTGCACTAAATTCACCGTAGAAAAACTTAGACCGTAATCCGCAAAGTGTACGTCTTTCATGATACCACTCAAACAGGCAAAGCCGGCCCAATCAGCAGACCCAGAGGCTCCTTCGCCAACATAAAGCGCACATCCCGTCGACAAACACGGTGATCTGAGAAAACAGCCGTTTCATGGATTGCCCCCGCCTTCACCTATCTTCCTTCTTCCTCGCTTCCGAACGGTGGAAAACCTAGCGTCACTGATCCCTCCGGCCGGACGACGGCAGAGTGCCACACATGCCTGGATGCATCAAACGCGCTTTGTCGGATAGTCCCCCGTAAAACAGGCCAAACAGTAGCCTCGCGACAGGCCGGACAGCGGACCCGCCCGGCCAATCGCATCGAGCAGCCCTTCAAGACTCAGAAAAGCCAGGCTGTCTGCGCCGATCGTCCTCCGTATATCTTCTACTTCTTTGTGGGCGGCGATCAGCTCTTCCCGTGTAGAGATGTCCACGCCATAGAAACAGGGGTACCTAACCATTGGCGAACTTATGCGGACGTGCACCTCTTTTGCACCGGCATCCCGCAAAAGCTGAACGATCCTACGGCTGGTCGTTCCCCGGACGATCGAATCGTCGACCATCACCACGCGTTTGCCCTCTACCACTTTGCGCATCGCCATAAGCTTTATCTTGACGCCGAGCTCGCGCTTGGCCTGATCGGGACGAATGAAAGTCCGACCGACGTAACGATTTTTCACCAGCCCCATTTCATAAGGGATCCCGCTGGCTTCGGCAAAGCCGATGGCCGCCGAAATGCTGGAGTCGGGAACCCCCGTTACGACATCCGCCTTCACCGGAGCCTCTTCCGCCAGCCGTTTTCCCATCAACTTGCGCGCCACATGCACGTTTACGCCTTCAAGGTTGCTGTCAGGGCGCGCAAAATAAATGTATTCAAAGGCACAAATCGCTCGCCTGGCAACGGGAGCAAAGCGCTGAGCGCGAAGGCCGTCCCGGTCGACTACGATCATTTCGCCCGGCTCCACATCCCGGATCCACTCGGCGCCTACCGCATCCAGTGCACAGGTCTCTGAAGCGAAAACATATGCTTCTCCAAGCCGTCCCAGCGAAAGAGGACGAAGACCGTTGGGATCTCGCGCCACAATCATCTTCTCATTGGTTAGGATCAAGAAAGCGTAAGCCCCGATGAGTAGCCGCAACGATTCTTTAACGGCCTCCACCAGCTCGTCATGAGCGGAGCGGGCCATCAGGTGAACTATCACTTCCGTGTCGCTAGAAGACTGAAAAATTGAACCCTGTTGCTCTAAATGATGTTTGAGCGCCTCTGCATTGACCAGTGCGCCATTGGTGGCCACAGCCAGCTCGCCGCCGCGGTAGTTAAACACCAAAGGCTGAACGTTTTCAAGCCGATTACCTCCGTGCGTCGGGTAACGAACGTGGCCAATGGCGCGATCTCCGTGAAGTCTCTGCAAATAATCAGAATGGAACACTTCTGTTACCAGCCCAAGTCCACGGTGGACGGCGAAACGACGGCCATCCGAACTGACTATACCCGCGCCTTCTTGTCCCCGATGTTGCAGTGCAAGCAGTCCGTAATAAGTCAACTGCGCCGCCTCAGGATGGCCCCAGATCCCGAACACACCACATTCTTCGTGCAGTTCCCGATCTGCCCCTTCAACGCTCCAGACGTCGGGTGACTGTTCTCCAATCCGTTCCATCCTAACGCGCCTAACGCACATGATGAAAGTTTATTCCTCCTTTAAGCAAGGCGAGCCTCTTGTACCCCTATAGTGGTGACCTCAGTCCCAAGGCACGCTTGCTGCCGTCTCTTCCGATCAAAGTGTAACAAGACGACCGAGGGAAGTCAACAAGACTCCGAACGTTTTTCTTCACCTTCCGTCTATTGTTTGGTTATAAATGCCTCGCTTCGTGATCCCCCTAAATACCGGGCCCACAATGCTATAAATTGGTAGTTTTCGTATTCTAGTTTTCGTATTAACATTTATAATTATTTCCATTATTAAAAGTGGTCGCTATTATATAAAAATATGTTTACATGCATTCATTTTTATAATAAAACACTAAAAAACACACAAATTAAACTCAGCTAACAGCCAAAAAGACATAACATCACCTACAATACTACATGACGTTGATTCAAAGAAGGTAAAGGGCCCGTGCCGTTTGAAAACACCCCCACGGGTACAATCCTCGTTCACGAACCCGAACCTGCAAAGGGAGGTATTGTCGCCCTCTACTATCGGGTATCGTCTTCCGACCAGAAGGCCGATCTGGAAAGGCAGGTGGTGAGGCTTCTGAAGTTTGCGAACGCCCAGGGCCTTTCGGTCGGAAAGACGGTGAAGGAAATCGGGTCCGGTCTAAACGGCAGGCGGAAGGAACTTTTGAAACTCCTTTCCGACCCGAACGTGACGACAATCGTCGTAGAACATCGGGATCGGCTCACGCGTTTTGGCTTTGAATTCCTCGAAGCCGCTCTTTGGGCGCAAGGGCGCCGCATTCTGGTGGTCGAAGAAAGAGAGGTGGACGACGACCTCGTGCGCGATATGACCGAAGTGCTCACTTCCCTGGCCGCCCGCCTGTACGGCAAGCGTTCTGCGAAACGCCGGGCAAAAAAGGCGTTGGAGGCGCTTCGACATGAAGGTCCATAGAGCCTACCGCTACGAGCTCGATCCCAATGCAGAGCAACGCATCCTCCTTGCTGCCAAACACGCCGGGACCGCCTGCTTTACCTACAATGTAGGACAATGTAGGAGAAGCGCTTCGAAATTTAAAAAGACCCTAAAGAACTATTTCCACGGCTTGAAGGTTGGAAGAAAGGTCGGCAACCCCAAGTTCCGCCGTAAACACGATCGGCAGGACAGTTTCCGGCTGGACAACAGTTCCGGACGATTCGGCTCCTTCTCGATGAAAACGATAGGCGCTATCCCGGAAAGACGAGGCACATCGTACTTTCTCGGATCGGCGCCGTGTGCCCGAAAGAGAAGCCCAATCACCGGAAGAAAGGCGGTTCCATGCGCACGTATCTCCCGCAAGGCCGCATCCTTCACGCCACCGTAAGCCGTGAAACCGATCGGTGGTTTGTGAGCTTCACGGTGGAAGAAGAGATTCCCGATCCCCTTCCGCCAAGGGGACCTGCGGCGGGGATCGACGTCGGCCTCGAATCGTACGCCACGATCGTGGACGAAAGGGGGTTCGGAAAGTTGGAGCGCCTAAGCCGCTCGGGAAGGCACTTCGTCGCCTGAAGAGACTTCAGCGTAAGCTTTCCCGCCGGGGCGTGCGGGACAAAACCGGAAGGCTCGTCGAACGCACGAAGAACTACGAAAAGGCGCGCCTCGAAGTCGCCAAACTCCACCGCAACGTTCGAAACATCCGGCTGGATTTCCTCCTCAAACTCACGGCCGAACTCGTCCGGGTGCATCCGGTGATCGCGATCGAAGGCCTAAACGTAGCCGGTATGCTCAAAAACGGCCACCTCGCCTGGCACATTGCCGTTGTCGGCTGGAGCACCTCCCGGGCGCTTCTCAAAGCGAAAGCCAAGCTTCGGGCCCTGCGGCTTGTGAAGGCAAACCACTACGAGCCAACGTCGAAGACGTGCTACGTTTGCGGCCACGTGCTTTATGAACTTCCGCTCTCGACTCGAAAGGGGACATGCCCGGTATGTGGCACAAACCACCGCCGTGACGAGAATACGGCAAAGACTCAAGTTCGCCTTGGTCGTTGGCTATATGACCTTATCGCGAGTTCCGCAGGAAGTGACGCCTATGGAGGGGAGCACTGCGGCGGTATGGAAATTCGGTCTGCGAGCACCTCCTCGTGAAAGCAGGGGGCGACCGGGACATCTGTTCATGAGATGTGGAACGGTGGCATACTTCGTGATATCCTTGTAGGAAGGGCGATGCAGTACTTATGTAAGCCCGCCCGTGCGATCAAGCGCTGAGGGGAGTAGGGCGATGAAAGGCTACCTTGTTCTTGAAAACGGCACCGTTTTCCAAGGAGAGGCCTTTGGGGCTCCGCGCGGAAACGTCGGCGAAGTCGTTTTTAACACCAGCATGACTGGCTATCAAGAGATTCTCACGGACCCCTCCTATGCGGGGCAAATCGTTGTCATGACCTACCCCCTTGTAGGGAACTACGGCATTAACCCGGAAGACTTCGAGTCCCGACAACCTTTTGTTCGGGGCTTTGTCGTGAAGGAACTCTGCATGGATCCCAGCCACTGGCAGGCTAACCAGTCGCTCAGCGAATACCTCGCCCGAAACGAAATCCCGGGCCTATACGGTATTGACACGCGGGCGCTCACGCGACACTTGCGCGTAAAAGGAACCCTGCGGGGCGTATTGGCGACCGCCAACGAGGGTCCTGCTGAGGCCGACCAAAAGCTCGAGGAGAGAGGCGGTATCCTCGCCCTTGATGGTCAGTGGCGGATCCCCCATCTCTCCCCTTCCCTTCGGAGGTGGCTGACGGAACTTCAACGCCAAGCTCGAGCGTTCGTTCTCTCCCGTCCGGTCCTGGAGGTCACCACCCCCACCGCCTACCACCTCGAGCCTGAAGACGGCCGCCGACGAAAACCGCGGGTCGTGGTAGTCGATTTCGGGGTGAAGCGGAGCATCCTGCGCATTATGACCAATCTCGGATATCCGGTGACCGTAGTGCCGGCCACCGTTACCGCCGAAGAGATTCTGGCCCTGGATCCTGCGGGAGTTTTGCTCTCCAATGGCCCCGGCGATCCCCAAGACGTGAGTGAAGGGGTGGCCATCGCTCGGACGCTCATAACGGCGGGCGTCCCGTTGTTTGGCATTTGTTTAGGCCACCAGATCATTGGGTTAGCCTTAGGCGGAAAATCCGTCAAGCTCAAGTTTGGCCACCGGGGCGCCAACCACCCGGTTAAAGACTGCTTCACGGGCCGGATCTATATCACTTCCCATAACCACGGCTATGCGCTTGAGGAATCCTCGCTTCCCCCGGAGGTCGTCGTCACCCATCGCAGCCTAAACGATAACACTGTTGAAGGGATCATGCACACTCAGCGCCCCGTCTGGTCGGTCCAATATCATCCTGAAGGTTCTCCAGGCCCGCAGGAATCTCGTTATCTGCTTGAACGCTTCCTGACGGAGCTGGACCGTAAAAAATAGCGCCAGAGCAGAAGATCCAGCGCAAGGAGGAAAGCTATGCCGAAACAGAGAGAACTCAAGCGGGTTCTGGTGATAGGCTCCGGGCCTATAATTATTGGTCAGGCCGCCGAGTTTGACTACTCCGGCACCCAAGCCCTGCAGGCCATACGGGAAGAAGGTCTTCAGGTGATCCTGGTGAATCCCAACCCAGCGACCATCATGACCGACGCCCAGATGGCGGACCGAACCTATCTCGAACCTCTTACTCCAGAGTTCGTGGAACGGATCATCGCGCGGGAACGACCCCAGGGGCTCCTGCCCACCCTCGGCGGCCAGATCGGACTCAACCTGGCAGCCCAGCTTTCCGAAGCCGGTGTGCTGCAAAAGTACGGCGTCGAGCTCATCGGAACCCCTCTTCAGGCCATCCGACAGGCGGAAGATCGAGGGGCGTTTAAAGAGCTCATGCGTTCCATAGGCGAACCCGTCCTTGAATCGGCCATCGTGACCAGCGTGAGCGAGGCCATCTCTTTCGCCGAACAAATCGGCTTTCCTGTCATCGTGCGCCCTGCCTATACTTTGGGGGGAACAGGGGGAGGTTTTGCGCGAGACGCGAAAGAGCTTGCTGAGATCGTGAACCGCGCCCTTAAACTTTCGCCGATCGGTCAGTGCCTCATTGAGCAAAGCGTTTTCGGTTGGAAAGAAATCGAATACGAGGTTCTGCGAGATAGCGCCGGCAACGCCATCGCTGTCTGTAACATGGAAAATATCGATCCGGTGGGCGTCCACACCGGCGACTCTATCGTGGTGGCGCCGTCCCAGACCCTAACCGACCGGGAATACCAGATGCTCCGTTCTTCCGCGCTCAAAATCATTCACGCCCTCGGCATCCAGGGGGGCTGCAACGTCCAGTTTGCACTCAATCCCCGCAGCCAAGATTACGTCGTCATCGAAGTTAATCCGCGCGTAAGCCGTTCCTCGGCCTTGGCGTCGAAAGCCACTGGTTACCCTATCGCGAAGATCGCGGCGAAGATCGCCATCGGCCTTACGCTGGACGAAATCAAAAATCCCGTCACGGGAACCACTTATGCTGCTTTCGAACCCGCTCTCGACTACGTCGCGGTCAAGATTCCCCGCTTTCCGTTTGAGAAGTTTTCGGAGACCAGCCGTACGTTGGGTACTCAGATGCAAGCCACCGGCGAAGTGATGGCCATTGACCGCACCTTTCCCGGCGCTTTGCAAAAGGCCATACGCTCTCTGGAGATAGGACACGACGGCCTACGGCATCCGGAAATCCAAAAAGCCTCGGACAAGGAGCTGGAGCAAAAGATTGTTACGCCGAACGACGAACGGCTTTTTGCCATCGCTGAAGCCCTTCGCCGAGGTTGGGAATGGAAGGTCATTTCCGAAATTTCCCATATCGACAAATTCTTCATCCGGGAAATTGGCCAAATCGTGGAAATGGAACAGCGCCTCGCCCAGGCGGGCTATGAAGGACTCACCCGAAGCCTTCTCCGGGAAGCCAAGCGATTGGGCTTTTCCGACGCCACCATCGGCCAGCTGGTGGGAAAAGACGCTCTGGCCATCCGCCGTCTCCGCAAGTCTCTCGACGTGCGACCCGTGTACAAGATGGTAGACACGTGCGCGGCCGAATTCGAAGCGACCACGCCCTACTACTACAGCACTTATGACGGTGAAAACGAAGCGAAGCCCCTGGTCGGACCGAAAGCCATCGTCCTGGGGTCCGGCCCTATCCGCATCGGCCAGGGCATCGAGTTCGACTACAGCGCCGTGCACGCCGCCTGGGCCCTGCGAGCAGAAGGAATTCAGTCTGTGATTATCAACAATAACCCAGAAACCGTATCCACCGACTTCAACACGTCCGACCGCCTTTATTTCGAGCCGCTCACCGTAGAGGACGTTCTGAACGTCATTGAGCAAGAAGGCGGTGAATGGACGGACAAACACGACATCGCTGGCGTCGTGGCCCAGTTCGGCGGCCAGACGGCCATCCACCTCTCCGGCCCTCTGACAAAAGCAGGCGTTCCCTTGCTCGGCACCCCCGTGGAAGAAGTGGACCGGGCAGAGGATCGGGAGAAATTCGACAAGCTCTTGGCCGAGCTTGGGATTTCTCGACCTCCCGGCGGCGCCGCCGTGACCGTGGACGAGGCGGCACGCATCGCCAACCGAATCGGTTACCCCGTGCTCGTGCGACCCTCGTACGTCCTCGGCGGTCGGGCAATGGAGATCGTCTACCGCGAAGAAGAACTCCGCGCGTACATGGCCACGGCGGTGGAAGTGTCCGAAGCCCGCCCTGTGCTGATCGACAAGTACCTGCCCGGCAAGGAAATTGAAGTGGACGCCGTCTCCGATGGCCGCCAGGTTCTCATCGGTGGCATCTTGGAACACATTGAACGGGCTGGCGTCCATTCCGGCGATTCGATCGCCGTCTATCCGGCCATGGACGTTCACCGGGAAATCAGGAAACAAGTCCTTGACTACACCACCCGACTCGCCCTCGCTCTTAGCGTAAAAGGCCTGATCAACGTTCAGTACGTGGTCCACGGCGGCAGGGTTTACGTGCTGGAGGTCAACCCCCGGGCGTCGCGAACGGTGCCCTTTCTTACCAAAGCCGCCGGCATCCCGCTCGCGTACATGGCGACTCGGATCGCCGTTGGCCGTACCTTGGAGGAACTGGGCTACCGTCCCGGCCCCGGTTCGCCGGTCGTTCGGCATCAAGTGAACCTTCCGTCTGGCCGACGCCTCGAGGGGTATGGCTGGATCTGGCCCGAGCCCAACCGGGTGTCGGTTAAGGTTCCAGTATTTTCATGGCAAAAGCTCGGCGGGGTGGACGTGACCCTTTCCCCTGAGATGAAATCTACGGGCGAAGTCATGGGCACCGATCGGGATGTCGCCCGTGCTCTCTACAAAGCGCTGCTGGCCGCGGGATATCGGGTGCCTCGAGAAGGAACGGCGTTGATTTCCGTTGCCGAGCACGACCAGGGCGAAATTCTCCCCCTGGCGGCCGCACTTTCCGCGTTAGGCTTCCGGATTCTGGCCTCCGGCGCCGTGGCTAAGGCCCTCGATGCCGTCAAGATCCCCCATACCCCGATCCACTCGATCTCCGAAGGTCTTCCCCGGGTCCTCGATCTTCTTCGAAATGGGGACATCCATCTTGTCATCAGCACTTTGACTCGTCACGATCGTGAAGGTGACCTAGACGGGTTTCTCATCCGCCGGACAGCCGTTGAACACAACATCCTATGCCTCGTCAACCTCGACACGGCACGAGCGGTGGTAAAAATGTTGGTAACGATCTCTCAAGAAACGCCGTTGGACGTCTCCGCCCTCCAGGACTGGCACAATCCCGTTTCCCAGGTCTAGGTCGCACCCCAACCGGCGACAGGGCAAAGTAAAACCCTGGATGAGGAGCCAAAAGAAGCTGCCTCATCCAGGGTTTTTTTGCCCGCCTGTCGCCATCTCGATAAACAGGTTATGAATGCGCAGGTCATCTGTCAACTCCGGGTGAAACGCCGTGGCCAAATGGCGGCCGTAGCGCGCGGCTACCACCTTGTGATCGACCGCCGCAAGCACTTCAACTTCCGGATCCGTCACCTCAAAGTAGGGGGCACGGATGAAAACCGCCCGGAAAGCCGCCCCCTCGATGCCTCTGACGCAAATGTCCGCTTCAAAAGAATCCACTTGTCTTCCAAAACCGTTGCGGATTGCCGTCAGCGGCATAATGCCGAGCCGAGGTTGATCGGGTTTGCCGTTTTTGATCTCCGTGGCCATGAGGATGGCGCCTGCACAGGTGCCGAAGACGGCTCCCCCATCCCGAACCCATTCCCGAAGTGCGTCGAGGAGCCCCCACGTTTGCATGGCATCGCCGATGACCGTCGACTCCCCGCCCGGGATAACGACGCCCTGTAAGCCTTCAAGATCCCGCGGCCACTTAACAGGCAACGCCTTGGCGCCGGCACGCTCTAAGGCGCGCAGATGTTCGGATACCGCCCCCTGGTAAGCAACAACTCCAATGCGCGCCTTCAACTTTACCAACCCCGTTCCGCTAGGCGCTCCTCAGCAGGAATCGCCGAAACATTGATCCCCACCATCGGTTCTCCTAAGTCTTCAGAGATCTTGGCAAGGAGCTCGGGATCGTCATAATGCTGGACAGCCAGCACAATGGCCCTGGCCCGCTTTTCCGGATTGCCGGACTTGAAAATGCCCGACCCTACAAACACCGCCTCTGCGCCCAACTGCATCAGCAAAGCAGCATCTGCCGGCGTCGCGACACCACCGGCGGCAAAAAGGGGAACCGGGAGCTTCCCAAGTACTTTTACCTCTCTCACCAATTCCAGAGGAGCCCTCAGTTCCTTGGCGATGGCGGGGAGTTCATCGTCGGGCGCCGCCGCCACCTTCCGGATGTCTCTCAGAATGGAACGAAGGTGTCGCACGGCTTCAACCACGTTTCCCGTCCCCGCTTCCCCTTTCGAGCGGATCATTGCCGCCCCTTCAGCGATGCGCCGCAGAGCCTCCCCCAGGTTAGTGGCCCCGCAAACAAAGGGTACTTTGAAGTCATGCTTCCAGATGTGATGCTCCTCATCCGCCGGGGTGAGGACCTCCGACTCGTCCACAAAGTCGACTCCGATGGCTTCCAAGATTTGGGCCTCGACGAAGTGACCAATCCTGCTCTTGGCCATGACCGGAATGGTAACTGCTTCCATGATCTCTTTAATGACTTTCGGATCGGACATTCGGGCCACGCCGCCTTGCTGGCGAATGTCGGCGGGCACACGCTCTAGCGCCATCACGGCGGCGGCGCCAGCCTTTTCCGCGACGATGGCCTGTTCAGGGGTGGTGACATCCATGATCACGCCGCCCTTGAGCATTTCCGCAAGACCGACCTTGTTGCGCCAGGTGACTTGTTCTGTGTTTGTGTTCATCTTGCCTTCCCCCCATCCGGTTTAGTTGCTGGATACTCGGTTGCCCATCACCGAAAGGCACCCCGTCAGGCAGCTCGCGGCCGCCTTTTGCCATTCCATCTCGTCGGGCGACCAGCTGGAGATAAAACGAATGCCCCTTCCCTCACGAGAGACGGGGCAAATCAACGTAATGGGTCCGCCGGCGATTCAATCCTCCCGCGTCGCCGTTGAACATATTTCTTCGCCGCATGCTTACGTGAACTATCGTACCACGAGCCGGACACCGTGTCAACAAAGCGCGGGCCGTAGAGTAAGTCAAGCCATCGTGGGTGCCATCTTTGCTCCATTCGGAGCTTCTCTACCAGCACGTAGTTGACAGAGGAATAAAATGGTAAATTTTACCTTATCTTCTTCTTAATATTCTCGAAAACGGTCAGTGATCGAGTTGCGTTGAAGGTTTGTTCACTTCTGCAATGCTATTTGTCTATGTGACCGAAACGTTGGTCTCTGCCGTCCGTGAAAGATTGCCATGATAAATCCTTGGTGCATATACTTAGTATCGGATCAGAGGATAACCGCCATGATAAAATCGGTTTGGATTAGTTTACACAGCGGAAACAGACCCTGTAAAATAGACAACGTCCACGTACTGGCTGGTCCCTTCATCGCTAAAATACATTCACTTAATCATCATGTATCTCACAGGGACATAGAGGGGGTTACACGCCCCTGCCGATCATACTTAAAAATGTTCATCATGCAGCGCGCGCCCCCGGCTTTCCCGGTAGAACATCGCCGCTCGAATGAATTCACGAAACAGCGGATGAGGTCGATTCGGGCGAGAGGTAAATTCCGGGTGAAATTGCGTGGCCACAAACCAGGGGTGATCGGTATATTCCACAATCTCCACCAGATGGCCATCGGGAGAGAACCCAGTGATCCGCATCCCATGCCGCTCAAACATTTCTTTGTAGCGGAGGTTAAACTCATACCGATGGCGATGCCGCTCCGCCACCTCTTCCGCCTTATAGGCCTCTTGTGCACGGGAGCCCGGCAGAAGTCGACAGGGGTAAGCTCCCAGCCGCATGGTGCCGCCCAGCACCTTCCCGTCCTGATTGGGCAGTAAATCGATAATCGGATGGGGCGTGTTCGGGTCCATCTCCGTGCTGTTGGCGTCCACCAGCTTCAGGACATTGCGCGCAAATTCTACACTGGCCAGCTGCATCCCCAGGCAGATCCCCAAAAAAGGAATGCGCTTTTCTCTAGCATACTGAATGGCCAGGATCTTGCCCTCAATACCGCGGCGGCCAAATCCTCCCGGCACGAGAATTCCATCCACCCCCCGAAGCCGTTCGACAAGGCTGCCGGGAGTCAGCTCTTCAGAGTTGATCCACTCGATTTCCAATTTCTTTCCATGAAAAGCAGCCGCATGATAAAGCGCCTCTTTAACGCTCAAGTAGGCATCCTTAAGCGAAACATACTTGCCAACAATCGCAATTTTTACCTGGCCATCCAGGTGCTTCATGCGTTTCACCATCTGTCGCCATTCTTCAATCCGGGGATCGCCGGTCATGAGCCTGAAATGCCGAATAACAAAATTATCTAACCCCTGTTCGTGCAATATCAAAGGAACTTCATATAAGATTTCCGCGTCACGCGCTTCGATGATCGCTTCCAGGTCGATGTCGCTGTACGATGCCAGCTTATGTTTGATTTCCTCCGTAAGTGGCCGTTCGGTCCGGCACACAAGCACATTAGGTTGAATGCCGATGCTTCTCAGCTCCTTGACGCTGTGCTGCGTCGGTTTGGTTTTCAATTCTCCTGTCGATGCTACATAAGGAATAAGTGTGACGTGTATATACATCACGTTTTCCTGACCTACGTCGGATTTAATTTGACGGATGGCCTCCAAGAAAGGCAGGCTCTCAATATCGCCCACCGTGCCGCCGATCTCGGTGATCACCACGTCCGGACTGTCCTTTCTTTCAAGGAGGCGGATCCGCTCCTTAATCTCGTTAGTGACATGGGGGATCACCTGGACCGTTCCGCCTAGGTAATTGCCGCGACGCTCCTTGGCCAGAACAGAGGAGTAAATTTGACCCGTGGTAATACTGTTGTGTTTCGTTAGATTAATATCAATAAACCGTTCATAATGCCCTAAATCCAGATCAGTCTCCGCACCATCATGCGTCACAAACACTTCCCCATGCTGATATGGGCTCATCGTCCCCGGATCCACATTGATGTACGGGTCAAGCTTTTGAATCGTGACATTCAAACCTCGGCTTTTCAACAGATGTCCCAAAGAAGCGGCGATAATCCCCTTTCCAAGCGAGGAAACAACTCCGCCCGTCACAAAGATATACTTAGTCATTACGAATACCCCTCTCTCATAAATAAACATGCTCCAATGATATGTGATAACATTTTTATATAAACACTAGTATAAATCCAAAAAATAATTTTATCGAAGTAAGTCTAGTTATTAATAAGCTAGAATCTTCATAATATTATCGATAATAACCAATCCTGCGTTCCCGGAAAGGCTCAAGATGGACTCGGGATGAAACTGCACGGCATAGATTGGCAATTGCCGGTGACGAAAAGCCATAGGAATCCCATCTTCCGTCTCTGCCAGCAACTTCAAAGATGATGGTAAGTCTCGTACGTAAAGAGAATGGTAACGTCCGACAAGCACGGTATCACCCAAAGAATCAAATAATGGATCGTTTTCTAGGATGCGAATTGCGGATTTTTCCCCGTGGGCAGGTTTCGGAAGCACTTCCAGACGGCCGCCGAAGTATTCCGCCAGGCCTTGGAAACCGAGGCAAACGCCAAACAAGGGAAGCCGATGAGAAATCGACAGCGCAATGGTTTCGCTCATCTGAAAGCGTTCCGGCCTTCCCGGCCCAGGAGACAATACAACCAGATTGTACGACGGATTCTCCTCGATCATCCTTCGCGCCGCTTCGGAACGTGCTGTCAGAACCTCGGCTCCCGTCTGCATGAAATAATTCGCCAAGATATGCACAAATGAACCCTCATGGTCCACGAGCAACACCCTTTTCCCTTTTCCAAAACGCGGACGATATGCCTGTTTCTTATCATCGTCGCGACCAGGCACCTCCAGTGCCTGCATGAGAACCGCCACCTTGATCAGCGTCTCTTCCTCTTCAGCCTTGGGATCGGAAGCATAAAGGACCGTCGCACCCACCCGCATTTCTGCCATTCCGTTGGTCAATTTGATGGCCCTGATTGTCAGTCCAGTGTTCATGTTGCCATTAAAGTTCAGCCATCCGACCGCCCCGCCGTACCATCCGCGCGACGTTTCCTCATGCGCCTCGATCCACCGCATTGCCTCAATCTTCGGCGCTCCGGTAACGGTCACCGACCACATGTGGGTTATAAAGGCATCCAGCGCGTCGTAGCCAGGGGACAATTCACCGACGATGTGATCCACCGTATGAAACAGGTGCGAATACTGCTCGATTCGCCGCCTTCCGATCACCTGAACGGACCCCGGCAGGCAAATGCGGGATTTGTCGTTGCGATCAACGTCCGTGCACATCGTCAATTCGGCTTCGTCCTTGGCCGAATTGAGAAGCTTCTTGATGTTCTCGGAATCTTCCAGGGCATTAGCTCCCCGTCTGATCGTGCCGGATATCGGGCTGGTCTCCACTTGACGTCCCACCACACGCACGTACATTTCCGGAGAAGCTCCGATCAAATATTGGTGACCTAAATGTATGAAAAATTCATACGGACTTGGATTAATCCGAATCAGATTTTTAAAAACCTCCGACGGCTTCAGCGCGCATCGACGGTAAAACGTTTGTGAAGGAACCACTTCGAACAGATCACCCTCATAGAACGACGGCATCGCTTTCCGGACAAGGTCGGCGAAGTAACTGGGACGATCCGGCGGAAGGGGGCGATCATAAGAAGGCTTAAAAGGGTAGTAAGTACCTTCACGGGGCCATCCTGCGGTCGATTCTGCGCCGACCGAGAAGTCGTACGTGACGCGAAAAACATCGCCGGTTTTCTGATCCACCACCCAAATCTCATCCGGCAAAAAAAGATGCATATCCACCTGATCTTCATGTCGTGGTTTCATTGGTTCAAGATCCTCAAATTGAAAGATGAGATCGTAACCGAAGGCGCCATATAACCCTAGAAAAACGTCTTCTTTTGTGAAAAGAGCTTTTTGAATGGCGCGAATCACGCTGAAAACGGACGGCTGCTTAGTGCGCTCTTCCTCCACGACTACCTCCGCCCTGCGCTTCACAGTGACCGTCAAATGCGCCTCTGCGAGCCGGATTTCATCCACGGCCGGTTCGCGCGATATCCATCGCTCAAAAACGGGCAGAAGCAAGGCGCCCCGCTGATTGAGAGCCCGAATCTTGACGATACGCTCCCGAGAGATGACCTCTAACGGCGGATTCACAAATCCGACGGCCCAGCGCGTGTTTCGTCCGGTGTAATCCACGCCGCTACAAAACAGAGCACCTTTCTCATGATTCAAGCGATCCACCAACCGCTCGATCCCCGAGGAGCTCGTCTCTTTGTTCAGCCGCCTTTGAACAGTCACGCCGGAATAGGTCCGGTAAACCTTCTCCCTCTCTTCGGAGGCCAGTATCGTGGAATCGTACACGGTGTTTCTCCCCCTTGTATACGTTTGAAGCATACAGAGGGGAGCTTCGGAACAGTGAAGCGGTTGGCGAAATACAATACGGACTCCGCTCTCCTCAGCTCCGCTCTGTCTGAGCTCGGCTTGGCTCGTCCTGATAAGATGAAGTTTAACCGACACCCCTGTTCGTTGTCAATGAACAGGGCGTTCGTTGCGGGATCGCCGCGAACAAGCTATCATGAAGCTGGACTTCAGCCGATGAACGATAGGTGGGATGAAAATGTCTTACTTCAAAGTTTTAAGAACATGGGCAGCGATCGGGACGGCCAAAGCGATCAAACGTTTACTGATGGCCTTGGGCCGTAAGGGGACAACCTTACCAGGTGCGATAGCGCTCCGCATTTGTCCAGATCTACTACGTTACTACGGCAAAAAGTTGGAAGGCAGAGTAGTGTTTGTTACAGGCACCAACGGAAAAACAACTACAAGCAATATATTAACATATTTATTGAAAAAAAACGGAAATAAAGTGATTTCAAATGCTCTGGGAGCTAACTTAATCGAGGGTATTACTACAGCTTTTATTGAAGGTTTCGCGGCATCAAATAATAATCAATTGGCAGTAATAGAAGTAGATGAAGCAACACTTTGCAAAGTGATTGATCATATACCACCGAAAGTAGTTGTTGTTACCAATTTTTTTCGGGATCAACTAGACCGATACGGGGAACTCGAAGCAGTCGTGGACATGGTCGAACGCGCGCTAAAACGAACGCCCCCATACACGATTGTAGTGGTAAACGCCGACGATCCGCTGGCATCGTCGGTGGCACCGCAAGAAAAGAAGACAATCTTTTACGGTGTAGAGTCAACCAAAATGCCAATGAACAAACAAGAGGAAATTAGGGACGGCAAATTATGTCGACGCTGTGGAGCGCTGCTACGGTACCAACTATATTATTACGGGCAACTAGGATTTTACGAGTGCCCCGTATGTGGTTTTCGCCGTCCAACGCCGGATGTGACAGCACGTAACGTACGCCTTCAAGACGGTGGAGTCGCGTTTGAACTAGACGGAGAGAGCGGTTTTGTCGACACGCCGGCTTTTTATAACGTCTACAACGTCCTGGCAGCCATTGCTGCAGCCAAGGTGTTAGGAGTAAAGCCAATGATTATTGCACATGAGATGAAACGATTAAAAATCGGACTTGGTAGAATGGAACGTTTTATGGTTGGAAACGAAATGGAAACATGGTTAGTTCTAGTAAAAAATCCTACTGGTTGTAACCAAGTACTAAAAACTATTATCCGAATAGACCGTCCAATCACTCTAGTATTTATTTTGAATGACCGAGATGCTGACGGTACCGACGTGTCATGGATCTGGGATGTACATTTAGAACAGCTGAAGGAACAAAAAAATATAAAACGAATAATCGCCGCCGGAACACGTGCGTACGACATTGCCGTCCGTTTGAAGTATGCCGATTTGAAGGATGTCACGATGATCCGAGAAGGCGACGTTTCGGCAGTGGAAGTCGCGCTTAGCGAACTGACAGTTGGCCATACGCTTGTCATTTTGTCGACGTATACGTCATTGTATGCCGTTCGAGATTACTTACTGAAGAAAGGTGGTGTGTACGTTGAAACTTAAAATAGGACACCTATATCCTGATTTGCTAGAAATCTACAGCGACCGAGGGAATATCACTGTCTTACGAAAAAGAGCGGAATGGCGCGGAATTGAAGTGCAGGTGGACCGCATCAGCATCGGCGACGATGTGAACCTCGTGGAATACGATTTGTTGTTTTCAGGCGGCGGTGAAGATCGGGAGCAGATGCAAGTGGCGGAAGATCTGCTGAGAAAACGAGACACGCTCCTTCGAGCGGTCGCTTCCGGTACCGTTGTCCTGGCAATCTGCGGCAGTTACCAGTTGCTCGGCCACTATTTTGAAACGGTTAACGGCCATCGGATTGAAGGCGTGGGGCTGCTGGACTTCTATACCATCGGAGGCCAGAGACGGTTGACAGGCAATGTTGTTAGCAAACTTACGATTTTCAATTTTGAGTGCACGGTAGTCGGTTATGAAAATCATTCGGGACGTACTTACCTTGGCCCAGGTGTAGCGCCGTTAGCTACGGTGGTGAGCGGTCACGGCAACAACGGGGAAGACGGTTTGGAAGGTGTGGTGCAAGGTACGGTCTTCGGAACTTACTTGCACGGACCGGTTCTGGCAAAAAATCCACTTTTGGCAGATCATCTTCTGCAGCTAGCGCTCAAACGAAGAACAGACCGCCCATACCTACCTCCTCTTGAGGACGAATGGGAATGGTTGGCCCATGAACGACTTGTGCGGAAGTTTGCCCGTATGAAATTAACGTGTCCTCGACGTGTATACAATGAAGTAGACAGATAATACTGCACAGCAATCGCATCTCACGAGTGCCACTATGTCCACACGTCACGCACCTCAATCGTCTGATCGCGGCCGGGACCTACAGAAAAAAGGGAAAGGGGAATGCCCGTCAACTGTACAATACGCTCGAGGTAACGACGGGCGTTGACCGGTAGATCTTCCAGAGAACGAACATTAGTAATGTCTTCTGTCCACCCAGGCATTTCCTCGTACACTGGTTCGCATTCGGACAAGACACGCAAATTAGCCGGGAAATGTTCGAGAATCTGCCCCCTGAATCTATAAGCAACACCGATTTTCACCGTGGGCAAACCAGAAAGCACATCGAGACTATTGACTGCCAAGTCAGTAATGCCGCTCACGCGCTGCGCATAGCGGACAACCACGCTGTCAAACCAGCCAATACGACGAGGTCGTCCGGTTGTCGTCCCGTACTCGTGGCCCCGCTCGCGGATATATTCAGCAATCTCACCATGGATTTCCGTCGGAAACGGGCCATCGCCCACGCGCGTCGTGTATGCCTTGGCTACACCCACTATACGGTGAATTTTGGTCGGCCCCACTCCGGCGCCGACACATGCGCCACCTGCAATTGGATTAGACGAAGTAACGTAAGGATACGTACCGTGATCGATATCGAGCATTACGCCCTGCGCCCCTTCAAACAACACTCGCCGTCCCTGATCGATAGCCTCATTTAGCAAAAGGGAGGTGTCCGTAACGAAAGGGCGGAAAATCTCGGCGTAACTGCGGTATTCCTCATAGATAGTTTGGGGGTCAAATCTTCCCGTCCCGTATACCTTCTCCAAGATCCAATTTTTCTCGTCTACGGCGCGGTATAACTTTTCGCGGAATATATCTTCATCTAACAAATCGGCGACGCGAATACCTGCGCGAGCTACCTTGTCCACATACGCCGGGCCGATTCCTTTGCGCGTCGTACCGATTTTGCCACTACCTTTGCGCTCCTCTTCTGCAAGGTCCATCCTGATGTGATAAGGTAGAATCACATGGGCGCGATCACTAACATACAGATTGGTCACCGAAATCCCGTTTTCCCGTAGGTACACCAGCTCCTCAGCAAAAACCTTTGGATCGATAACCATACCATTCCCGAGCACACACATCTTCTCTGGATAAAAAATACCCGAGGGAATTAGATGAAGTTTGTATTTCTTTCCTCCAAATGAAATAGTATGTCCGGCATTGTTGCCCCCCTGGTAGCGCGTCACCACTTCCGCTTGCCGGGCCAGAAAATCGGTAACCTTACCCTTCCCCTCATCTCCCCACATCATGCCGACGACAACCACCGTGGACACATTGAGTCACCTCTGCTCTGCCCTCGAATTCGCGCGTGACCCTCGCGTGTCATCCCGCGGGGTTTTCCAAGGATACTCGGTCGCGGCATCGGGACTAAGGCCTTCTCCGCGCACGGCCAGTGTAACAAGATGCTCTGGGAGTGTCAATAACTGTATGTCAACAACTGCAAATGAACACATCACAACGGCTCACCGAACCTCATAGGCAATCTGGACGGCCGCTTCCCATTCCAGTCCACACAAACCAGTCCACCCGAAAATATTACCGTTGACGGAGATGCTGTTGCCGCCTTCACCACTTCAATATGCGACGCAGACCATCGGCATCAGCGCCATGCCGACCGGCTGTTACTCAATCAAGCGGACACCAACGATATTCAGACCGGCACGGCGGCCAACGCCTCGTCTTTTTCGCTCGCTTAAGCGTCACTCTTTGCAGCGCCGAGCGGTCGAGGAAGTCGAGGAAGCCGAACTGCACACTTTCTCTGCGGTTGACCCCTTGCGCGCCCGAACTAGTCGAGCAGTGACCGACTTAATCGAACCACTCCACCGTGATGCGGAGATCTGCACGACGCGGAAACCACGTTTTTTCTGCCTCTGATCGACCTCGTATTCCAGCTGCATCTGTTGAGACACACCATCTGGATGCCACGTTCTTCAATGTTAAACGCTTGCATGGCCCTACGGACATTGGCCATCGCTTTGGCGTTTTCGGCCTGCGCCTACTCCGCCGTCCCCTCTTCCATCTCCACGGCAAACGTGATCCAAGGGACGTCAGGCGTCTCACTGACGCGCCCCTACCCTGTCACTTTGATGACCGACGAATTGCCCGTAGACAAAGGGTTAAATTCTCAGGTGTGAGTAAAAATGCAAGGGTCTCATCCGTCCTTGCGATTTTCTTAACAAAAAGGATCATCAGAAGCTCTTCTTTAGGAGGGACCATCAATTTCCCGAAAGGAGGAAGCCTCTGGCGACCTTAGACTTTAAGATAGTGCTTCGCGATCTCTTACCGCAAGATATGAGGAGAACTCGACGCCCTGCACGAAGCGCTTTGCTGGCTCGCTCAGGAGCTCACGGAACTTGAGGTGAGCGAACTTGCGGGAGCCTAACGGTACGAATGAACGGGCCAAAAGGTGTAAGGTAAGGCGTATCGAAACGGCTATCGGTCTCGCCTTTGGGATACCCGCCTAGGTACTATTGAGTTCAAGACCCCAAGTTCCGCAAAGGCAGCTGCTTCCCCATCCTTTTGGAGCGGAGCCAGCGAGCCGAGAAAGCCTGGTGGCCATCATTC
>NZ_RBIJ01000006.1 GCF_003633725.1 Brockia lithotrophica | reverse complement strand
CCCACCGGGTAAACCGGGTAAGGCCCCTCGGAGACGACGAGGTAGATCGGCCCGAGGTGGAAGCGCGGCGACGCGCGGAGCTGACGGGTACGAATTGGCCGAGGCCTTGCGAGCGTCTATCCGGTTTTGAGGGAGCGGGGAGGTGGCCATAGCGGAGGGGAAACACCCGTACCCATACCGAACACGGCCGTTAAGCCCTCCCGCGCCGAAGGTACTGCCCTGGAGACGGGGTGGGAAAATAGGTCGCTGCCTTCCTGACCTCCCTGAAACTTGTGAATTCCCAAGGCGGCCCCATGCGGAACCGCCTTTTCTGTTCCGCAGTAGCTCAACGGTAGAGCATCCGGCTGTTAACCGGAGGGCTGCAGGTTCGAGTCCTGCCTGCGGAGCCAATGGCCCCTTGGTCGAGTGGTTAAGACACCACCCTTTCAAGGTGGTAGCAGGGGTTCGATTCCCCTAGGGGTCACCACTGTATCCGGTGCTGTGGTATAGGGGTCAACACGCCGGCCTGTCACGCCGGAGATCGCGGGTTCAAGTCCCGTCAGCACCGCCAAACGTGCGGGTGTGGCGGAAGTGGTAGACGCACTAGACTTAGGATCTAGGGCCGTATGGCGTGGGGGTTCAAGTCCCTCCACCCGCACCACGAAATGTGCTATACTGAGATATGCGTCGGGATTTAGCTCAGCTTGGCAGAGCGCTTGGTTCGGGACCAAGAGGTCGCAGGTTCAAATCCTGCAATCCCGACCATTTGGCGGCGTAGCTCAGATGGCTAGAGCGTGCGGTTCATACCCGCAAGGTCGTGGGTTCGATCCCCACCGCCGCTACCATATGGTGGATCGGCTCGGTAGCTCAGTCGGTAGAGCAGAGGACTGAAAATCCTCGTGTCGGCGGTTCGATTCCGTCCCGAGCCACCATATTTTTCTTTGCGGAGGGGTAGCGAAGCGGTCAAACGCGGCAGACTGTAAATCTGCTCCCTCTTGGGTTCGGGGGTTCGAATCCCTCCCCCTCCACCATGCGGCGGTCGTGGCGAAGGGGTTAACGCACCAGACTGTGGATCTGGGATTCGCGGGTTCAAGTCCCGTCGACCGCCCCATGTATTTGTCTCCACGCCTCTCTTCCCGATTTCGGGAATGACGGAGGTTGTCGAATAGAGCGCATCTTTTTTTGTTTCGGAAACGTCCACTTCCTATGCCGCACACCACGTTCTATGGCGAAAAAGCGCCTTCCGTTTCTTCGGGAGGCGCTTTTCTGTTGTGCAGAGTTCCCCTACTGTAGAGCGCCCTTTCGACAGAGAGGTCTTTACTTTTTTTCTTACCTCATGCGGTGCACGACATGCGGCTAAAGGTATTCACTACAGCAGTTCGGTTTGGTCGTTGATGAGGGTGGGTGCTTCTTCGTGTTTGGTCGTAACCAGCTCTGCTGATCCATCGGTATTTCTACCTTGACAGTACTAAGATCCTCGTGTTAGTGTAATACTAGGTAAAGGGAAAATGATGTAGGGGGGATGTAAAGTGCCTTGGGAAGTACTGAATGAACGCGTTCCACGAGGGCGTGCTGCAGCGGAGGGATTGGATATGTACGTGCGCGTGAACCGAACCGGCTCCGCATCCCTATCGCGAAAAGCGGTAGAGGCCATCGGAAATCCCGACTACGTCGTAGTCCTCGTGGATCGCGAGCGGGGCCTCTTCGGCATCCGCCGGGCGGAGCCCCACGATCTTGGTGCGCGAGCGGCGCGCAAGGTGGGTACGGGGTACACGCGCACCATTCGCTTTTCGGACCTCCTCCGCATTGCAGGGGCTACGAAGAGGATGGGCGCCGTAAGTGTCAAGTTGGAGGACGGGATTCTCGTAGGCTCCCTCTCGGACCTCGCCAAACTTCCTCTGGCTGGAGAGCCTAGACCCCGCAAGCGGAAGGAAAAAGAAGGCGAATTTGTCGCCGTCCCGGGTCAACGGGGTACGTCTTCGCCTTCTAAGGGCGCTTTCGGCTCCGAACGCGAAGAAATGCCGTTTTAAACCCACACAAAGGTTTTTGCCGCCGGAAGCCATATCGCCGGCGGTGATTTTTTGCCTGGCACTTCGAAAAGCTTCTCTCCAAGCAGGAAGCGACCGCCCTCACGTGCGACCCAAGAACGCCCGCCCGGATCGGGGTGCATGCGGAACCAACGGAAGATGCCTGAATTTCTATCCCGTGTCCTCGATGCGTGGGAACGGCGTTACGAAGGACTTTCTTTGCGCGCGCCCGTTTCGGAGATTTTTCTTTCCCCGGATCACCTTTCCGGAGGGAGATCGGCGCGCCAGGAGTGACGGGATCGATGCGCGGGGAAGTTTGGGTGTACCGTTTTTTCAACGTGGCGCAGGAGATCCATCTGGACGAAGTGGAGAGGTTGTTCGTACACCGCGAGGCGGCCGTCAGGCGAATGCGCCTTCTCAAGGTGCGGCCGCGTTCCTTGGAAATCAAAAACCTCCCCGTCACCGTGGACCTCGGGGAGGTCGAATTGCCGCTTGCCGGTCGGATGCTTTCGGGGCGCCTGCGCGCCCGCCTGTACGACTTCGGCGTTCTCAGCCTCGTCGCCCGGATTTCCCTTCCGGAGAATTGGGATGTGGAAGACGTAAAGCGGTTGGCCGTAGAACTCAACGAGGACGAAGAAAACGATCCTTTTGAGCGGGTTTTTGCAGACGTTCGGGAGGACATCGTTCGGTCTCTTGCCGGAGCCCTCGAAGGAGAAGGTTCCCCGGAATACGTTCACGAATTCACCCTCTACGTACTTCCCGAATGGCCCAAGGAACGAGACGCGGCGGAACTCCTTTTGGGGGAGCCGGAGCGTTTAAGCGAGGCGATGCGCCGCGAAGTTCTCCGGCACCGCGTATCGTACACGGACGATGCCGTGATCGTCACCTCCGTCGCGGCGTGGACGAACGATCCAGAAGAGGCTCCCGACGTGGGGGCGCTTTTGGAGTTTGCCCATGCCCAGTTTCTTGAACTCCGTTACTATGACGACCTCCTCGACGACGAACTTACGAAGCTTTACGAGATCCTCGAAAATCAGCGGTCGTGGGGTTTTTTAGCCTACGGCGGCACGAAGAGGTCATGCGCTACATCATGGAACTCCTCGTCGAGACGGCGGAATTCACGAGCCGCGTGCGCAACGCCGTCAAGGTGACGCAAGATGTGTACTACCTTCGCCTGTATCAGGTCGCCCTCGAACTTCTGCGTGTAGAGGAATGGTCGGCGAGCATTCGGGAAAAAATGGAAATCCTCGAAAGGAACTACGAACTCTTGAGCGATTCCTACATGACCCACCGCTTCATGCTCATCGACACGTTGATCCTCCTCCTCATCTTTCTCGAAATCGTCCTAGGGTTTTTCTTTCTCCGGTGAAAGCACGGAGAGGCCTTTCCTCTCTTCGGGGAGAAAAGGAAGCCGTTCCCGCAGATCTTTTGCGCCGCCGCAGGCGCTTTGTTTTTCTCTGGAGTTTTTCAGGTGCGGAGGAGGCGGCGTTCGAGGACGTGGGCGATTTGCGAGAGGAGGAAGTTTACGCTGAAGTAGAGGACTGCCGTGGTGGCCAAAATGGGGAGCACGTACCTTACGGGATCGCCGTTGTAGATGATCTGGGCGTTGTGCATGAGTTCAGGCAGGGAGATGGCTACGGCGAGGGAGGTGTCCTTTAAGAGAGAAATAAACTGGCTCACGGTGGGCGGGATCATGCGGACGAGTGCTTGAGGAAGGGCGATGTAACGAAGGATCTGTAGACGCGTCAAGCCGCTGGCCGTCGCGGCCTCGATCTGTTCGCGGTCGACGGAGGCGAGTCCAGCCCGTACGATTTCCGAAATCATTGCCGCTTCAAAGGCGGTTAGGCCTACGACGGCAGACCAGAAGGGATCGAGGCGGATCCCGAGAGTCGGGAGGACGAAGCGGGCAAAGATGAGAAGGTAGAGAATGGGGAGGTTCCGCAAGGTCTCCACCGCAACGGCAAAAAGCGTGGCGAGTCCGGGAACGTCGAGGTATCGAGTTGCTCCGAGAACGATGCCTATGGCGTAGCTGAGCGCAATGGAGATGAGAGCCACTTCGAGCGTGATCCGAAAGCCTTGGAGGAGGAAGTTCAGGTGTGCCGGTTGGAGCGCTTCGAGCCAGGTCTCGATCACGCCGCTTCCCCTCCCTCGAGGACGAATTCCTTGCCGCTCAGCCTCTTTTCCAAGTAGCGTACGAACTGGCTCAGGGGGATCGTGAGCAGGAGATAGAAGGCGGCCACGAGTGTGTACACGGGGAGTGTTTTGAACGTCGCGTTTGCGATGGCCTCGCCCTGGTACAAAAGCTCCGGCCCTGCGATGAGGCTTAGGATGGACGAGTTCTTCACCAAGTTGACAAACTGGTTTCCCAGGGGCGGCAGGACGAGGCGGAACGCTTGCGGGAGGATGACGTAGCGCAGGATTTGTGCGTAGGAAAGGCCCGTGGCGTACCCCGCCTCCCACTGTCCCTTGGGAAGGGAATGGATCCCCGCGCGGATCGCTTCCGCGATGAAGGCCGCCGTGTAGATCGTAAGGGCAAGGGTGCCGGCTACGATTTCGTCGAGGTTGATGTGAAACGGTGCGAGTCCGAAGTAAAAGAAAAAGGCGATGAGGAGGAGGGGGATGTTTCGCACGAACTCCACGTAAGCCCGACCGACGGCGGCCACGGGGGCGTAGGGGAACATGCGGAGGCCGGCGATCAGCGTACCGAGGATCAGGCTCCCCAAAAGCGAGACGACGCTCACGCCGAGCGTGGTGCGGAATCCGCTCCAAAAGAGGTCTCCGTATTCGCGTAGGAGATCGAGGTAGACCATGAAAACACCTCCGGCGTATAGAACTCGGAGGGAACTGTGCCCGGAGACGCTACGGAATACAAGGAAAGGGGGACCGAAGCCCCCCTTCCCTTATCCCCTCGGGGTTTTTGTGGTGCGTGACTCGGACGCTCGGACTACGACCCTTCGGGGATCGTAAACTCGCCGTCGATGGCCTTGAGGTCTTTTTCTTGGGGTTCTTCTTGAAGCCACTTCTTGTAGATCTCCGCGTACTTCCCGTTGGCCTTAATTTCCTTGAGGAACTCGTTCACATACTCTACGAAGACCCGATCGCCTTTGCGAATTCCGATCCCGTAAGGTTCCGTGGTGAAGAGCCCACCGACGAGCACGTAATTCGGGTCTTGTTGGTGCATCCCCAAAAGGATCACGTTGTCTGTCGTGAGCGCGTCGCCCTTGCCGCTCCGCAGGGCGTTAAACGCCTCCGCGTAATTGTCGTACTCCGCTACCTTGGCCTTAGGAGCCTTCTCGCGGATGTTTTGAACGCTCGTCGAACCCTTTACCCCGATTACGGTCGTGTTTTCGTCGAGGTCCTGGATTCCCCGGATTCGGGACCCCTTGGGAACGAGGAGGGACTGCCCGGCAACGTAGTACGCGTTGGAGAAATCAATTTCCTCCATCCGCTTTTTCGTGATCGTCATCGTTGCGATGATCACGTCGATGTCCCCGTTTTTCAGCATGGGGATGCGCGTCTTCGAGGTGACTTCTACGAGTTCCACCTTGTTGGGGTCGCCCAGGATCTTTTCGGCGAGAAGGCGAGCGAGGTCGACGTCGAAGCCTTCTACCTTCCCCGTAGCAGGGTCTTTGTAGCCGAAGAGCTTCGTATCGTACTTTACCCCCGCAACGAGCTTCCCCCGCTGCTTGATGGCGTCGAGCGTGGGACTCCCCGTAGAGGTACCTGCGGATTTGCCGTCGGCAGGGGTAGACGCCCCTCCTTGACCGCAGGCGGCGAGACCTGCGATGAGGAACAGGGCGAGGAAGAGGGCACCCAACTTCCTCCACGAGAACTTCTCGAGCATCTCGCGATACCTCCTTTTTCCTGTTTCGTGTTTTCGGGGAACGCCCCGGTCTTTTGCTTCGCGTACCGCGTTCCTGTGCGCCTCAGTCGGAGTACGCGCCGGCGCCGATTCGGCGACGCAGGATTCGGCGTAAGAACTGCCGCGCCCGTTCTTCGCGCGGTTCGCGGAAGAATTCTTCCGGCGGGGCCACCTCCACGATCTCCCCGTGGTCCATGAACACCACACGGTGCGCCACGTCGTGGGCGAAGTCCATCTCGTGGGTGACGACCACCATGGTCATCCCTTCGGCGGCAAGCTCGCGCATGACCTCGAGCACCTCGCCGACCATCTCCGGATCCAGTGCCGAAGTGGGCTCGTCAAAGAGCATGATCTTCGGCCGCATGGCGAGGGCGCGGGCGATCGCCACTCGCTGCTGTTGGCCGCCGGAGAGCTGACCGGGATACGCGTGCGCCTTTTCCCTGAGTCCCACCTTTTCCAAGATCTGCAGGGCCATGTCCTCGGCCTCTTTCCGATCCATTCCCAGCACTTTGGTCGGCGCGAGGACGATGTTTTCCAGGGCCGTGAGGTGGGGGTAGAGGTTGAAGTGCTGAAAGACCATGCCGATCTGCTTGCGGAGGGCGCGCACGTCGGTCTTCGGGTCGTGTACGCTCACGCCGTCTACGCGCACCTCGCCACTGTCGATGCGCTCTAAGGCGTTGATCGTGCGTAGGAGCGTGCTTTTCCCCGATCCGGACGGGCCGACGATGACCACCACTTCGCCACGCGGTATGAAGAGGTTGATGTTTTTGAGGACGTGAAGCTTGCCGAAAAACTTGTTTACGCGAATAAATTCAATCATCTCGGCTTCGCTCCACCTTTCCGAAATCTTTTGCCGCGGACCATTCCTTCCCGCCCGAGGGAAAGCGCGGGAAGCGGCGAAGGGCGAACCTGGGCATGTATACGAACATTATACGGTTCACCGAAATGTGTCGCAAGAAAGAGATGCGCCGGCAGAGGCCGGCGCAATTTTCCAAACTCCGGTTCGCGCCTCCCTTCATCTTGTTTCAGGAGGGGAGGTCAAGAGCCCGTCCGTCCATTCGCGGAGGAAGGGAGGAAGGTCGAAGGCTGCCCGGATCCCAGAAGGGGTGGCAAATCTCGTATTTCCGGGTAGGGTCCGCCGGAACTCGAGTTCTTCGAGGTCCGTGGCCAACGTAAACATCCAAAATCCGCCGGCGTACGTCGGTACGACGCTCCAATACGGGCGGACGGTGTGAAAGAGTTTCCGAAGGGCGGTGAGCACGCTTTCCACGGTCGAGCGGTGGTACAGCGGCGACTCGCTCTGGACGACGAGGATTCCCCCGGGGCGCAAGGCGCGCTTGGCCGCCGCGTAAAATTCGGGTTGAAAGAGCCCTACGGCGGGACCTACGGGATCGGAAGAGTCCACGAGAATCACGTCGAATTGGGCGGGAGACGCCGTCTCGAGGTAACGAATGCCGTCTTCCGTCCGGAGTTCGAGGCGTGGGTCCTCGCCGCTTCCGGCGATTTCGGGAAGATGGGTGCGCGCCGCCTCGACCACTTGGGCGTCGATTTCCACGAGGACGAGCGACTCGACTTCGGGGTATTTGAGAACCTCCCGCGCCGCTCCGAGGTCGCCTCCCCCCACGATGAGGACCCGACGGGGGTCGGGGTGAAGGAGTAGCGGGGGGTGGGCGATCATCTCGTTGTAGATAAATCCGTCGCGCACCGTCGTCTGCACGATCCCATCGAGGACGAGCATCTTGCCGTAGTCGAAGCTGTCGACCACGAGGATGTGCTGGTACGGAGTTTGGGCCTCGAAGAGCACCTCGCGGATGCGAAACCCGAGGAGGGTCCCCCCTCCTTCTTCCACGTCGACGAGCCAAAGCCCGTCCTCTCTCCGGACGAGGTGCTTGGGAGGCGGGATTGACGCCAACGTGCGTTCACCTCGAATCGCATTTCGTACGGTACGGGGCACCAACGCAAGTATAGCATAAAAGCCCGCCTCGCCCCCGAGAGGACTCTCTATGGGACAGGCGGGCGCCAACGTTCTCGCATTTTCTGTTACCCAACCATACCGGAGTAGGGCTCGATATTCCCCTCCGGTGAGGAAGTCAACGCGTCTTGAGAAGGAGGCGGATGGCCTCTTCCACGGAGCCGTCGATCGTCTCTCCGCGTTCGAGATCGCCGCGCATGCACTGTTCCATATAGTTTCCGACAAGGTAGAGGATCGCGCGATCGAGGGCTGTCCGGGCCGCGGAGAGTTGGTAGATTACCTCGGCGCAGCTTCGCCGTTCTTCCATCATCCGTAGGACGCCGCGGATCTGTCCCTCCACGCGCTTCAATCGGTTGCGCACCTTGCGGTCGTAGAGGGCTTCGGCGTTGGCCCCGTACCCTACGCATCCGTGAGCACGGCCGGGTTCCGGCGACTCCGGCTTCGCAGGGCGTGCGTCGCCTTCCATCCGTACGGTCATCGTCCTCTCCCTCCCTTTTGCGGACCAAATGACCTTCTTTTGCCCCGCAGGGTTTTCACGATGTGCCTCGCTCCCGCAGTTTGTTCCTTTATTCACATTCTAAACCATAGAACCCTCCCTTCCCAGGAGGGTCGTAGGGAAAGTTGTGGCATTTTTGTGACGGACCGGCGACGTCATGCGGCGGATCCGCGCCGGCGAGATTTCGGGATGTTTAGTGCCGATGAAGCTCGAAGTAGAGGTGCTTGACGACGGGGAGGATGAGTTCTTCAACCGCAAGGCGGACGGCGTTGAGGGAACCGGGGAGGAGGAACACGGCCTTTCGGCCGACAACGCCTGCTTCCGCACGTGAGAGCATGGCACGGGCGTGGATTTCGCGAAAGCTCAGCATGCGAAAGAGTTCGCCGAAGCCGGGAAGCACCTTTTCCAGACGCGGGAGTACGGCTTCGACGGTGACGTCGCGGGCGGTGATGCCGCTTCCGCCGGTAAAAAGCACGCCGAAGGCTTCCGAGGCAAGGGCCTCCTCGAGCGCCTCGCGAATGGCCTCTACCTCGTCGGGGACGATGCGGGTGTAGACGACCCGATGGCCCGCCTCTTCCAGGCGTTCTCGGATCCACCGTCCGCCGCGATCGGTTTCTGGCGTTCGCGTATCGCTTACGGTGACCACAGCAAAGGGGAGGGAACCGACGTCTTCTCCGAAGTGCGCATGTTCGTCGGGGAAGGGGAGTTGGGACTCAGGAGCCACGGACCTTCACCTCCGAGTCCATTGTACGACATGGACGGATCCGTCGTCTTTGGATCAGCCGGTTTTGCGGGGTGTGCGCGCAGAGGGAAGAGGGTGCCTGAACCCTTCCGCCTTTTCCCGCCAGGCGATGCAGTGAAACAGGCGGACGGCGGCTTCGTAGAGGTCTTCCGCCGCCCGCGGGAGGAGTTCTGCGAGCGGCGCAGGTCGGGAAACGGCGGCCTGTAGGCAGGCGAAGTACGGGAGGAGCTCGTTGGCCCCATCGCCCAAACTCCCCGAGAGGAGGAAGACGGGCTTCCCTTTAGCGGCTGCAAAGCGGGCGACGGCGATCGGAACCTTTCCCTGGAGCGTCTGGGCGTCGCTTTGCCCTTCTCCCGTGAGGACGAAGTCCGCGTCGGCAATGGCCCGAGGAAGTCCGATGCGTTCGGCAATCGCATCCGCCCCTGGAAGGAGGCGGGCACCCAGGAGGGCAAGGGCAAAGCCGAGACCTCCTGCCGCCCCCGCGCCGGGATGGGTCGGGAGGTCTTCGCGTGCATCGCCGCGGGCGCGAAGGAGGAGCTCTGCAAAGCGCGCCATACGTCGGTCAAATTCTTCGAGGTCTTTCTGCGGGACCCCCTTTTGGGGTCCGTACAGAAAGACCGCGCCTTCGGGCCCCAGAAGAGGGGCGGCGACGTCGACGAAGGCGACGAGTTCGCTCTCCCGAAGGCGCGGGTCGAGCTCCGTAAGCTCTACGCGGTCTACGCGAAAGAGCGAAGCGGCGACGGGCGGAAGTTCGTGCCCCGAAGCATCGAAAAACCTCGCCCCCAAAGCCGCGAGAAGGCCCATTCCGCCGTCTACCGTAGCCGTTCCGCCGAGTCCGAAAAGGATGCGGCGGATCCCCTGATCGAGGATGTGGCGGAGGAGCTGGCCGATTCCCGACGTACCGAAGCGATAGGGATCGCGTTCGCCGCGGACGAGACCGTATCCGACTACTTCGGCGACTTCGACGACGGCGGTAGGCGGTGTTTCGGGACAAAGGCCCCACCGCGCGCTCACCATCGCGCCGGTGGGGCCGGGTACGGCGTAGCTTTGTAAGTCTTTCGGATCGGGGCACAGGACTTCCAACGTACCCTCTCCCCCGTCGGCCATGGGGAAAGGAAGGTCCGTGGCGTCGGGAAAAACCGCAGCCAGGGCACGCGCCCAAATTTCCGCCACTTCGCGCGCGGTGAGGGATCCCTTGAAGCTGTCCGGTGCGAGGACGACGCGCACGCCTTTTCCTCCTCGGAGCGGGGCGAAGTCGTTCGAAGCGCCGGCCGCAAGCCCCGCCTTTCGAGCGAGAGCGACTTCCTTCCGGCTACGCGAGCCCCAAAAGCCGTCCGACTTGGTAGACGAGGACGGCAAGGGTGTATCCGATGAGGGTCGTGTACACGAGGGCGATGAGCGGCCACTTCCAGCTCTGCGTTTCTTGGCGGATCACCGCAATCGTCGCCGCGCAGGGAATGTAGAGGAGCGTCATCACCATGAACGCGTATGCCGCAAGGGGGGTAAAGTGCTCCGCAAGGGCCGGGCCCAGCTCTGCAGGATCGACGCCGTACACGGCAGAGAAGGCGGAGTTTACGGACTCCTTGGCGAGCACGCCGGCGAGTAGGGCAACGCCCGCCTCCCATGTCCCGAATCCGGCGGGAGCGAAGACAGGGGCTATGGCCTGTCCGATTTGTCCGATGTAGCTCTCCTCGCTGTTCTCCTCTACGCCCGGCGGCAGGTTTCCGAGGGCCCAGATGAGGATTACGATAGCGACGATGATCGTCCCCGCCTTGCGCAGAAATTCCTTGGCCCGGTCCCACGTGTGCAAAAGGAGGGAGCGAACGTCGGGAAAGCGGTAGGGCGGAAGCTCGAGGATGAACGGCGCCGATTCGCCTTTAAAGATGAAGGTACGGAGGAATTTTGCGACGGCGATGGCGACGACGATTCCCAGGAGGTAGAGGGAAAAGACGACGAGTCCCGCGTGTTCCGGGAAGAATGCTCCTGCGAGGAGCACGAAAACGGCAAGGCGCGCCGTACAGGACATAAAGGGGTTTACGAGGATTGTCGTGAGGCGGTCTGCCCGACTTTCAAGCGTGCGCGTCGCGAGGATCGCGGGCACGTTGCAACCGAATCCCAAGAGCATGGGGATGAAGGACTTTCCGTGGAGGCCTATGGCACGCATGAAGCGGTCCATGACGTATGCCGCGCGGGCCATGTAGCCGGAGTCTTCGAGGAGGGCGATCGCGAGGAACATGAAGAAGATCGGCGGAAAGAAGACGACCACGGCGCCGACCCCGTTGATGATCCCGTTGGTCACGAGGGAGACGACCGTGTCGTGAACGCCCAGATCGGTGAGGTACTCCCCGGTCACGTCTCCGAACCACGAAAACGCCTCTTCCAAGAGGTCGCTCAGCGGCTTCCCCAAGGCGAAGGTGAACTCGAAGACGAGGAACATGAGGAAGAGGAAGATGGGGATCCCCCAGATCCGATGGGTGAGGATGCGGTCGAGGCGGTCGGAAAAGGTGAGCGTTTCCGCCTCTTGCGGGCGTTCGACGACGTCGCAGAGGATGCGTTCGATGAACGCGTAGCGCCGGTCGGCGATGACGACTTCCGGGTCTTCTCCCAAGCGCTCGCGCAGGTGGGCGCGGATCGCCCGAACCTCCGCAAGGGCTTCTCGGGGGAGTTTGTCCTCGACTTCGCGGGCGAGGTATTCGTCCCCCTCGAGGTACTTTACGGCGAGCCACCGCAGAGGGTACTTTGCCGCCAGTTCAGACGCGCGTTCGAGGAGGGGAACGAGGCGCTCGAGGGCTTCCTCCACCTCTGGTCCGTAGTCGATGCGCAGGGGTTCGCGCACGGAGCGGGCGGCGACGTCGAGGGCCACCTCCATAAGCGTGTCGAGCCCCTGCTTTTTCGTCGCTACGGTGGGGACGGCGAGAACGCCCAGGCGTTCGCTGAGGAGGTCCGTTCGGATTTTCATCCCCCGGGCCTCGACTTCGTCCCACATGTTCAGGGCGAGGACGACGCGGGGGGTGAGTTCGAGGAGCTGCACGGTGAGGAAGAGGTTGCGCTCGAGGTTTGTGGCGTCCACGACGTTGATCAGGGCGTCCGGACGTTCGCCTACGATGTAGTCGCGGGCCACGCGTTCGTCCTCCGCATAAGCCCCCAACCCGTAGATCCCGGGAAGGTCGACGAGGAGTACCTCGCGACCGCTTTTGGGGTCGCGGTAGCGCCCCTCCTTTTTTTCCACGGTGACCCCCGGCCAGTTCCCCACGTGGTGCCGGAGTCCCGTGAGGGCGTTGAAGAGCGTCGTCTTCCCTGAGTTCGGGTTTCCGGCAACGGCGATCGTGAGCGTCTGCGTCGTGCGGGCCGGCTCCATTCCTACCTCTCCTTTACGTACACCCAGATTGGTGCGCACCGCATGGGCAAAGGCGCGCCTTCTTTTGTGCGGATGTGCGGAGATCTTCGGTCGCGTCAAACCCGTTGGCGCTACGACGGGCAGGAGAGTCGAACGAGGACCTTTTGCGCCATCCCGTGGCCGAGGGCGATCCGTTGTTCGTTTAGGGCGACGATGAGCGGCCCGAAATCGTTCTTGAGGACGCGGACTTCCCGCCCCCGCGTAAACCCAAGTTCTAGCAGGCGAACGTGCGCATCCGTACCTCCTACGATGTCGGCAATGACCCCCTGTTCGTTGGGGCGGAGAAGGGCCAGGGGGACCGCGTTGCGTGCGCTCATGTCAGATCACCTCGACGTAGACGTACTTTGCTTCTTCGCGGCGAAGGCTCAGGTCGTATCCGCGCACTTCGACGTCAATGGGGTCGCCGAGGGGGGCAACGCCGCGCACGGTGAGGGTAGTGCCCGGGGTAATCCCCATAGTGAGGAGCCGTTGGCGGATGGGTCCCGGGGCGGTGATGCGCGCAACTTTGCCTCGACCGCCTACGGGTAGGGTGTCCAGGGTGGGGAGTTCGTTCACGGGGGACCCTCCTTTGAACGATTCCAACATGAATGCTCTTTAAAAGTTGGTGTTGAAAAAAGGGCATTTGCCAATTATCAAGAACGATTCTCATTTTCCTCGCGAGGCTATCGTATCAAGGAGTCGCTCTGGGTGTCAAGGTACGTCCGAAGAGATCTCCGTCGATTTTGTGAACGCGGCTTCTTCTGTCGATCCGTTTCGCCAACCCGGATGCCGGGATTGGGGGAGAAAAGAAAAAACGGCGCCGATGCGCCGTTTGCAAGTTTACGTCGGTAGGGGAAGCGTTTCGTTTACGTGGAGCGTTCTGAACGAAGCCCGGGTTCCAAGGGAAGGCCGCCGCGCAGGTCTCCCTCCCCGTCCCTTTCGTCGTGTTCGTGCTTGAGGTCGTAGTTTAGGCGGACGATCGTGCGGTCTTCGAGTCGGAGTTGGTCCTTGAGGTACGTCACGGTAAGCTCGCTGAAGGTTACGCCCCGGAGCGTCTGGATTTGTTCATGCAACGCTTCCAGACGGGCGAACTTCCCCCGCACGAGGATTACCTCCATGCACTGCGTGAGCGTAAGGTGGACGTGAACGGTGGAGATGATCACGTCGTAAAACGTGTGCTCGAGTTCCATGAGTACGGCGGGAAGGTTGCTTACGTGGTGGTCGTAGGCGACGATGATCGCGCCGGCGACCACCGCCTCCGGGTCGACCTTTTTGGGGTCGAGAATTGCCTTCCGCACGAGGTCGCGGATGGCCTCCGAACGGTTGCTGTAACCCTGTTCGGCAAGGAAGGCGTCGAATTGACGAAGGAGGTTTCCCGGAAAGGATACGCCGAATCGCACGAGGTCGTCGCTCATGGGATTCCCCTCGCTCGTATGGAGTGGGTTGGGTGGGCGTGAGGGCGGGCGAATCCGTTGGTATACCTTTCGTGTTACGAAGATTGTACCACATCGCGAGGGGAAGATGCCAGCCTTCCGTAAGAAGCGAGGTCGTTTGTAAGAGAGTTGTAAGAAGCGGGCCTTCGTGTAGCACTGGACGAAACCGAGGTAGCATTTGCTCAAGGTAGTCCCCACGATTCTGGGAAAGCTTGTCTTTTGGGGTACAAACCTCGGCGGACTTCTCAGGTAAAATAAAAAGAGAAGGGGAACGTACAGCCATCGCGCGAGAAAGGGGCGATTTCCATGTTTCGGCGCATCGTCGTAGCCACGGATGGATCGGAGGGAGCGGGGAAGGCCGTTCGCTACGTGGCGGAAAAGCTGTGCGAAGGGGACGTACGCGTTGCCCTGGTCCGCGTGACGTCTCCGCTCCCGCGCTACATCTTTACGGAGTTTATGGTACCCGATCTCGACCCCCAAGGCGTCGTGGAAAAGCGCACGCGCGACGAGGTAGAGGAGGACGCGGCGCCGCTTCGCGAACGGGGGATTCCTTACGAAGTTTACGTGGAGGTGGGCGATCCGGCGTCTGAGGTCGTTCGCCGCGCCCGAGAGTTTGGGGCCGACCTCATCGTCGTCGGACGTCGCGGACTCAACCCCCTGCAGGAAATCTTTCTCGGAAGCGTGAGCCAACGCATCCTCCACCTGTCGGAAATCCCCGTGCTTGTCATCCATTGACTTTCCCGAGGGACGGACGGGAATGCTCAGGAAGTAGGGGGCGGTGCCGCTCCGTCTCGGTAGGAGCGTAGAAGATCGAGGACGCGTTCGTCGCTCACCTGAGGAAACCTTTCGTAGAAGGCTCCCACGGCGCCGAAAGGGGAAGGTGTAGCGAGGACGACCACTTCATCGGCATACGCCCGAAGCTCTTCTACCGTTTCCGGCGGGGCCACGGGGGCGGCGAGGATCGTCCGGCTCGTCGGCGCGGCCCGGCGGAGCCAGAGAAGGGCGCTCTTCGCCGTCGCGCCCGTGGCGATCCCGTCGTCCACCACGATACAATAGGTAGGGTGCGGCGAGGGGATTCCGCGAAATCCGTAGAGGCGCAGACGCGCCGCGAGTTCCGTGCGGGCACGCGCTTCTTCTTCAGCAAAATCCTCTTCCCGAAGCCCCAATTGGTGCAGGACGTCGAGGTTCAGGACGCGACGTCCGTCCGGGCCGACGGCGCCCACGGCGAGTTCGGGATGAAACGGGGCGCCGATCTTGCGCACGACGAGCACGTCGAGGGGGATTCCAAGTTCGGCGGCTATTGCGGCGCCGACTTCCACGCCGCCCCGGGGAATGGCGAGGAGGAGTGCGTTCTGGGGAGTAAGGCGGGGAAAGCGCCTTTGCAGTTCGGCAGAGAGCTTCTTCCCGGCCTCCTCCCGATCGCGAAAGAGGGGTCGGAACCACCCTGCAGTCACGGGAAATCCTCTCCCTTCTTTTCTCCTAGACAAAAAATCGAATTGCGACCCGGGACGGGTCTGAAGGCTGGGTGAAGGGATGGAAATCGAAGGATCGGCGAGTGTAGACGTCCAGGCGCGTTGCGGCAGCGTAACCCCGCTCGGCCGCGGGTTGCACATGATTGACCTCTGCGACTGGTTCCTTCCCGAACGCACGGCGGCCTACGTCTTTCCCGAAGAAGGGATCCTCATCGAAACCGGACCGGCCGTGAGCTTCCCCTTTCTCCTCAAGGGGCTTACGACGCTCGGGATGAGCCCCCGGGACATCCGTACGGTAATCGTCACCCACATCCACCTCGATCATGCCGGTGCGGTGGGCCTCTTTCTCAAGGAGGCACGGGAAGCCGAGGTGATCGTACACCCGCGTGGGGCGAGGCACCTGATGGATCCCAGTCGCCTCGTCGCCGCGGTGCGCGAGCTCTACCGGGGGCGGTTCGACGAGTTTTACGCCCCCGTCCTTCCCGTGGATCCCGACCGCGTTCGCACCGTACAGGACGGCGATTTTCTTTTGCTCTCCGAGGGAAGGCGCCTGTTCTTCTACGATGCGCCCGGACACGCACCCCACCACATTGCCGTGTACGCTCCGCACGCAGAGGGGGTCTTTACGGGGGACGCCGCTGGGGTGTGGTACAGCCGTCTCGCCTGGACGGGGACCTTTCTCGTCCTGCCTTCTACGGTCCCCACGCAATTCGATCCCGAAGCGATGCGCCGAACGTGGGAAAAGCTTCGCGCCCTCAAGCCCCGCCGTCTCTTCTTTTCCCATTTTGGCGAAACGGAGGCCGTGGAGGACGTCTTCGGCCAGCTCGGAAAGTGGTTGCCGCGGTACCTGGAAGACGGGGAATTCGTACTTCGCCGCTACCTTCGCCCGTGGCGAGAAGGAGAAGAAGCGGACAGGGCCGCGATTTTCGCCCAAGCCGTAGAGCAGCTCACGGAGATGCTCTGGGAACGGATCTTGCGGGACATCGGCGCACAAGGCCGCGGGGGGGAGCGGGCAAAGGAGATCTTTCGTCGGGAAACGGCGTACCGCCACGATGTCTACCTGAACGCCTACGGCGTCATGGACTACCTCTTCCGCCAAAGCTCCAGAGAGGATTCGGGTTGACGGGGGAGCGGTCGGAAAGGAGGGGATACGGAATGCTTTCGCGCCACACGCGTTCTGCCGACGTTCTCATCGTCGGCGGCGGGATCGTAGGGGCGAGCGTCGCCTATTTCCTTCGCGCTTTGGGGTTTACGGGACGCATCGTCCTCGCGGAGCGCGATTTCGCCTTTCTCTGGGGTTCGACGCGGCACAGCATGGGCGGGATTCGGCGCTGCTTTCTCTCGCAGGTGAACGTCCGCCTGGCACAGTTCGGCCACGAGGTCTACCGTGAGATCGAACGGCACCTTTCCTTCGACGGAGATGCCCCTCCTTTCCGGCCCGTAGGCTACCTCCTCCTTGCGGACGGGCGAAATTGGTCGCTTCTGCACGCGATGCACAGCCGCCTGCGCACTTGGGGGTTGATGCCCGAATGGGTAGGGCGGGAAGCCCTTCCCCAGCTTTTGGGCTGGGAACTCGAGGATTCCCTCGTCGGTGGACTGTACTGTCCCGGTGACGGCGTGCTCGACGTGCCTCGGGTTCACGCGGCCCTCTACCGCAGGCTGGAAGAGCTCGAGGTGGAGACCGTTCGAGCTGACGTAGACCGCATCCTCGTAGAGGGCGGTCGTCTCGTCGGCGTAGAGGCCGTCCTCGTCGAGGAGCGGGCGCGGGTGCGTTGGAAAGTTCCCCGCGCGGTAGTTGCGGCGGGGGCGTGGAGTCCGAAGCTCACTGCCGCAGCGGGAGAATACCTCCCCGTGGAAAGCCGGCGCCGGGCGGTGTACTCCTTTGCCCTGGAGAAGCGCGAGCTTCCGGAATCCCTTCCCCCCCTTCCCTTTCTCCTCCTTCCTGGTGGAGAAATGGTCGCCCTGCGGGGGGAAGAGCTCCTTCTGAGCATTCCCGCCGGTCAGGCCCACGAAGAAGATGCGGCGCTTGCCGTCTTGCGGCGTCTCGGTCCCTACGGCCGCGGCGGGCGACTGCTTTCCGGGCGATCTGCCGTCCACGACGTGCACGTCCGGGACTACAGCCCGATTGTCGGTCCGTGCCCGCGTGCAGAGGGCCTTTGGGTTGCCGCGGGGTTCGGGACCTACGGCGTAGGGCTCGCTCCGGCCGTAGGCTTCGGTTTGGCGGAGCGGATCCTCCGCCGGCGGCGGGCAACCCTTCCCCTTGATTTCCTCACGCCCTCTCGGATTACGCAGGCGGCGTGGGTGGAGGAGGCGCTTCTAGGCTGAGTGCATCCGCGCGCGCGAAAAAGGAGTCCAACTCCGCCCTAAGACGCGACAGATCTTGGGGATCGGTTGCGGAGAGGAGGAGGACCGCCCGTGAGGAGTCCGAGAAAAGGCCTGCAGGCGTAGGCCATTTCTCGGGGGGGAGGCGGTCCTTCTTGTTGAGAAGCAAAATGCGCGGGATGTCCTCTGCGTGTAGAGCGCGCAGGTGTTCCTCGGCGACGCGCATCTTCTCCTCCCAGTCGTCCTCCGAGACGTCCACGACGTGGAGGAGGAGGTCGGCTTCTCGGACTACGTCGAGGGTGGAGCGAAAGGCGGCGACGAGGAACGTGGGGAGGTCGCGAACGAAGCCGACGGTGTCGAGAAGGACGACCGTACGCCCTGAAGGGAGGCGGAGGCGCCGGGCGGTCGTGTCCAACGTGGCGAAGAGGCGGTCTTCGACGAGCACCTCGGCACCCGTGAGCGCCCGAAAAAGCGTGGACTTTCCAGCGTTCGTGTACCCTACGAGGACTACCTGGGGGATCCCGCGGCGGAGGCGGGCCCGCTTTTGCGTAGCGCGGGAGCGTTCGACCTCTGCGAGCCGTTTGCGGAGGAGGTGGATGCGGCGGCGAATGCGCCGTTGGTCGACTTCGAGCTTCGTCTCCCCGGGGCCGCGCGTCCCGATTCCTCCTCCCAGTCGGGAGAGGGCCTCGCCGCGTCCCGCGAGACGGGGAAGGAGGTATTGGAGCTGGGCGAGCTCCACCTGGATCTGACTCTCCCGCGTGCGGGCCCGCTGGGCGAAGATGTCGAGGATGAGTTGCACGCGGTCGACGACGGGGAGCCCCCAAGCCCTTTCCAGGTTTCTCAACTGCGTAGGGGTGAGGGAGCGGTTTACGAGGACGAGTTCTGCCCCGACCTCTTGGAGGAGGCTGTGGATTTCCTCGACCTTTCCCCGGCCGAAAAGCGTCGCCGCTTCAGGTCTTTCCCGGCGGGCGACGACCGTCGCAACCACCTCTGCGCCGGCGGTTTCGGCAAGTCGGCGGTCTTCGGCGAGGCGCGACTCCCGTTCGCCCCACTCGGCGGGGGAGAAAAGCGCCGCGAGGAGGGCGCGCGTTCGCGCGGGGGAGGGAGAATTTCGCGAAGCCTTACCCACGGGAACGCCTCCTGTCGAAAATCTGCCCCTACGGTCGGGGCGGTTTGCCTCTGGATAGAGTCGATGTGTACGGGAGGGATCGGTCGGTGCCCCACGAGCAAAAGACACGGGACGTGCTTTGGGTACGGGCGCGGATTCGCGAGCTGGACGAACAGGGATACGGGCGCTTCCGCCTCGAGACGGGGACTCCGGGTTGGGAATGGGCCGAAGGGGTCCCGCCTTTCGAAGGACCGCTACCCATCGGGGAGGAGTTTCTCAGACAACCTGCGGAATCTGTGGGAAACCGCACGTACCGCGGCAAGCCGCGCGACGTCGTCGTTCCCTACGTCCTCCCCGGTGAGGAGGTCCTCGTCCGCGTCGACCTTCGCCCGCAGAAAAAGGGCCTTTTGCGGGGGTGGCCGGAGACGATCCTCTCTCCCCACGACGGCCGCGTGCTTCCGCGCTGCAGGCACTTCGGCGCCTGTGGGGGATGCGCGCTCCAACACGCCGCGTACGAGCTTCAGCTTGCCTACAAGGAAGAAAAGGTGCGCCGTCTCCTAAGCGCCCAAGGAATGCGCGACGTTTCGATAAGCCCCATCCGCGGGATGGCCCATCCTTGGGGATACCGAAACAAGATGGAATTTACCTTTCGTTCCGACGGAATTCCCGGACTTCACGCCAAGGGGACGTACCGCGAAATCCTCCCGCTGTCCGAGTGCCACATCGCCCATCCGGACATCGACCGCGTGCGGGAAATCGTGGGGAAGTGGGCGCGTGAGCGGGGCCTACCCGGCTACGACAAGGACCGCCACTCCGGCCTCTTGCGCCACCTCGTCGTGCGCAAGGCCTTTGCCACCGGCGAACTTCTCGTCGCCCTCGTGGCGACGGAGACGCCGGACGGATACGCCTCTTCCCTTGCCGAACTCGGAGCCGAACTTCGGCGCACCTTCCCCGGACTTCGCGGCCTCCTCTGGGCGGAAAACCGGAGCCTTTCCGACGCCGTCCAGGTCGAACGCCTCCACGTCCTCGAAGGACGTCCCTACATCGAGGAACTCCTCGGGGGCTTTCGCTACCGCCTCGAGCTCGAGACGTTCTTTCAGACAAACCCCCTTCAGGCGGAAGTCCTCGTTTCCACGGCGCTCGCTTACGTCCGAGAAGTTCTGGATTCCTCAGCGAACGCCTTGGTCGTCGACCTGTACTCGGGGGTGGGCACGTTCACCCTTCCCCTCGCCCGCGTGGCGGAGCGGGTGGTGGGCATCGAGGTGGTCCCCGCCTCCGTGGAGGCGGCACGCCGGAATGCGGCACAAAACGCCGTGGCGAACGTGGAGTTTCGCCTTGCCGATGCAGGAGAAGGTTTGCAGCGCCTTCTCCGCGAATGGGGGCGTGCGCCGTCGCTTCTCCTCTTGGATCCCCCCCGGGCGGGGGCGGGAGCGCGCACCGTCCGTACCGTCATAGATGCGGCACCGGAGGCGGTCGTGTACGTATCCTGCAATCCTGCGACCTTTGCCGAAGACGCCGCGCGCCTTATGGATGGGGGATACGCGCTCGTCTCCGTGATCCCCGTAGACATGTTTCCCCACACGCCGCATGTGGAACTCGTCGCCCTATTTCGGCGAACGCGGTTGGGCTAAGCCGCGGAGGCAAGGCGCACACGGCGAAGCCGCGATGGCGTCTTTTGTCGTGCCGCCCGCCCGCTCCCGAAGCTCCGGCCGAAGGGGCAGGTCTCGCTCATCGGTAGGCGATGCGGAAGGATTTTTCCTCGGGAATCACGGGGCGTTCTTCGATCACGAGGTCGTCGACGCGGGCGGCAGGGGGCCCCTCCTTGAGGGCGAGCAGGAGGTCGCTCAAGGAGCGGTCGTCCCCCTGCACCTCCGCAGTGACCGAGCCGTCGGGTTCGTTGCGCACCCATCCTGTAATCCCCCGCCGCGTCGCTTCCCGGAGGACGAACGCGCGGTACCCAACCCCTTGCACGCGGCCCACGATGCGGAGAAAGAGGCGTTTCATGGAGGACCTCCTACCGTCGTGCGTGGTTTTGCCGTTCCCTCGGCCTTTCGAATTTGTCGCACTTTGTGGCCGCTTACTTTCGATTATAGCGTAAGCCCTAGGGTTGCGCGGATCGCACGCGAAGATTTTTCCCCCGACTCCAGGAAAACCACCTCGTGGACGAAAAAAAGCCCGGTTGTACAACCGGGCCTTTCTCTGCGGTTAGCGTTTTGGGTGTGATGGGAAGGGAAGGAGGTCCAAGATTCCCCGAGTTTCCCCACGGTTTCCCGTGGGCGGCGGTGTTTCCCCTTGAGGCGGGCTGGGCGAAGATGGGGGTGCCTGCGGGATGGGCACCGCCTTGCTCGGTTCGGATTCTCCCACGTCGTTCGTCGCGGTCACCCGCACGTACGCCTGGTTGGGCGAAGGAGTAAAGGTAAAGGACGGATCGGTCGCGTCCCCCAGCTTTGTCCACGGACCGTGGTCGGTGTTTCCGGCGTACACGGAGTAGTAGATCACGTGGTCCTTTTCCGCGTTGGGATTCCACCTTACGGCGACCGTGCCGTCTGCCTGTCGGCTCACCTGGACGTCTTTCGGAGGAGAAGGGGCGCCTTTGGGCGGTTTACTCAGGTCGAACGGACTTACGGGGTTGGATGGAGGCGAGGTTCGGCCGTCGACCGTGACGGCCACGACTTGGTAGGCGGAAAGCGGCGTCGGCGAAAGGTCGCGGAATTCGAGCGGCTGGTGGCTCATCACGCTGGCGATGTGCGTTTCCCCTGCCGCGTCGATGCGGAACACGCGGTACCCCGCGATGTCCGGTTCTCCGTTCGCATTCCAGCGGAGGACGACGGCGTTGCCGTCGAGGGTGGCGGTGAGCCCTTGGGGAGGATTCGGCGCTCGCCCTGTGGGCGTACGCGGGTCAGCTTCCTCGGGAAGGTGGTTTTTCCAATCCGTTGGGTAGGGAGAGATGAGCATGCGGACGCGTTTGGGGATCTGAAGAGGGTCGCGTTTTACCCGCACCTCTTTGAGCACGAGGTCGTCCGGCGTGTCGTCCCGGGCGCGGTATTCCTTATCCCCAACGACGACGAGGCGCGCCTCTACAACGCGGTCGTCCCGTTCCGTAGGCACGCGGTTTCGCGGGAAGAGCCCGGAGATGATTTCCACCTTGGGGACCTTGCCTGCGGCCTTTTGGCAGGTTTCCGAAGGGAGCTTTCCCGAAGGGAGGCAGATGCTCGCCGTAACCAGGGTATTCGGACGAGGGAAGGATTTCCCTTGGGGGTTGAGGTCGGGAAGGATTTGCACCGTCTTTTGGTACAGGGTGAACCAAGGGGAGAGGTGGTCGAAGCGGGTTCCGCCGCGGTTTAGGCTCGTGGCGTTCGGTTGGTCTTTGTTTCGCATGTCGTACCCGCCCCAAACCCCCAGGGTGAAGGTCGGCGTGTAGCCGATGAACCAGAAATCCTGATCGTCTTCGCTCGTCCCGGTCTTGCCGGCCACCGGCACGTCGCCGTAGGCGCTTCGCAGCTTGGCGCCCAAGGCGGAAGCCGTCCCATTCGTGACGACGCCGCGCAGGGCATCCGTGACCATGTAGGCGGTCTCTGGGGAAAACACCTGCCGGACCTCTTCTTCGTGGCGGTAGAGCTCGCGGTCGCCCGCGTCGGAGATCCGTTCCACCATGTACGGCTTTTTCAGGAGCCCCTGGTTGGGGAATACCGTGTAGGCGCCCGTAAGCTCGTACAGCGTAGTCCCCTTGCGCAACCCTCCGATGGCCGCCACCTGGGATTCCCGCTTGTCTTCCGGGGTGATCGTAGAGATCCCCGCCGCCTCCGCGTAGGAGAAGGCGCGTTCCATCCCCACCTGGAGGAAGAGGCGGACGGCCGGCGGGTTCCGCGATTCCCAGAGCGCCTGACGGGCGGTCATGAGGCCTTTAAACGGCGAAAGGTTGTAGTTGTAGACGACGTGCTCGCCCTTTTGGCCGTCGGGAAGGACTACGGGGGTATCCTCCACGGGAGAGTCGATGCCGGGGAGAACCCCCTCCTCGAGCGCCGGGCCGTAGGCGAGGATGGGCTTAATGGAAGACCCGGGAGAGTACGGCTGGTTGCGGGCAAAGGAGAGGTAGCGTTTTCCGTACGTCGGGTCCACCGTCGGAGGCTTTCGGTTGGGAATTTCCGCAAGAACGGCCCCCGTGCGGTTGTCGATGAGCACGGCGGCAAACTGCTGTACCGAAGGCATTTCCTTTCGAACTTCTTTTCCCTGGGCGTCCTTCGTGGGTACGACGACCTTTGCGTCCGGAAGGTACTTCACCGCAGTTTGGGCTACGTCTTGAAAGGCGTCGTACAGGTCGAGATCGATCGTCGTGTAGATGCGGACACCAGCCGTGTTCAAGAAGTCGCGCTTTCGCTGCACGAGGTCCGTCCACTCCGCCGGGGCATTCCGACGGACGTGTTCCGGATCTTGCCCGAGCTTCTTGAGCTCTTGGGAAGCGAGCGCTTCGGCAGCTTCCTCGAGGATTTCTTCCGTGAGGATCGGGTAGCGGTTCGAGCTCACTTCGGGAAGGTCCGACTTCAGGTTTCCCGCAATGTCGTAGTTCAGCGCTTCTCGGTACTCTTCTTCGGAAATCTTGCCGAGCTTTCGCATGCTTTCGAGTACGTAGCGCATGCGATCGATGCCGCGGTTGAGCCCTTCCGGATCGTTTGGGTCGTACATCCCCGGGGATTGAAGCATGCCTACGAGGTAAGCCGCCTGGGCCAGGTTCAGCTCCTTGGCGGGTACACCGAAGTACCCGCGGGCGGCGGCTTCGATGCCGTAGAGGTTTTGGCCTTGGACTTTGCCGAAGTACATCTTGTTCAGGTAGGCCTCGAGGATTTGCTCCTTGGTGAAATAGCGTTCGACGTGGAGGGCGAGGAAGATCTCCGCAAACTTTCGCCTGTACTTCAGGCGCGTGAGCTCTTCGCCCTTTACCTCGCCGCTGATTTCTTGGCGGTAGAGATCCTCGAGAAGCGTCTGCTTGACGAGCTGTTGGGTGAGCGTGCTTCCCCCGGTCTGAATTTCGCTTCGGGTAAACTGTTGGAACGCCGCACGGGCGATCCCGCGAAGGCTTACCCCGTGATGGGAGTAGAAGTTCTTGTCTTCTGCGGCGATCAGCGCCTCGACGACGTACGGAGAAATCTCGGACAGCTTCGTCGGGATACGCGTCTCTACCGAGGGAAGTTGTCCGATGAGCTTGCCCTTTCGGTCGTAGGCGTAACTCGCGAGGTTTCCGGAAAACAGCGCTTCCTTCATCGCCTCGTAGGAAGGGAGTTCTTCCTTTTGAAAGGCGGAAGCTACGATCCCCAAGGCGATGCCAAATCCGGCCAAGGCAAAGGCCACGACGAAGACGGCAAACGTGGCGAAACCGTATCCTACGTACCGCCAAATCGGCGGCCTTCGTTTTCCGTTCGGGGTTTTTCCAGACTGTTCGCCTTCCGGGGGACGATTTGCCGAGGGAAACACGAGCGTAGGTTCGTCGCCGCCGGAATTTCCGTGCGTGGACATCCGCACCCCTCCTTTGGCGGGTTCATTATACCACGTCTGTTCTGGAGGGGGCCGCGTTTCCCTCCTCGGCCGCCTTTGGTATACTTGTGCCCGACGATCTTTTCCCAAGGGCGCCCGTGCTTTTCGGTCAGAGGATGGGTCGCGAGTAGGAGAGGGAGAAGGAGAGGAACGCGGGTGAACGGCGAACGCTCTTTTGCTTCATCGCAGGAGGAGAGGGAGCATCACCCCCAACCGGAAACGTCGAGGATGCCGGAAGCTTCTGCCATACTCGAGCAGGTGATTCGTGAGGAAAACCTCGAACCCGCGGCGGCCGAGCGCTTTAGGCAGGCCTTTTTGCGCCTAGTTCGCGGGGTAGCAGAGATTACGCCGCTCGAAGAATTCGCCGTTCGCCTGGCGCGGAGCGTGCGCGACGGCCGCCCCCTTCGGGTGAAGTTGGGCCTCGATCCCTCTGCTCCGGACATCCACCTGGGGCATACCGTCGTCCTCCGCAAGCTCAAGGACTTTCAGGAACTCGGCCACGTCGTACAGCTCGTGATCGGGGACTTTACGGGGCGTATCGGCGATCCGACAGGGCGTTCCGAAACGCGCCGCGCGCTCACAGAAGAGGAAGTGCGGGAAAACGCCCGCACCTACCTCGAACAGTTCTCCCGCGTCCTCGACGTCTCGCGCGTCGAGGTGCACTTTAACGCTACGTGGCTTGCCCCCCTTACCCTCGCCCAGACGATCGAGCTCATGTCCCGGATGACCGTGGCGCGAATGTTGGAGCGCGAAGACTTTCGCGAGCGCTTCGCGTCCGGACGCCCCATCGCCCTACACGAATTCCTTTACCCCCTCCTTCAAGGGTACGATTCGGTGGTGCTTCGGTGCGACGTGGAACTCGGGGGGACGGACCAAAAGTTCAACTTCCTCGTGGGCCGTCACCTTCAAGAGAGTTACGGGCAGCCCGGGCAGATCCTCATGCTCATGCCCCTTCTCGAAGGCCTCGACGGCGTACGCAAGATGTCGAAGTCCCTGGGGAACTATGTCGGGGTTCAGGAACCGCCCGAGGAAATGTACGGAAAGATCATGTCCATCCCCGACTTCCTCGTACCGCGGTACGCGCTCCTTCTTACGGACATGCCCGAGGAGGAGGTACGGCGTCTGGAAGAAGGGATGGCGGCAGGGACGGTCCATCCCATGCACGCCAAAAAGGACCTAGCCCGGCGAATCGTCGCCCAGTACCACGGGGAAGAAGCGGCGCGGCGGGCGGAAGAGCATTTCACCCGCGTCTTTCAAAGGCGCGACCTTCCCGAACACCCCGAAGAGGTGTGGTTGCCTTCCGCGGAAATCCCCGAAGGCGGGATGGGCCTCTTGTCCCTCCTCGTGCGCCTCGGGTTGGCCGCCTCGACGAGCGAAGCGCGCCGTTTCGTCGAACAGGGGGCGGTGCGCGTCGACGGCGTGCGCGTCGAGGATCCCCGCGCCCGCATCTTTCCCCGCGACGGGCAGGTCGTCCAAGTGGGTCGGCGGAACTTCCGCCGGATCCGTCTGTCTCAGGATGTGGGCCCGTGACGTTCCTGCGGCGCGGCGAAAAAAATCCCCCCGGAGAAAGCTCCGGGGGGATTTTCCTTCGGGAGAGTTATCCGCGGCGGCTGTAAAACTCGACGACGAGCGTTTCGTTGATCTCCTGCGGCAGTTCTTCGCGCAATGGAAGGCGCTCCAACCGGCCCTCGAGCTTCGCCTCGTCCCAGGAGAGGTACTCGGGCAAATACACGCGCTCGGCCAACGCTTCCTTCACCACGCGGAGCTGCTTTCCCTTTTCCGTGAGGCCGATCGTGTCCCCAACCTTTACGAGGTAGGAGGGGATGTTTACGCGTTGGCCGTTGACGGTGATGTGTCCGTGGGTGACGAGCTGCCTCGCCTGCCGCCTCGTGCGGGCGAGGCCGAGGCGAAACACGAGGTTGTCGAGGCGCCGTTCCAAGAGGATGAGGAAGTTTTCTCCCGTGTTTCCGGGCATGCGCGAAGCCTTGCGGAAGAGGTTGTGGAACTGCCTCTCGGGAACGCCGTAGAGGAAGCGCAGCTTCTGCTTTTCCTGAAGCTGCATGCCGTATTCGCTCAGCTTCCGCCGTTGGGACTGGGCTCCGTGCTGGCCGGGCGGGAAGGGCCGCTTTTGCAATTCCTTCCCCGTTCCCGTGAGAGAGATCCCCAGGCGGCGGCTGATCCGCCAAATCGGACCCGTGTAGCGCGCCATACGTCTTTGCCCCTTTCCGTAAGCACTGCTCTTTCGACCGCAGTATGCGGGTACATTCGTCTCCCGGCGGTAGAGTCACAACGTACAGAATACCTTGTAGACCTTGGTTTGTCAAGGTTGCCCTGCGGTTTCGCCGCTTCGCTTCGCCGCGTCCGGCAAACTGGTACAATCTTTGCTTGGTGATCGCCGATGGACGTTCGTCGGTTTTCTCTTCCTCCTCCCTCCGCCGGAGGGGTGCCCGCCTCGCCCGCCAACGCATACCTCCTGAAGCGAGGAGACGTGCGGTGGCTCGTCGATACGGGGTACGGGATGTTTCCGCTCGACGCGGTCTCGGGATTCGGAGATCTCCGGGGGATCGTCCTTACCCACCGCCACCCCGCCCACGCCGGCGGTGCGCGGTCCTTGATGCTTCGGGGGATTCCTGTGTACGCCCGCCCATCGGTTTCGCGGTCTTTGTCTTTGGATCTCGACGTTCTCGGTACGGATTCGCCCTGCGCCCGTATTTCCCGGGAAATCGAAATCCCGCCGGAAGGGGTGCGTTTTGTCGGGGAGGAGTCGTACCTTCCCGAGGCGCAGGAGGCGCTGCTCCTCGCGCTCCCGGGACACACGTGGGACGGTCTGGGCGTTTACCTTCCTTGCCGCCGGGCGCTTCTTTCCGGCGACCTCCTCCTTTCGGGCCGCTCCGTCCCTACGCTTTCCTGCGACGACGCCCTCGCCTACCTTTCGCCCGGCGAAGGCACCCTCTTTTCGGCAAACCTCCTCGCCGCCCTTCGGGATTCCTTACGAAAGATCGAATCCCTCGGGGATTTCGTCCTGTATCCTGGCCACGGAGAACCCGTGGAAGAAGGGAGGGCGGTGCTCCGCCACGTCGTCCGGCAGGTGGACGACCGGCTCTTCCTCTTGCGTGACCGCGTGCGCCGCCCCGGGACGCCTTTTGAAGTTGCCCGGGAACTCTTCCCTCGCGCGGTACGGAAGGATCCGGCAAAGACGACCGTCGAGGTCGCCCTGTACCTCGACGTCCTCGTCCGGGAGGGCGTGTTCCGACTCGAATGGGAGATGCGTCCCTCTGGTTCTCCGCGTGCTCGGCTCCTGCCTTCCGACCGCGTTCGCCGACCTCCCCTTTCCGAGAGGGCATAAATTCGTGCGTTTTGGGGAAAGTACGGACGAACCTTCGGAAGGGGAGGAATGGGGAAAATGGGATCTTCGTCGGCGCGGCGCTTCTTTCCCTTTATCTTGGGAGCACTCTTTGTCCTCGCGTTGGGGAGCGAGGCGTTCGCGCGTCCCGGAGAGCGGCATTTCCTCGGGACCGCGCGTGCGGACGGTATGCCTTCAGGGATTGAGAGGTCCGCGCACGTCGAAAATCTCGAGAGAATTGTCGATCCTCTGCGCCTTTTGTCCGAAAAGAGCTACACCGTTTCCGGCGAGGTGGAGGTTCGCACGAAAGAGGGATACCCCGTCCTCGCGGCTCGCCTCACGGGCGTTCACGATCCCTCCCGAGGATTTTCCGTCGCCGTCGTGAGCGGAACGCCCGAGGCAAAGGCGGAGGCGCAGGAAGTCGCCCCTTACGACGAGGTCGCCTTTTTCGAACGGGAGGGGCGGACGTACATGCGGTTCGCCGACGAGGCCGCCTGGCGCCCGGTCTCTTCCGAAGAACAGGGCGTCGCCCGCGAAGAGCTATCGCGTTGGGATCCCCGAGACCATGCGGAACGTCTCGTGCGCTACGCCGTCCGCGTCACCCCGGTAACCCGTGGGTCTTCCCGCGAAAACCGCGAGGTTTGGGAGATCCTCCTCGACGGCACCGCTCTCGCCCGCGACCGGGCGGCGGGAACTCCTACCGGGTCGAGAGTCCGCCTTTCCGCCCCCCTTTCTCCGGAGCCACCCTCTCCCCCGCCGACGGTTGGAGCGCGGTACCTCCTCGTTCTCGACGCCGAAACCCGAAATCCCGTGGAACTCCGGTACGAGGAGCGGGTCCACCTCGAGCCTCCGGAAGGGGCGGCGTTTTCTCCTGAGGAAGAAGTGCACACCTTGGCGTTGCGCTTTCACGCGTTCGACCGGGAAGTGCAGTTTCCCGATCTTTTGGGCATCGAACAGCCGTAGGCGCCCCCTTCCGCCCCAATTTCCGAGAACCCGTGCATCCCTCTCGACAAAGCAGGAACCGCGGTGTTGGGCGTCGAACCCAATACGCGAAGAGTTCCGTGCGAACGCTTCGATTTCGACAATTGGGTCCGCAGTCCGGGAAACGGGAAGCGCGGCGGAGGAAAGCGGGGAACGGGTGAGGGGGAGGGAGAGGGAGAATGGCTCGAAGGAAGGCAAAACGGGCGGGAAAGAGCGGCCGGGGTACGGCGTCGGTGCGCGAGGGCAAAGTCCTTACGCCCCTTCTCGCTCCCCTCGGCACGATGCCGATCGGAGGGGAAGGGCTTCGGGCGGTGTTTACCTCTTGGCCTGGGATCCTGTTCTTTTCCTTGGCCTTTCTCCTTCTCGCCACCTTGCCCTACGGAATGTGGCGAAAGAAGCGCTCCTTAGAAGAAGAAGCTGCCGAGCTCCTCGAGGAGCTCCGCTTTCTCGAGGAGGCCATGAAAAAGGTAGAAAAGGACCTCTTTCCTCGAGAAGGGGAGGAGTTGGAAGGAGATCCGACCCTCCTTCTCCGTCGGGAGGCGTTCCTTCACCGGATCGAAGACTTTCGGACGCGTTCCATTCCGGAGGCCGTCGAAGAACTCGCGCGCGCACAGGCGGCCGGGTTCTTTCGCAAGGTATTCGCGTTGGAATCGGCGATCGCGTTTGCCCGAGGCTTGCTCGAAGAAGGCGGACGTTACCTCGTCTTGCCCCCGTCGGTGGTGCGTCCTCCCAGAACCGAGGCAGCCGTGACAAGGGAGGACGGCGGTACCCCCTCTTCGCAGCCTTCGCGAGAAGAAACACGTGCGGCGGAAGGCGGAGAGTCCCCGACAAAGGAGCGCGAGGTATCCCGTGCGGTGGACGAACGGGAAGAAGCGGAGGGCGAAGCCCGTGCGTCCGCATCGGTCCCGGCGTTGTCCACCCGCTTCTCCTTCGGAAACGCGGCCGCTTCGGGTGGGGGGGAATTGCGGGCACTCGTAGAGGAGGACGAGCGTACCGCAGCTTTGCTTACCGAAGTCCGTGCAAAGCTCGGCTTACGCCTTACGCGGCTTGAGGAGCGGCGGACCGCCTTGCAGAAGGAAGTCGCCGATCTCGCCCTCCGGTGGAACGAAGGCCGACCGCCTCTGCCCGAAACGCTCCGCCGCCTGCGGAACGCCTATGGCGAAATTCGAGACGAGGTGCGCCAACTCGTGGCCTGGGGCGAAAAAATCGAAGGGGAGATGCCGGAAGCGATCAAGCGTCTCGAAGCCGAACTGCAGGCGCTCACGGAAGTCGCCCCGTTGGCCGAGGCAGGAGAGGCAGAAGAGCACCTCCGGGCGATGAAGCTCCTCTGGCATCGCCTGCCTCCGCTCTGGGACCGCGGGGACCTTCCTTCGCTCCGCGACGTAGGAGAGGCCTTTGCGCGGAGGAAGGAGCTCCTCGAGGAGCTCCTCACCGCGGAACGGAATCGGCGGGCGAAGGTGGACGGGCAATTGGCGGCCCTTCGAGAAGAGCTGGACGAGTTTCGCGAGCTCCTCGCCGCCGCCGCCGCGCTCGTAGAAAGGCTCCAGGAGCGGTACATCTTGCCCGCAGAGGTGCGGCCGGAGCTGGCCGCACGGGCGGCGGAGTACGAATCCCTGCTGCGCGGCCGCGAAGCGGCGGAAGGGCAGGTGCGCGCGAGAGAATTCCGCCAAGCCGAGGCGTCCCTCCGCCAGCTTCTCGAGGCCAGTGCAGAGGGGAGACGGGGGATGCGCGCGTTTCTCGAGTGGCTGGATGGGATTTCCCGTGAAGAAGCCGAGATCCGGCGCCGGCTCGAAGAGGTCGGTTCGCGACTTCGCCGCCTCGCACAGGAGATCGAGCGCGTCTTTTACACGGACCGCACGCCGTACCACGAGCGCATCGCCACCCTCGAGCAGGAGCTCCCCACATGGGAAGGGCGTCTTTCCTTGCGTCCCCTCGACCTCGCCAAGGTGAAGGAGGAGTTTCGGACGTACCTCGATCTCGTCGAGGCCGTGGAAGAAGAGACGCACGCCGACCTTCAGGCCCTTCGGGAGGCGGAGCGGGTCGTCCTTCACCTCAACGCCTACCGTTTCGACGTGCCGGAGGTCGGCCGGTGGCTCATGGAGGCGGAAAACGCCTTCTGGGATGGGCGTTTTCGGGAGGCTCAAGGGTTTGCCCGGCGCGCCCTAGAAACGGGGGCGAAGCTCGGGGTTTTCCAAGGGACGGCTCCGTAATCCGCCTTGGGCGGCGACGCTTCACGGGGGGAGCCAACCTTTTTTCCTCCCGTAGGTGAGGATGTGGGCGTACAGGTCGTCCCCTAGGTACGGGCTGAACGGAGGGACGGGGAGGGGGGGAGACGGCGGCTCCGGGTAGACCAAGGCCTCCAGGCCGTCGCTCGCCGCGGGAAACGGCAGGAGGGCGTCTACCTCTCCCCAAAAGACGATTTTTACGTGGAGGAGGGTCCCTTCCGGAGCGCGAATCCGGTAGGCTCCGATTCTGCGGAGCGCGCGGAAGGAAATCCCCGCCTCCTCGTAGGCTTCCCGCGCCGCCGCAAGAAGGGGTGGCTCCCCGGGGTGGATTTTTCCTCCGGGAAGTTCGATTCCCCGGGTTCGGTGGCGGGTGAAAACGAGCCCCCTGCCCAACTGGGGGACCACGAGTACGTCGGTGGGGGCTTCGGGCGGAAGCCCTTTTCCGCTTTCTTCCCAGACGAGTTCGATTCGATTGCCCAAGCGGTCGGAAAACGTGTGCGGGTACATGCGACTTCCTCCGCGCTTCGCATGTGCGTGGGAGTTCATCGACGTTCCCAAAGCTTTAGAGCGATGGCTTTGGCCGCCCGAAGGCCCTGAGCCCAGGCGTTGGCCACGCTGCGAAACGGAGAAGGCGTGGCCACGTCGCCCGCGGCGTATACTCCCACCAAGGAGGTTTCGCCCCCTTCTCCCGTGCGCAGGGATCCGTCTTCGCGGCGCTCGAGGGCGGAGGCGATGGCCTCGCCGAGGGGGGGAACGTGGGCAGCCATGCCGAGGCGGAGGAGGAGGGCGTCGACGCGGAGGACCTCTTCGGGGGCGCCTTCGGGTGCGAGGGTGAGGAGGAGGGTGCCGTCCGCGTCGCGCGCGATGCGGACGAGGCGGGTTTCGGGCCGCCACGTGACGTGCCGTGCGGAAACGAGCCGCTCCGCCCACGCCGGCCGCCCCCTGAGGCGTCGGCTGCGGGTGATGAGCGTGATCTGCCGTGCGTGAGGGAGGAGGTTGAGGCCGCCTTCCAGGGCGCGGTCGCCTCCGCCGACGATGGCCACGTGGAGTCCTGCAAAGCGTTCCGGGTTTCGGCTCGTAGAGAGGGTGTAAGCCTCCGGAACGAGTTCCTCCCCAGGAATTCCGAGGCGGCGCGGCGAGGCACCTGTGGCGAGAAGGAGGATCCGCGTGCGGAGAACTTCTCCGCTTCCCGCGAGGTGCAAGGCGTAGCGCGCCTCGGCGTCGGGTTGTACGTCGACGTACGCGACCTCCGTTCGGAGGACGGGAACTCCTGCCGCGTCGAGGCGACGGCGCCAAAGGTCGCACAACCGTTCGGCTTCGACGTCCTCGGCGCCCGGGACGTCGCGCAAAAGTCCTCCGACGGCGTGGAGTTGTCCCCCCAACTCTCCTCGCTCTACGAGGAGGTGGGGGATGCCCAAGGAGGCGAGACCTAAGGACGCTCCGATCCCCGCCGCACCGCCGCCGACGATTACCACGTGGTGGGTTTCCGACACGCGCGATCCCTCCGAGGCGCGGCCCCGTGCCGTCCGAGAGGATTTTGTGGTAAGATCTACGCTGCCCGCTTCATTGTACCACGCGCGGTTTTTCCCCTACCCGTCTGGGAGGTTGTGGGGAGGCCGTGCGGAAGGAGATGAAAATGCGGTACCGGATGATCTTTCTCGACCTCGACGGGACGGCCCTCACGTCGGAAAAGCGGATCACGCCGCGCACCGCGCACCTCGTCCAACACCTGGAGGCCCACGGGGTGCCCGTGGTCATCGCTACGGGGAGGGCGATCTTTGCCGTCCGGGAATTTCTCCGCGACGTTCGCTTGGCGTCCCCGGTGGTCACGTTAAACGGCGCCGTGGTGTTTTCCCACCTGTACGGCGCGCCTCAGGAATACCATCCGATCCCTTGGGCGTGGCTTCAGGAGTTCTTTCAGGTCGTGCAAAAGAGCGGCCGACTGCAGAACCTCCTCTTCGAATCGATTCACGGGTACTACGTACTCACCTACGATCACGAGATCTTTGAAACGTTCACGGACTACCGCAACCTTCCTCCCAAGGTGATCACCCTCGATAAGCCAGTTTCCGATCCGGTGACCAACCTCCTCCTTAGACCCCGGAGGATCCCGGAGGATAAGGAACTCCTCTACCGAGAACTGAACGCCGCCCTGGACGGGCGGATCCGGTTTTTCAAGACGAGTTGGGAGTGGATCGAAGGCGTACGCTACGGGGTGAACAAGGGAGCCGCCATGGAGCGCATCGCCTTGACGTACGGGATCCCTCTCGACTCCGTCGTCGCGTTGGGAGACGAGTGGAACGACCTCGAGATGATCCAAAAGGCTGGCCTGGGCGTCGCCATGGGGAACGCCGTGGACGCCATAAAGGCCGTAGCCGATCTTGTGGCACCTTCCAACGACGAAGAGGGAGCCGCGCGCGTTTTGGAGGAGATCTTCTACGACTTTCTCGTCGAGACGGGGTATGCGCCGCTTCACACCTCGTAAACTTCGCTTGGAGGAATAAGAAGCCCGCGTACGTCGAACTTTCGGGCTTACGCAAAAGGGGCCGCCCGAGCGGCCCACGGTGGTGGGGTGAGGGGGTGGTTGTTCCGCCCCAGCCTATGCGCCGGCGCGTGTTCGGGTTCTTCCCCGACGCGCGCCGGCCTTTACTTTTCTGGAAAAAAGTTTGCGGGAGGGGTTACGACGGTCCGAGGCACGCTAACAGGGGCAGCGGTCGCCGTCTGACCCCGAACGAAGACGCGCTGTGCGAGGTGAACGCCCGTGGCGCCAGAAGTCTTTTGTACGGTGACGTCGTGTGCCTACTGGCGCGAAGGAAATCGCTGTGCCGCGCCCCAGGTACGGATCGACGTCGACGCGCCGGCCGTAGAGCGGTTTCACGCAGAATTTGCCCTTCTCGGTGCACAGGCCCGCGGCCCCGTGGCGCAGAGCTCTTCGGATACGCGCTGCGCGACCTTTCAGCTGCGCCGGACGGCCGAAGGGAGGGATCTTTCGTGACGGAACAGGAAACCCGCGAGACACCCGCCGAGGGGACCGATACGTCCCGGACGTCAGAAGGGCAGACGGGGCAGGGAAATACGTCCCCTACGGACGCCCTTCCGGCTGGTGAGGGTCCCGTCGCTCGCCGGTCGGCGTACGAAGAGTTTGCCGCCGAAATGACACCCCGCGCGGAAGCGGGTGCTGCCTATCCCATCGAAGAACGTCGAGAAGAGACGGGGTTTGGCCTCGGGGCGCTGGCCCTCGCGCTTTCGGTTCTCTCCCTCTTCTTCGCGCCTTACCTTTTGGGGGCCGGCGGCGTTCTGTTGGGTTACCTTGCCTACCACCAGGGAAGCCGAAGCCTGGGAGCTTGGGCGATGGGGCTCGGCCTCGTCTCGATCGTCGTCACCTTTTTCCTTGGCCCCTTGATCCGCGCGTGGTAGCGCCTTTGGCGGGCGCAAGCCCGCTTCGTGGGGATGAGCTTCGCATTTTCGGTCCTCCGATCGGCTGTCCGTTGGGCAGACGGGAGGACCGGTTTTTTGTCCTCCTTGTGCTACAATGAACGCGGTGAGCGATCCATGCTTTACCTCGACGCGGCGGCGACGACGCCGCCTTGGCCGGAAGTCGTAGAGGCGTATGCCCGAGCCTGGCAGGAACGCTTCGCGCATCCGGGTTCGCCGCACGAATTGGGCCTTCGGGCCGCAGAACTGCTCGATGCCGCCCGCAGGCAGGTTGCCGAACTTTTGGGCGTGGAACCCGAAGAGGTGTTGTTTACGAACGGTGCGACCGAGGCAAACGCGGCGGTCATCTTGGGTGCGGCTTCTTCCGCTCCCGAAGGGCGGCGCCACATCGTGACTACCGCCGTCGAGCACCCTTCGGTTCTCGAACCGCTCGCGCGCCTCGAGCGTCGGGGATTCCGCGTGACCTACGTCGCACCCGATCGTTCCGGAACGCTTTGGGCGCGGGACGTGCTTGCAGCGCTCACGCCGGAGACGTTTCTCGTGAGCGTCATGTACGTAAACCACGAGACGGGCAGCATCCACCCCGTCGAAGAAATCGGCGCGGGGCTTCGCGATCGCCCGAACGTGCGCTTCCACGTGGACGCCGTGCAGGCCGCCGCGGTACTTCCTCTCCCCATTCGCACGGCGAGGATCGACTACCTCACCCTTTCGGGGCACAAGATCCACGGTCCCCGAAGGACGGGGATCCTCTTCGTCCGAAAGGGGCTTCCCCCGCCTCGGCTCTATGGAGACGGCGTCCCGGAGGGGGGTGTGCTGCACCCGGGTACGCCCGACGTCGCCGCGGCCGCGGCGTTTGCCCGAGCCCTCCGCCTAACGGAAGAACGCCGTACGGCCTTCGTCGAACGCGTGCGCGACCTTTCCGAGCGGCTTAGGGAGGGGTTGGAAGCCCGAGGGGCGGTGGTGCTTTCGCCGCGCCTCGCCCGTGCCCCCCACATCCTGAACGTTTCGTTTCCCGGAATGCGTGGGGAGGTGCTCGTTCGCGCCTTGTCGGCGCATGGCGTGTACGTAGGGACGCGCTCCGCCTGCCGAAGCCGCGCACCTCGCTCTCATGTGCTTACGGCTATGCGCCTTCCCGGAGAGCTCATCTCCGGGAGCATACGCCTGAGCTTTGCCGAGGACTTGGAACCGGATGCGGCGGAGGAGATCCTCTCCCGCTTCGACCGCGCCTTGCGCGACCTGCGGAGCCGTTCGTAGACACGGAAAGCCGGAAACTCTTTTTGTCGGAAAGGAGGGTGGGTGTGGGCGAAGAATCGACCCGGGAACGTCTTCGGGGGGACGAGGCGGAATCGTCCCCCTACGACACGCTTCTCGTGCGCTACGGAGAACTCGCCCTTAAGGGGAAAAACCGTCAAGATTTCGAGCGGGTGCTCCTCGCGCGCGTGCGCCGCGCGTTGGAAGGACTCGGGCCCGTGCGCATTCGGCGGACGTTCGGGCGCCTGTACGTGCACGCCCCCGAGGCCGTGCTCGTGGAGGCGGCGCGGCGTCTCGAGCGGGTGTTTGGGATTTTTTCCTTTTCCTTTGCCCGAAGTGCGGAAAACGACCTCGAGGCGATCCGCGCCGCCGCCCTTGCGGTCCTTCGGGCGGAGATGGCGCGGCGGCCTGGGGTGCGCACATTTAAGGTGTCGGCCCGGAGGACCGATCCTCGCTTCCCCATGCGCGTTCCCGATCTACTCCCGGCGATCGGAGGATACCTCCTCCCGCGATCCGGAGGCTTACGGGTGGACGTGAACCAACCGGACCTCGAGATCACCGTGGAAATCCGTCCGGAGGGCACGTTCGTATACGCGGATCGGATCCCCGGGCCAGGTGGCCTTCCCCTGGGGACGAACGGGAAGGCCCTCCTCCTCTTGTCCGGAGGCATCGACAGCCCCGTGGCCGGCTGGTACGTGATGCGGCGCGGGGTGCGCGTCGAAGCCGTGCACTTCCACAGCCCGCCGTACACGAAGCCGGAAGCGAAGGACAAGGTTCTCGCCTTGGGTCGCATCCTCGCTTCCTGGTCGGACGAATTTTCCGTGCACTTCGTTTCGCTCACCGAGATCCTCCTCGCGCTCCGCGAATCGGTCCCCGAGAGCCTACGTACCGTGATCTTGCGGCGCTTTATGATGCGCATTGCTGTCGGACTCGCGAGAGAGCGGCGGGCGCTCGCCCTCGTCACCGGCGAGAGCCTCGGGCAGGTCGCCTCGCAGACGCTCGAGGCGATGGCGGCAATCGAAGACGCAGCCGAGCTCCCCGTGCTCCGTCCCCTCGTGGGTTTGGACAAGACGGAGATCATCGAGCGGGCGCGGAAGATCGGGACGTACGAAACTTCCGTCCTCCCCTACGAAGACACGTGCACGCTCTTTCTCCCGCGCCACCCCAAGACGCGGCCGCGCCTTGCGGAAGTGCGGGCTGCCGAAGAGCGAAGCGGCCTCGACATCCCCGCTCTTGTGGATCGGGCGTTGGGGACGGCAGAAACCGTGACACTTCCGGCGGAGTTCGGGGCGCTTTCGTCGGCGCCGAACGTCGAAGACGACAAGGGGCTCTCCTCCTACCTCTGACGGCGAGGCGGGGAGAGCCCCTTCGTCCGCGAACTACTTCGCGATGAGGACCGAACACTTGGCGAGTTGCGCGATGCGGTGGCTTACGCTCCCCAAAAAGAGCTCTTGGAGCATGGTGAGACCTCTCCGGCCGACGACGATGAGGTCGATCCCCTTTTCTTCCGCGTACTCTACGATCCTCCGCGCAGGGTCGCCTTCCAAGACCGCGGAGTGTACGGTAAAGGGCTCCCCTTCGAGGCGTTTTTTCGCTTCCTCGAGGCGCCGCTCGCCCTCTTTGAGGACGATTTCGCGATAGTCGGAGCGCGACATCGAGGAAAGGGACTGCATTTCCGTAAAGACGCCTTCTTCGAAGCGGTCGAAGCGGACGACGTGTACGACGTGGAGTTCCGCACCGGAGGTCATGCGGGCGATGTTTGCGGCGGTTTCGAGCGCGCGCTTGGCGTGTTCGGATCCGTCGTAGGCGACGAGGATGCGTTGAAACACGGAGGTTCCCTCCCTCGCAAATTTGCCTTTCGGCACCTTCGGTGCACGGTCGGAAAAAGGCGCCTCTGCGGGTATTGTACCATACCGAAATACTCCCACTCATCCGTGTTTCCCGAACCTTTGTCGGAAGGGGTGCGGAACGTGGACGGCGGGAATCCCGGTTCCCCGGAGTTTCCAAACGACCTGCGATCGGACGGTGCGGGTACCTTTGCCGAAAGGCGCCGCCGGTTGGCCCGTTCTTTGCGCGACGAGGGGATTGCCTTTGCCCTCGTGACGCGTCCGCTCCACATCGGCTACCTTACGGGCGTGTTTCTCGAACCGCACGAGCGCTTCGCGGGGCTTATCGTCTTCCCGGAAGGGGAGTTTCTCCTCGTCGTCCCGGCGGTGGAAGACGTCGCGGAAGAGCTGCCCGTGCTCCGCTACCGCGACGGGGAGGATCCCTACCGCGCCGTCGGGACATACGTGCGTCAGGTCCTCCCGTCCCGCGGGGAGGAGGAGGGACTCAAAATCGGCGTAGAGGAGGAGCACCTCACGCTCGCCCGTGCCGCCGGGCTTACCGCGGCATTCGCCCGAGAGGGGCTCGTCCCCCTTCGCCTCGTCTCCGTGGACGGGATCCTCCGCGACATGCGCGCCGTGAAGGATCCACAGGAACTCGCGGCCCTCGCCCGCGCTGCACGCGACACCGACGCGCTTCTTGAAACCTGGATCCGGGAACTCCGCATGGGAATGAGCGAACGGGAGGCCGTGCGCCTCCTCGAACGCCTTCGGGACGAGGCGGGGTATGGACCGTTTGCCTTTGCCCCCATTGTCCTCGTGGGCGAGCGCACGGCCCTTCCGCACGGCGTTCCCGGAGACGCCCTTCTTCGCCCGTGGTCGCTCCTCCTCGTCGACCTCGGCGTCACGTGCTGCGGGTACGCCGGCGACCTCACGCGCACCTACGTCCTCACAGGAGCGGCCCCCACGCCTCGGGAAGAGCGGCAGACGTGGGAGCGCCTCTACCGCGCCGTAGAAGAAGCTCAGGCAGCGGCGCTCGCCGCGGTGGCCGTAGGCCGCCCATATGCGGAGGTTGACCGCGCGGCGCGCGACGTCTTGGAACGATACGGGTTGGCGAAGTACTTCGTCCACCGAACCGGCCACGGACTCGGGCTCGAAATCCACGAGGCACCCCAGGTCTCTACCGATTCCCAAGATCGGGCGACTCCCGGGCACGTGTTTACCGTGGAGCCCGGGGTGTACGTTCCCGGCGTGGGCGGGGTGCGCATCGAGGACGTCGTGGCCCTCGCCGAAGGCGGCGCGGAAGTTCTCACGCGCTCGCCCAAGGCGTGGGATGCGGTTCTCCTTTCCCTACCCCCTTCCATGGCATAAGTTTCAGCGCATGAAAGAGTGGAGAGGCGAAGACGATATGAGTAGCCCACGCGAGGGAGGTGAGAGAGATGGCGCAGGAAAGCCGCACGCGCAGCACGAACCGGCTTCTCGTTCCTCAGGCGGCGCAGGCGCTCGACCAGATGAAGTACGAGATCGCCTCGGAATTTGGGGTGCAGCTCGGCGCCGACACCACGTCGCGGGCGAACGGTTCGGTCGGTGGGGAGATCACGAAGCGTCTCGTTCAGTACGCCCAGCAGCACCTCGCCGGCCGCTAAGCGGTTTTCCCGCTCGGTCCCGTCGCGACCGCGAACTCCCCGTAAGCGAAATCCGGAATTTCCAACAACATACGGCTGGCTCGGGTGGCGGCTTCGGCCGCCACCTCTTTGCATGCAAACGGGCGAACGATTCCATCTTCCTTGTCTTTCCAAGCGGAGCCGCATCCCCGCGCCGCACGTGGGATTCGCTTTGGGGCAGGATATACGGTACCCGGCGATGTGCGGGGGGAAGCGTCTTTGGAGATGTTTGGAGGTCGGCTGGGGTTCGCACTCGGCGTAGCGGGAATTGCGGCGCTTTTTGCGGGACTTCTTCTCTTTCTCGCACCGATTCGCCTCCGGCTTGCCCTCACCTGGGAGGAGCGAGAGCGGCGCCTTTTGGGCGAGGCGGACGTCGTCCTGGCCCTGGGGATCGTGCGCCGATCGCTTCGTTTTCGCCTTGCGCCCCCCGAGCCGCTTTGCAACCTCGTTTCTCCCAGACCCGGAGGTTCGCCCGTTCCTTCTGACGACCACCGTACCCCGGATCCGGAACCCTTCGTAGGGGAGCACACCCTTCGAACCTCCGACGAAGAAGGGAAACCCGCCTCCGCCGAAGGAGTCATGCAGACGGAACGGGGGAGGTATTCTCTGGCGGAGGTCGGCGAACGCGTGCGGGCAGTGTTGCACGGGCGGCGGGAATATCCGGCCGCATACGCACGCCTTCGTCGGGCTTTACGCCACGGCCGCATCGAACGCCTCTCCGTTCGGCTTGCGGTCGGGACGGGAGACGCGGTGACGACGGCGTATCTTGTGGGCCTCCTCTGGGGAATTTTGGGCGTCCTCGTGGGATGGGCGAGCTCGTACGTCCCCCTCTCCCACAGGCCTGCACTCTCGATTCGCCCGGTGTTTTCCCGAGCCGGACTCACCGGCGAGGCGGAAGGAATAGTGCAGATCCCTCCGGTTCACGCTATACGTGCGGCGCTGTTCTTCTACCAGATGTACCGCAAAGGACGGGACGGAGGATGAGCGAGCACCCGATCCAGAGCCTCATGAGCACGGCCATGGAAAACATTCAAGGGATGGTCGACGTCTCCACGATCGTCGGCGACCCCATCGAAACTCCCGACGGAAGCGTCGTCCTTCCCGTAAGCCGCGTGGGCTTCGGCTTCGTCGCCGGAGGCTCGGAATTTCAGACGGCGGATGCCTCGGAAGAGACGCTCCCCTTCGGCGGAGGGTCCGGAGGCGGGGTGACGATCACGCCTGTGGGATTTCTCGTGATCGGCCGGGAGGAAGTGCGCTTCGTCCCCCTCGAGCCGCGCATTCACCTCTACGACCGGCTCTTGGACCTCGCCCCCGAGGTCCTTCAGAAGATCGAAGACCTCCTCAGCCGGGGCAAAGGCCGGAATCCGAGCCGCGAAGTTCCGCCCGGTCCGTACGCGTAGACGACCTTCCCTCACCCCGTTTCGGTCGGCCGGCGCCCCTCCCAGCGTGTTTCGGAAGACCGGAGGGGAGGGGGAAGGGATGGAAATCGCCGCCTTGTCTGTGGCGCAGATCTTTCGCCTGCTCTTCCCCGCCCGCCACTTCCTCTTTGCCGACCGCTTGCAGGGCGACGAGGCCGTGCTTTCCTACCGCAGCTCCCTCGTTTTCGTGTATCCAGACGGAGCCGTTGTCCGCGTAGAGCGGCCCCCCGATCGCCCCCTCCGTACCCTGGAGGACGCCTGGTACGCCCTCTTTGAGGGGAAGGGGCTTCGCGACTACGACGATTTGGGGGTGTTTGACCTCGGGGAAATCTTGCAAGACCTCGGATACGTGGTCTTGGCGGGCGGCCGCGACTTCCGGTCGGGTACCGTGTACCTCGTCCGCATTGCCCCGCGAAACCGTCCAGGAGAGTACGCGGAAATCCTCCGCCTTCGCGACGTGACCCTTCCGTACGCCGTCTACCACGGATTGATGCGCGCATCCGAGCTCTACCGGAAGTCCGGGCGGGAAGTAGAGTACGTAGTTGCGGACGTAGAGCCGGTGCCGGCGGAATCCCTCGCGGTACCGATCTCCCGATGAAGGAAGAGCGCGTCCTCGGCCGTCTTGCGACGGGGGACGCGCTCTGGTATACTCCGGGCCAACGTCGGGAGGTGTGGCCGCCATGCTCTGTCTCGACCTAAGCGGACGTACGTACGTGGTCACCGGCGTGACGAACGAGCGCAGCATCGCCTGGGCGATCGCGGAAAAGCTCGCCGCAGGCGGGGCGAACCTCCTCTTTACCTACCGCCTCGAACGTTCCGGCGAAGCGCTCCGAAAGCTCATTCCCTCGCTTCCTGGGGAGGGGAACCATCGCCTCTTTTCCCTCGACGTCGAACGGGACGAGGACATCGAAGCGCTCGCCACCTTCGTACGCGAGGAAGGGATTTCCCTCGCGGGTCTCGTGCACTCCGTGGCTTTCGCCCGGAAAGAGGAACTCGACGGCGCCTTTATTGACACCTCGCGCGAGGGATTTCTCCTCGCGCACAACGTGAGCGTGTATTCGCTGGTGGCCCTCGCCCGCGCCTTGCGCCCGGCGTTTCGTCCTGGCGCTGCGGTCGTCACCCTCACGTACCTCGGAAGCGAACGCGTCGTACCGCACTACAACGTGATGGGTGTCGCGAAAGCCGCGCTCGAGGCGTCCGTGCGCTACCTCGCCTACGATCTCGGCGGAGACGGAGTCCGGGTAAACGCCGTGTCCGCCGGCCCCGTGCGTACCCTTTCCGCCCGGGGGATTGCTGGGTTTACTCGGATCCTCGGGATCGTGGAGGAGCGCGCCCCTCTCCGGCGGAACATCACGGCGGAAGAGGTGGCCAATGCCGCCCTCTTCCTCCTCTCCGATTGGTCCTCGGGGATTACCGGCGAAGTCCTCTACGTCGACGCCGGCTACGGGATCATGGGCCTGTAAGAGGCAGGCGGTTTGCCTCGGTGGATAAGGTCTTTTCCATGGCTACGTGTAGGATCCCCGCCTCTTCGAAGGGAGGGCGGGGATTTTTCGTATACCCGAGGCGCAGGTAAAAGTCGACGACCCGAACCTGGGCATGCACGACCATACGGCGGTACCCGTGGCCTTGCGCCCAACTTTCCGCGGCTTCCATGAGCGCCGAGCCGATGCCGCGTCCCCGCCACGGGGCGCGCACGGCAAGGCGTTCGACCTTGAGTGCAGATTCCCCAACGGGCCGAAGGCGCAGGCAGCCGATGACCTTTCCTTCGGCGAAGGCGGCGAGATACACAGCCTTTCTTTGCCGGTCCACCTCATCCCATTCGAGCTCTTCGGGAACGCCCTGTTCTTCTACGAAGACCTCCCGCCGTACGGCAAAGCACTCGCGCATGTCCGCTTCGTCGACGACGGGCAAGACGGAAATCCCGCCCTTGCCCGAGCGGGACTGTGCTCGATCCACGGTTTCTTCGCCTCCGGACCATCGTCGGGCGCCAGATCAGCGTTTGGCGTGGGCGTACTGCCGCTTCACCTTGCCCGTGAAGAGGACGATTTCTGCCTTCCACCTGCGCGCAAGGTACCGGGCGAGTTCGTTGGCCTTGGCGAAGTCGCCGTCCGTGGCCCCCCGCACGACGGTGATCTGGACGACGTTTTGTCCGTCTGCGCTCCCAGCGGTGAGGAGGAGTCCCGTGTATTCCTGAGGGGTTACTCCCTTCCCGCGAAGGTAGAGATAGCGGATGCCGTGGCGTTCCCGCTCCTCGATTTCGTAAGGGAAAGCCCAGCTGGCGTAAGGGGCGTCCAGTTGCTCGCCGGTCTTTTCCAAGCGCCCGCGGTACTCCTCGAGGGCCGCGCGCAACGCTTCGAGGGAAATTCCTTCTCCTTCGCCCTTGGGCCAGACGACGAACGTGCTCCGCCGCACCCGGATTCCCCCCTCACCCTTGCGTGTTTGCCTTCATCTTACCAGACCGCCCGTTTCCGAGACAACGCCGAGGCGCAGCCAAGGGCACTCGGTCGCAGATGTCCCTCCCCCTTGACGCAAATGTGACATACGGAATATCCTTATAGAGGGACACAATCACGAATCCATCGGCCATTGTGCTATTTTGGTGCGGGTCTTTTCCGCCCAACTTGGAAAGCGCTTCCGCGCGCTGCGCGAAATTCAGAGAGCGAGAGGAAGGAACGGGAGGGGGACCGGGGGATGCTCGGTCAGGTCGTGTGCCAGTACTGCGGGCGGACGATCGAGTACTTCGAGAGCGATCGGGTGGTGGTTCTCTACGGCGTGGACCCGGAGTGTGAACACCGTTCAGAGCCCTGCGAGGACGAAGACTAAGGCAAAACGACGGAGAGGGTCGGGGACGTCCCCGACCCTCTCTGCGCGCACGTTTGAAAAACGCCGCCTTTTGTCATTCGGCCACGACGCGCACGACGTGCGCCTTCGGATGCGACGTGCCTCGCACTTCCACTCCTCGGGAACGGGCAAACTCCACGTAGGCGAGGAGTTGGGAGGTCCAGCGTTCTCCCGGGAGGACGAGGGGAATTCCCGGCGGGTACGTGACGACCGCCTCGCCCGAAATTCGCCCCTCGGCCTCCTCGAGGGGGACGAGCTCGCCTTCGGCAAAGTGGGCCTCGCGGGGCGAGATCACGAGTGGGGCCTCGGGGGGGAGGAGGAAGGGCATGACCTTGGGGACGTCTCGTCTCTCCTCCCGCACGAGGTACTCCAAGGCCTGAAGGAGAAGGGCGATGCTCCGTTCCGTATCGCCTATGGAAATCACGAAGAGGACGTTGAAGGGATCGGAAAGTTCGACCTCCAGGGCAAAGCGCTCGCGGAGGATGCGCTCGACTTCCGCGCCGCTCAGACCCAGATCGGCGACGTAGACGAGGAGCTTCGTCGGATCGAAGCTGAACCCCAATTCCGGACGGAACGGCCCAGGGACGTACAGCCCGTCCAGACGCCCCGCCTTATCGCGGGCGCGGAGCGCCAGGCGCACGGCACGCCCCACCCGTCGCCTTCCTTCGAGGGCGAGGAAGCGGCGTGCCGCGTCGAGAGAGGCGAGAAGCAGGTAAGAAGAAGACGTCGTTTGGAGGAGGTTCATGCTCGCCCGCACGCGCTCCCGGGATACGAAAGGTCCCTGACGGAGGAGGAGAGAGGCCTGCGTGAGCGCGCTGCCGAGTTTGTGCATGCTCACCGCCACGAGGTCCGCCCCGGCATAGGTGGGAAATACGGGAAGGTCGGGATGGAAGGGGAGGTGTGCCCCGTGGGCGGCGTCTACGAGCACGGGAATTCCTCGGGAGTGGGCGAGGGAGACGATCGTTTCGAGGGGGGATCCCGTGCCGTAGTACGTCGGATGTACGAGGAGAAGGGCGCGGGCATCGGGGTGCTCGTCCAGTGCGCGGGCGACGACCTCGGGCGTAAGCCCGTGGAGGATTCCGAGGACAGGGTCGGCTTCCGGGGTGAGGAAAACGGGAATCGCACCGCTCAGGATGAGCCCGGAAAGGACGGATTTGTGCACGTTGCGCGGGAGGAGCACCTTTTCTCCCGGGCGGAGGGCCGAAAGGAGCATGGCCTCGATGGCCGTCGTCGTCCCCTGCACGGAGAAAAACGCGTCTTCGGCGGCGTAGAGCTCCGCGGCCAACGCTTCCGCCTCGCGAATCGCCCCCGTAGGTGCGTGTAGGTCGTCCAACGGGGCGATGTTGATCAGGTCGAAGGCGAGGGCTTGACGCCCCAAAATGCGCCGGAATTCGGGGTCCATCCCCCGGCCGCCTTTGTGTCCCGGGATGTGAAAGGCGGCCCGGGTGCGCGCGACGTGGGCGGTAAGCGCTTCGAGGATGGGGGCGCGGCGATGCCGCGCGGGGTCGAGGACGCGTTGGGGTTCTTCCGGCGCGTACGACGGGTGTTCACCGGATGCGGGGGGGAACGGGAAGTTGGACACGGCCCTCACCTCCACGGCCGTTGCTCGGACCCGAGTGCCGGGACCGGAACGTCAAAACAATCGATCGAATGGCGCATCTCCCCACGCTCCGGCGGCGAGGAAGAGCTCCGCTTTGAGTACGGGCAGAGTATAGCACCCGTCGGCCGCGAGGGGAAGACCCTTGACCGGTACGGGCCAAGTTTTTTTCTTCCCCCGCCGGGGAATTTTCTCCGCCTTTTCCGGCATGAGCGGGGGTGGGGTGTGTAGTATAATGGCCTTAGCGGGGAAGGAGGGATGTGCAGCAATGCACATCGCCTTTTTCTTGATTCCGAAGCGCGAGGTCGTGTACGTAACGCCGCGAATGACCCTGCGGCGGGCGATCGAACTCATGCACGGACACGGGTACAACGCCGTGCCCGTCGTCGACGACGACGGAAGGTATGCGGGTACCTTTTCTGAGGGCGACGCCTTGCGCTACCTCGTGGAAAACGAGGAGCATCCTTTTGAAAGCGTTCACACGTTGCGTGTGGGCGACGTACCCTGGTACAAACACCACGCGGCGGTACGCATCGACGCGCGCATCGAAGACCTCATCTCGCTCGCCACGGAGCAAAACTTCGTTCCCGTCGTCGATGCGCGGGACATCTTCATCGGCATCGTCCGCCGAAAAGAAATCATGGAGTATTGTGCCCGTCTCCTCGCCGAGGGGCACGCTTTCCGGCAGTCCTTTGCCGCTCCGCGCCCCGAACCTTCGGAAGACGGCCGCGGACGAACGCACGCGTAGCCCGTACCCCGCCGCGGCAGGATTTGCCGGAAGGATCGCGTCTTGCGCAGCGGTTGGTCGCAGTGGTACAATAGGACTACTCTCCGGCAGATGTTTGAATTCACAGAACATAGGCCCGGAAGGGGGAGGGCGCGGTGGCGGCGTTCCTCTTGGAAGCGAGCGACGTCGAGCTCTGGGTGACCGAGGACGAGGTGAGCGGTTTCCTGGAGGATTTGCGAAACCGTGGAGTTCGGGTGCAGGAGATCGAGCGGGGGAGCGATCGCGTTCTCCGGATCGAGGGCGAGCAAGCCGTCGAGCTCGTGTTTCGTCGCCGCAACGGAGAACTGCGCCTCGTCACCCGCCGCGTCCAGTTTTCCCAAAAGAGTGCGGCCGAAGCGTTTCGCGACTTCGTCGTACGCCATCGCGGGCACGCGACGATCAAGTACTACAGCAAGGAAGTTTTGGTGGTCCAGCACGTCCAGTACGGAGAAGTCGTAAGGATCACGGAGATCAGCGGAAACCAGCGCAAGGTCCTACTCGACAAGAAGGATTGGGAGTCGGCGGAAAAGGTCATAGAGGCCCTCACGCGCACGGACGTCGAGGAGCGGATCCCCGCCCTGCGCGCGGAGCTGGACGCCGCGCTTGACGAACTAGGGGAGGCTTTGCGACGGGGCGACGCGGAAGCCGCGGAACGCGCCAAGGCGCGCCTGCGTGTCCTTCGCCGCGAAATGCTCCTCTACGAATTGTAGGCGCGTGCGACTTTGGGACGTAGGCGAGCGCGCGGGCTTCCTTCTCCCCTAACGCGGAGTTCGAATTCGAAAAAGGCGTTTGTCCATCGGACCTCCGGCGCGAGGCGCCGTGAGGTCCGTTCGTGTATCGTTACGCCCGTAGGGGTTCGGCCGCATCGGTTGGAAAACCCGTGCGCCGTTTCCGAACCGGAATCGCCAAAACCAGGTCGGGGTGTCCGCATGCGGCCCTACACGGGAGGGAAGACGGTGGAAGAAAGCTTGCGCGAGCGAGATTTCATGCAGTGGCTGCAGATCTTCCGCGTCGTACAGGAACGACCCGCCGACCGCCCGGCGCGGCGGACGGAGGCCCTCTTTCGCGAGATCCTCCGGAAAGACCACGGAATCGTCCCTCTTGCCGTGGCGCTCGGTCCTCGGCGCGTGCGCGTACGCTACCTCCGTGGGGAAGAAGAGGCGATTTGGGAGGTCGAAAGGTGGGCCGCAGACCTCCTGATCGAGGCGATCCGGCGCGACCCGCGCTACGGGGCGATCTTTCCTGAAGAAGTCGCCGCTTCCGCCGACACCGCCTCCGATTTCCTCCTAGCCCACAGCCTCACCGAGGATCTCGCCGAAGGGGGCGGGGAGGGGGAATTCGTCCCTCTGGAAGCCGTGCTCGCCGTCTCGGCGGCGGAAGAAGACGTACGGAGCCGCACCGACAGGTCCGAACGGGGCGGACTAGCGTGGGAGGTTTCGGTAGACGTCGACGAAGTCGAGGATCTGCGCGATGAACTTTCCGATCACCGGCAGCGTGACGAAGTGGCGGAGGAGGACGACGACTACGAAAAAGACGATCGTTGCTCCGATCGTAATTCCGAGGCCGCGGCTGATTCCGGCGAGAAAGTTTAGCCAGATTACCCGCCGAGGTGAGGTGAGCGTGTACAAGGCGTCCAGGAGTTCCACCTGAGAGATCTGGCGGGCGATGCGTTCCTCGAGTTCTCGTAGCTTCCTTTGGCGCGCCGCGAGTTCGCCGCTTTCCCCTTCCGACCCCCCGGGCGGAAGATCGGATTTCGCCGGCAGTTTTTTCTTTTTTCCCTGCGTCGCTCCGGAGGTTTTGTCCATGTTTGCCCTTCCCTTCCGCGCCGTTCTCGTTCGGAGACGCAACCGGAAACGGGAGCGGCCACTTCCTTTCATTGTACGTCAAGCGCGGAGGTGTGGGACGGGCCCCGACGTTTCGCCCGTCTCGGGCGAAAGACGCAGCCTACTGGCCCGAAGATGCCGGGGGCTCCGGAGTTTGCGGCCCGGACCTTTCCGGGAGTTGGGGCTGCGACGGCTGGGGAGAGATGCGGGCAACGATGTCCGCGAGCTCGTCGAGCACCGCTTGGATCGGCCTTCCTTCTTGGATGGCGCGGGAGAGCTCTTCGACGCGCCCGTAGAGATCGGGATCGGCGACGACAACGGCCTTGGCTCCGTAAGGGTCTCGGCGGAGCGTTTCTGCTACGGCGTACTTCGTCGTGTTCACTTGCGAGGCGTCGAGGTTCGGAGGAACGTCGATGGCCACGACCGCGAAGTCGCCGGCGACGACCGCGGCGGCCCGAGTGACGTAGGGGTCGCGCAGGGCGAGGGACACGAGGCGATCGGAAACCTCGCGGGCGGCCTTTGCATCCGTGACCGTTTCGGGCGGTCGGCCTTCTGTCGGCGGACTTCCTGCGGGGGTTGGTTGGGGTGCGGCGTCTCGGGCCTGCCCGGAAGCCCAGATGTGGCCGCTTTCCTTTGCCCAGAGGAGCCCAAAGAGGAGGGCGACGATTCCGACGGCGAGAAGGATTCGCTTCATGGAAAACCCTCCGTTTCCGAACGGGCGCGAATTCCCGCGTCCCGCCGCATGTTGCCGAGACCTTCCTTAGTTTGTGCGTCGCCGTTTCGCGCATTCCCCGTGGTGAAGGCGCGGATTCCCCGTTCCCCGCTCCACCCGGATGCGCGTCGCGTGCGACGAAGGGGTGAATGCGTCCGATGAACGGAAGGGACTGTTTCGAGGTTTGGGAGTCCTGGCGCGGCGGGCGTCGCTGCATTCCCTTTGCGGAACTCATGGAGTTTTGGCTGTACCACCCGGAATGCGGGTACTACCGCACCGCGGAAGCCCTGGGCCGCGGCGGCGACTTCTTTACGGCAAGTCACGTGGGACGCGGGTACGGCGCCGCGTGGGCGTATGCCGTGGCCCGCTCCTTGCCCCAGAGGTTTGGCGTACGCCCTCCGGAGGTATTCGTCGAAATTGGGGCGGGGGACGGACGCTTCCTCGAGACGGTTTTGCGGACGTGGGTCCGCCTCGTCCCGAAGGAAGGCCTTCCCTCGTTCGCGTTTGCGGTCGAGGGGAACCCTCACTTCCGCCGCCGGCTCGAAGACCGCCTTTCCGCCCTATCCGAAGCAGGAGCCGAAACGAGAGCCGAGGTCTTCTCCGATGTGGGGGAACTCCCCGACCTGCACGGAAAGCGGGTTTGGGTGTTTGCCCACGAACTCCTCGACGCCTTCCCCGCGGAACGGGTACTTCGGCGCAAGGGGGAACTTGTCCGCCTCCAGTGGTGCGTCTCCGAGACTTTCGCCCGCGGCGATCGGGTGGTCTTCACGGAAGAACCCGGGGAACCCGTCTTCTTGTCCCCAGAAGAAAAACAGGCGCTGGAAGTCCTCGAAGAAGGATCGGTCGGTGAGGTTCCCCTAGGACTCCCCCTTTGGCTGTCCGAAGTCCGACGGCGCATTTCCCCGGAGCTTCTCTACTTCGTCGACTACGGCCGCGAAGGCAAGTCTCCCTGGCCGCGGGAGGGGACCCTTCGCGCCTACGCCGCCCACCAAATCGTCGATCCGAAGCGTCGCGTGCCGGGTACGTGCGACCTCACGTACGACGTACCCTGGGAGTACGTGCGTGTGGCGGCCCGAAAGGCCGGATTTGCCTCCGTTTCGCTTTCGCCTCTCGGAACGTGGCTCGTACGTACGCTAGGGGAAAGAGGGATGGAGGAGCTGGCGGCCCTTTTCCCGGCGAGCGAGTCTCACGCCTTGCTCCGTTCGCTCGCCTACCTCGTTCATCCCGAAGGGATGGGCGAGCGCTTCGCCGTCCTCGTCCTCGCACCGTCGCAAGGCCCCGAACGCGTGGATTCGTCGCTTTTCGGGGAAAACTAGGCAGGAAACGACACTTGGGAAGCGGCAAAAGGGGGCGAGGGTTCCGTGAACCGATGGCTGCGGCTTGGTCTAGGTCGGAAGGGGGTTGTCGCGCTGTTCGCGGGTATCGGATGGCTTGCTGCGTGGCCGGGGGCAGCTCACTCGGCTCCCCCTCCCGCAAAGGACGAAGGCGCAATCGCATGGCGATTCGCCGGCGCGCCGATGGAGTCGCAGGGATTTTCCGTTCGCGCCGCAGTCCGCGGGTACGACCTCTTCCTCGAGTTTTCCGTTCCGCGGGAAGGTCTCGCTCTAGAGTTTGCGGTCTCTGTCGACGGTCGGGAGGTAGGGCGAACGACGGCCAGGGCTTACGTCGTGCGCGGTCTTTCTCCGGGGAAGCACACCGTTCGGGTACGGATGTACAATTCCCTAGGGGAGCTTCTTTCCGAGCACGTCTCGGAAATTGCGGTTCCGCACGGCGGGGCTCCGCGCAGCGCTCCCCTGTGACGAGCCCTCGGAAGCGGGGAGGTGACGACCGGCGTCGGAAGGCGGATTCCGAGCCGGGTACGGCGTGGACGAGGAAGCATTTTGGCAGGCGGTAGACGCGTTGGTGGACGCCGTGTTGTCTACCCGGGCGTGGCGGGAGTTCTCCCGCGCGGTGCGAGGGGCAGGGAAAGGGGTTTCCGCATCCTCCTCCCCCTTTCACCTGCAGCGGCCCGTGGACGACCTTCTCCGTGCCGTAGAGGAAGAACTCCGCGAAGTTTTTGCCGACGACCCCTTTCGGGTACGTGCCGAAGGGGGAGAAGCGTGTACCGCGTGTCCCGCACCACGCGTCGAGAGCCGGGCGGGAGGTTCGCCTCTTGAATTTTTCGTAGCTCGAAATATACAATAGGTCTACGGAGATCGCGCGATCGGCGGGAAGGGGGCACAGGGTTCAAAGCTCTGTGCCCCCTCTGCCGTTTGGCAGACGGACGACGTTTCGCAGCACGGGAAGGGAAGAACGCAGACGTGAACGGTTCCGATAAAGCCGCGCGCGGCGTACCGACGCCGCCTTTCTCCTCCGCCTCTCCCCGGATGGGTCCTTCGGAAGAGCCCCAGTTCGATTCCCATCCCTGGCGAAAGAACCTCGTCGTCCTTACGATTTCGCTCTTCTTCGTGGCGGTGGGGTTTAGCCAGCTGATCCCGTTTTTGCCGCTCTTTCTCGCTTCCGATTTGGGCCTCCGCAACTCCCCGCACCTCCACTTTTGGTCCGGGGCGATCTACAGCGTGAGCTTTTTTTCCTCTTTCCTCATGGCACCCGTTTGGGGCGCCCTTGCCGACCGCATGGGCCGAAAGCTCATGGTCTTGCGTTCCGGGTTCGGCATGGCGGTTACGAATACCCTCATGGCGTTCGTGCATACGCCGGGCGAGCTCTTCGTCCTTCGCTTCCTCAATGGGTTTATATCCGGCATCGTCCCCGCCTCGGTATCGCTCATGGCCGTTTCTGCTCCGAGAGAGCGCGTAGGGTGGGCCCTTGGCGTGCTGCAGTCCGGAAGCGTTGCTGGGACGATCGTCGGTCCCGCCCTTGGCGGGCTTCTCGCCGAACACTTCGGCTACCGCACGCTCTTCCTCCTCACGGGAGCTTCTCTGTTTGCCGTCTCCCTCCTCGCCCTCTTCGGCGTAAGCGACGTACGCACGCCCCCGCCACCCGCCCGCGAAAAAGGCGGTCGCGCGGGATCCATCCTCCTTCGTCCGGACCTCGTCGTGCTCTTTCTCACGAACTTCCTGGTGCAGTTTGCCTTCGTCGCGATCTACCCCCTCCTCTCGCTCTTCGTCGCCGAACTGGTCGGATCGGATTTCGGGGCTTCTTTCTGGGCGGGTGTGGTCATGGGGCTTACGGCGCTCGCCAACATGGTTGCGGCGCCGGTTTTAGGCCGGGCCACGGACCGCTTGGGCGCACGGCGCGTGCTCGTGGGAAGCCTCGTCCTTGCCGCGATGGCCCTTTTCCCCCACGCATTCGTCCGCGGCGTCGCCTCCCTCCTCGCGTTGCGCGTCGTTCTCGGGGTGGCGTTGGGAGGCATTAGCCCCTCGTTAAACGCCGTCCTTCGCCTGCGGGCTCCCGAAGGGTTCGAAAGCCGAACCTTCGGCTACGCCACGAGCGCGGCCAATCTTGGGAATTTCCTCGGCCCCCTCTTCGGCGGTGCGGTGGCGGACGTGAGTTCCCTTCGGACGGTCTTTCCGCTCTCCGCGGCGCTCCTTTTGGCGAACGCCTTTGTCCTGGAAAAGCTCTATCCCCGTTTGGAGGAAGGTCAGGGGAAGGGCCTTTCGCAAAGGGGAGATGGGTCTGGCGGGGAAAATCCTCCTCCGTCGTAAAAGTAACCTTGACTGTGGGGGTTGCCCCCGGTAGAGTACGGAGTAGGACCACGTTTTCCGGATTATCCCTTACCTACGGGGTTGCGGCGCTTCGCCGCGCCGGAGACAAAAAGAGGGTGTTTGACAGATAGACGTGAAAGCGTTTCCGAGGGGAACGGGGCTTTAGGTGAAGGGGGTAGGGCGAAGAAGACCTCCGGGGAGTGGAACGCCGTGCGCATGGCCGAGGTTACGCTGGAGCGCTGCTTGGGGTTGGAAGACCTCGTCGCGCTGGTGGATTTGGCGGAAAGCTTTTCCTCGGAGATCTACCTTCACAAGGGCGGCGTGCACGTAAACGTGAAGAGCCTGCTCGGCCTCGCCTGCGTTCCGTTGCGCCGGGGGGAGCGCTTTACCCTCGTCCTCCACGGAACGGACGAGGAGGAGGCGTTGGGAAAGCTCGTTCGCTTCTTTTCCGCATCGGGATCGTCGTGCAGGGAAGGGTGAAGGGAAGGCCGCCGTTTCGTACGTCCCTTGGAAGGTCCTGAAATCTCGTTTGAGGGGGCGTTTCTCCTTGGGCCACTCGTCGTCGGAGAAGGACGTAGCGTCTGTGCGCTACGTCGTGAGCGCGTGCCTTTTAGGCGTCCGCTGCCGTTACGACGGCGGGACGAACCTCAGAGAGCCTTTGCTCGAGCTCGTCCGGCAGGGGAAGGCGATTCCCGTATGTCCGGAGCAGCTCGGAGGACTTCCCACGCCGCGCGTTCCCGCGGAAATCGAAGGGGGAGATGCGCGGGCGGTATGGGAGGGCCGTGCCTCCGTGCGGAATGCGGCCGGGGAGGACGTCACGTCCTTCTTCCTCCGCGGCGCCGAGGAAACGCTCCGCCTTGCCCGGGCGTTCGGAGCGCAGGCGGCGATTCTCAAAGAAAGGAGCCCCTCCTGCGGTGTGCGCGAGGTGTACGACGGTACGTTCCAACGTCGCCGCGTTCCCGGGATGGGGATCGCCGCCTACTTCCTCGCGCAAAACGGGATCGAAGTCCTCTCCGACGAAGAGTTTCTCGCAAACGGATCTTCAGAAGGCGCTTGAGCGGTTGCGTCCGCGGCTTCCCAACGCGAGTCCCAGGGCGAGAAGTGCGGCGAGGGCGAGGGAAAAGAGCCACAGGTTTCCCGAAAAGACGAGATCGGTCCCGGGGAACCTTTCGCCGGGATTTCCCACCGCCACACCTGCGGGGTTCATGTGCGGTTCGACGTACGGCCACACGAGGAGGGAGAGCGCTCCGGAAAGAGCCCCGTGAAGCAGGCGATAGAGGGGAAAGGCGCGGAAGCTCACTCCGGCTTCCGCGAGAAAGGCGGCGACCTGGGCGTGCACGGAAAGACCTCCCCATCCGAGGAGGAAGAGGACGAAGGCAATTCGGAGGTTTTCCGAAAGCGGAGAGCTCGCGATTTGCGCAAGCCCCAGCGTGACTTCGAACAACCCCATGAGGATCCCCCCTGCCGCGTTCGGGAGGAACGCCTCGGAAGCCCTCCCCGCACACCAAGAAATTTCGAGTGCAGCGACTCGAAGCGCTACGGCGAAAAAGGTCATAATCCCGCCGATGGCGATGAGGGTGTGGGCGGCTTCGTGAACGGCGCGGGCGAGGGTTCTCCCCGGGGGTTCGTAGGGCCGCTTCCGAGGCAGGGGATCATCGGAGGCACCCGGGGAACGCCGGAGGGAGGCGCCTTCTGCGCGCCCGCTGCGTTCGAAGGGGAAAAAGCGGGAGAGAAAGCCTAGGGCCAGGGCCGTCCCGTAGTGAAGGGCGAAGAGGTAGGGGGCGAGTTCGGGCCGATCGAGGAGGCCGGCGGCCACGGCGGCACCGAGGAACAGGGGGTCGGCACTCGTGAGAAAGGCCGTCAGGCGCGCGGCGCTCGCGCGGTCGAGGAGCCCTTCTTGCACGAGGCGAGAGGCGACCTTTGCCGTCGTGGGGTAACCCGAAAAGAGCCCGAAGAGAAAGGGAAAGGCCGCCGTTCCCGGCAGGCGGAAGACCGTACGGACGACGGGAGCGCTGACGGCGGCGAGGGCCTGGGGCACTTCCCAGGCGATGGAAAGTTCTGCGAGGACGAGGAAGGGAAAGGTGGCGGGGAGGACCACGTTGGCCCACAACTCCAGTCCCCGGCGGGCAGCGCGCAGCGCTTCGGCGGGTTGGGCGAGCATTCCCAAGGCGACGGCCACGAGGAGGGCGATCGTGAGTTCGCGGGCGGGGGCCGATCTGGTCACCTTTGCCTACCTCCTCCGGGGTCTGTACATGATGTATATCTCCGCTTCTGTCCCTCCAGTCCCGCGCACTCTCCGCCGAACTTCCCCCTCCGGGTTCCGTAGGGCTTTCGCCTGAGATTTTTCCGACGATCCTCCTCCGAGTCCTATCCGGGAATGGTCGTCCGGGAAAACGTGGTACAATAAACCCGTGGCACGGCAACCCAGGAAGGGGGGATCGCCGGACGCGGCGGAAATCCCGTCGGCGGCCGGGAAAACCATGCGTTTACGCGTCGGTCTTGCCTTGGGGGCCGGAGGTGCCCGCGGCCTCGCGCATTTGGGTGTGCTTCAGGTGCTCGAGGAAGCGGGGATTCCCGTGGATTTCCTTGCGGGGAGCAGCATGGGTGCTGTCATCGCCGTGGCGTACGCGAACCGTCTCCCGCTCGACCGCCTCGAGCGCCTTGCCACTTCGGTGGAACGTCGTCTCTTCCTCGACTTCACCCCGCCCCGTTGGGGGTTCCTCAAAGGGGAACGGGTAGGCGAGTTCGTCCGCCTTCTCACCCACGGGAAGCCCCTCGAGGCTTTGGCGATCCCTACGGCGGTCGTAGCTACGGACCTCGAGCGGGGTGAACCCGTGGTCTTCCGCGAGGGGCCCGCAGACATCGCCGTCCGGGCGAGCTCGGCGATCCCCGGGATCTTCGAGCCGGTATTCTACCAAGGGCGGATTCTCGTGGACGGCGGCGTTGTGGAACGTGTCCCCCTCGCCGTTTTGCGGGAGATGGGCGCGGACGTCGTGATCGGCGTGGACGTAGCCGTGAAGCCCGGAAAACCGCGGATCTCAGGTCTTTACGACGTGATCTACCAAAGCCTTGAAATCATGGAAGACCACATCTTCCGCACAAAGGCCCACCTTGCAGACGTCCTCATCACCCCCCAGGTCGGGCACTTTCCCGCCCTTCGCCTGGAACACGTTGCGGATATCATCGAAGAAGGCCGCCGCGCCGCCCGGCGTAAGCTCCCGGAAATCCAAGCCATTCTTGCCCGATTTCGGGAGACCTCTTCTTTCGGCGGCGCCTGACGAGGGGGCGGGCCGCCCTTCCGCCCTTGACGGAGCTCGGCCGGCTTTCTATGATATGAATCGTAACGATTACGATTAGAAGCCCGAAGGTCCCGGTGCGTCGGACGCCCGGGACACGGCAAAGGGGGGTTGCCAAACAATGCGCGCGCTCTTCGCTGGGCGATGGCAGCGGGTTTTGGCGGGGATTTTGCTCCTCGCACTCTTTGCGTTACCCCTTGCGGCGTGCGGCGGGCGCAGAGAGGGGTCTTCATCTACGCCGTCGACCCAAGGGACGCAAGGAACGGCGGCTTCGGAGCAGAAGCCCTTGGTCGTAGCGACAATCTATCCCCTCTACGACCTTGCCCGCCAGATCGGAGGCGAGTACGTAGAGGTGTACGAACTCGTACCTCCTGGACAGGTACCGCACGGTTTCGAACCTACACCCAAGGACCTCCAAAAGGTCGCCGACGCACGCCTGTTCGTTTACAACGGGGCGGGCATGGAAGCGGCGTGGATTCGGCGGGCGCTCGACAACGTCGATCCCCAAAAGACCAAGGTGGTAGAAGCGGCGCAGGGCATCGAGCTCATCCGGCGCGCCACGGGTAAGCAGGAAGAAGGGTCCGGACAAGCCGGGGCGCAGGGGCAGGCCGACCCCCACTTCTGGACGCCCCGCAATATGATCGAAGTTGCCAAGCGGTTTACGGAGGCGCTCGCGGCAATCGACCCCGCGCACAAGGCGGAGTACGAGAAACGGCGCGACGCCTACATCGCCTCCCTCGAGGCGCTGGATCGGGACTTTCGCAACCTCGTGAACGAGGCGAAGTACAAGGAATTCTACGTCTCTCGTCCTCCGTTTTCCTACCTGGCCAAGGAGTACGGGCTCAAGCAGATCTCCATCGCGGGGCTTTTGGGTACGGAGGGAGCGCCTACAGCGCAACAGATTCAAAAGGTCGTGGAACAGATCAAGGCGAGCGGTGTCCCCGCCATCGGGTCGATCTACGGGACCAAGGACGACGTGGCGGAAACCGTCGCCCGCGAGGCCGGAGTCGAGGTCGTCCCGCTGTACGCGTTGGGAACGGTGACCAAGGAGCAGTTCGACAAGGGTGTCACGTACCAAGACTTGTTCCGCCAAAACATGGAGGGCTTTGCCAAGCTCTTGGGCGCAAAGACGAAGTGAGATGTGGCGGGTTCTTGCGCTCCGGGGTCGCACGGCGACCCCGGGGCGTTTCGTTTTGTCCGGGGCCGGTCCGCGATCTCCCTTGCGTTCTTCCGTCGGGGCATGTACAATGGATTTGAAACGGTCATTTGCCCAAAACATGCCTACCATTTGGGAGGTGTTTCCGATGTGGCCATGGTCTTGGGGCAGGGGCGGCCGCGGTTGGGGGTGGTACGGCGGTCGCTTCGGTGCGGGCTGGAACGCCGCTCCCTACGGTCCGCCCCCGTGGAAGGGGCTGGGCCGCTGGGCTTGGGCGGAAGCGGTGAATCCGGAGCTCGCGCGTTCTTGGACGCGGCGTGCGCTGGAGCTCCGTAAGGAGCGACTTCTTGCCGAGCTGCGTTGGATCGAAGATGCCCTCCGCGTCGAACACGATGGGACATCCGAAACGGCAAAGTAGAAAACCGGAGAGTTCGACGCCATAAGGTGCGGCGGCGGTTTACGGGAACGGCGACTTGCCTCGACCGGCGATTCGTGAGAGCATAGGAGACGACAGACCTCACAAAGGAGTGCCAGTCGCGCAATGCCCAGACCGCGCAAACGCCGCCGCGTGTGCTTTTCGCCCGAATACCGCGAATTCGGTCCCCTTGGGCAGGGGCCGTGGACGCGGGAGCGCACGATTCACATGCCCCTCGAAGAGCTCGAGACGATTCGCCTGATCGACCTCGAGGGGCTTACTCAAGAGGAATGCGCCGCCCGCATGGGCGTCGCCCGTTCGACCGTACAGCGGATGTACCAGGAAGCGCGGCGCAAAATCGCGGAATCCCTCGTCCTCGGAAAGCGGTTGGTTGTTCACGGCGACGCCCCGGAGTTCGAAGGGAAAGAAGATTCCAGGTGTCCCGATCAATTTGCAGGTGCCGATTCTGGCCCTCCGGAGTGGCCGCCCGGGTGGGGACGACGCAGACGGGGCCGCGGGGTTGAACCTTGGGAAGGAGACGAATGACCCGTCCGTGCGGGTCCCCGGAATTTTACCCGCGTGAGCTTCTATGAATTCGAATGCCTCCGCCCGTGCGCAGGGAGCCCCTTCGGGGGCCTTTTCTTTTGTCCTTGTTTTGCCTTCGTTTGCCGAGGGGGCGCCCGAGGTTACCACGTTTGTCATAGTGAAAAACAGATAAGGTCACAAAACGGACAAATCTTTTTAAAACCTTTATGACGACGTACTTCCTTCTATAGACAACGTTTTTTCCCGGGCGTAGAGTAGTAGTGGAGGTATTCACAAGCCCGCAGGGGTATGGATTTTCGCGCTTCGGGCCGAACGGCGGGGTTGGACGAAGGCGCAAGCGCTTTCTTCGTGCGCCGGTCCGCACACCATCCGAAGCGGTCGAGAACGGAGGATCCGGAAAGGCATACGCGAGGTAGGCAAAGGGGTGAAAGTACATGCTTCAGGAGAAGATCTCCCGCCGCACGTTTCTCAAGGCGACGGCCCTCGCCGCAGGTGCCCTCTCCGTAGGGGCGGTAGGGACGTTTTCCTTTGAGACGTGGAAGAAGGCCGAGGCCGAAAAGAAGGACGACATCCGCGTAATCCCGACCCTATGTACGGGGTGCGGAAACTTCTGCGGCCTCAACGTCTACGTGAAGAACGGCCGCGTGTGGCGTGCCGTTGGCCTTCCGCAGCATCCCAAGAGCAAGGGGAAGATCTGCGCCCGCGGGCACGGCCTTCTCGCCACACCGTACTTGCGGCAGCGACTCACCCAACCTCTCAAGCGCACGGAAGACGGGAACTTCCAACCGATTTCCTGGGAGCAGGCCTTCCGCGAGATTGGGGAGAAGCTCCAGGAAATCCGCAAGAAGTACGGTCCGGGGGTCATCGCCCACATCAGCTACGCGGGGCAAAAGACGGCCGTATGGTACGGACAACGCCTCCTGTGGGCGCTCGGTTCGCCGAACACCTTTACGCACGCCGCCTCCTGTTACGCCGGACGCGGTGTGGGCTTCGAGCACACCGTAGGCGGAACCCCGGGTACGGACATCGCAAACGCCCGCTACATGGTCTACATCGGCAGAAACCTCGCCGAGGGGATCACCCCGGGTGACGTACTCGAACTCGCCAAGGCGCGGGAAAAGGGCGCCCAGATCGTCCTCGTCGACCCGCGGGTGAACAACATGTACCAGATGGCCACGAAGTGGGTGCCCATTCGACCGGGGACGGACCTCGCCTTCGTGCTCGCTTTGGCGCACGTGCTCATCAAGGAAGGGCTCTATGACGCCGCCTTCGTCCAGGAATACGGCTACGGGTTCGAGCAGTTCGCCCAGGCCGTGGAGAAGTATACGCCCCAATGGGCGGAGGAGATCACCGGCGTGCCGGCGGCGACGATCCAAGAGGTTGCGCGGGGGCTCGGGAAGAACAAGCCGCGCGCCTTCATCCACCCGGGGTGGCACGGCGCCACGGGAACGCAATACGCGAACAGCGTCGACGCGGCGCGCGCCATCGCTCTCGTGAACGCCCTCCTCGGAAACTACCAAAAGGAAGGCGGGCTCATTTTCGGCAAGACGCCTCCTCTGGGCAACCTCAATCCGGCAAAGTACCCCGCACCGGAAAAGCCGGCGATTCCGCGCGTGGACAGCGAGTGGCCCCTCGCCCACGATGTGGTTACCGCCGTTCCCGACAAGATCCGCGACGGGGCGCTCAAGGCGATCATCGTGAACCGTTCGAACCCCGTCATGCACTACAACAACCCGCTCTACGCCCGCGAGGCTTACAAGCTTTTGGAACTCTTGGTGGTCGTGGACATCTTCATGAGCGAGACGGCGGAGCTCGCCCACTACGTACTTCCCGAGGTAAGTTATCTCGAACGCGACGACCTCGTCGAAGGCGTGGGCGGGAAGAAGCCCATCGTCGCCATGCGCCAGCAGGCGATTGGCAAGATCCACCCCGAAACCAAGGCTTCGTGGGAGATCTACACGGGCATCGCCGAGGCCGCGGGGGTCGGGAAGTACTTCAACTTCACGCTCGACGAGGTTAATCAGGCGATGCTCGCCCCGACGGGACTCTCCCTGAACGAGCTCAAGGCCAAGGGGACGATCGTCCTCAACTCGCCCATCGTCCTCGGCACGCCGAAGTTCAACACCCCCACGGGCAAGGTGGAGTTCTACAGCACGGAATTCAAGGCCGCGGGGCTCGATCCAATCCCCAACTGGAAGCCGCCTCTCGTCATGCCGGACGTCTCAAAGGGCGAATTCCGCCTGATCAACGGACGCCAGGCGTACCACTCGCACACGAACACGACGCGCAACCCCTACCTCCTCGTGCTTACGGAGGACTACCACGGGGATCGTCTGTGGATCAACCGGCGGGTCGCAGAGCGCATGGGCCTAAAAGAGGGGGACTGGGTGGAGGTGCGTTCGGAAGTCGCCACGGGGCGCGTCCAGGTCCACCTGACGGAGGCGATCCACCCCGAGGCGGTGTTCATCTACGCGCCGTACGGCAGCCTCGCGAAGAACAACCCCGGGCGGAACTTCGCCTTCTCCTTCATGACGCTCCTTCCCTACCACAAGCTCGACCCCGCCGCCGGAATCGCTCTGACGCAGGAAGTCATCGTCACCCTGCGGAAGATCTAGGGGGTGAAACCCAATGGCCCGCTACGGAATGCTCATCGACCTCACGAAGTGCGCAGGGTGTATGGCGTGCACAGTATCCTGCCAGTTCCAAAACGAGCTTCCGCCCGAGGTGCACTTCATCAAATTCTACCAGCAGGAGTACGGGACGTTTCCCGACGTCTCCCTCGTGAACATCCCTGTGCAGTGCCAACACTGCGAAAACCCGCCGTGCGTGTACAACTGTCCCACGGGGGCGAGCTACATCGCCGAAGGCGGTGTGGTCCTCATCGACGAGTCCAAGTGCATCGGCTGTAAGTACTGCATGACCTCCTGCCCGTACAACGCCCGCGTGCTCAACGAGGAAACGCACACGCCGATGAAGTGCATCTTCTGCTTCGACCACATCCAAGAAGGCGAGCAGCCGATGTGCGTTCAGACGTGTCTCGGTGGGGCGCGCGTCTTCGGCGACCTCGACGATCCGGAGAGCGAGCTCAACAAGCAAATCAACGAGAAGAAGGCCCGTCCCCTCCGTCCGGACCTCGGGACGAAGCCGAAAATCTTCTACGTGTGGTGATGCGGGATGCCGAGCGGAGCGTTTGGCATGTATCCTGGGCAAATCATGCCGGGACAGATCTGGGGTTGGATCATCGCCCTCTACCTCTTCCTTGCGGGGATGAGCGCCGGCGCGTACACGACGGCGTACCTTTCCCAGCGCCTCTACCCGCACCTTAAGGTCGTCCGCTGGGCCGGCTACATCGTCGCCCCTCCGCTCGTGATCATCGGGCTCGCCGCCCTCATGATCGACGCGGAGGCAGGGTTCTTCCACCCCTGGAGGTTCTTCTTCCTTTACATCGGCCGTCCCACGTCGATCATGGCCATCGGCGTGTACATCCTCACCCTCTTCACCCCGCTCGCCCTCTACCGCACCGTGGTTTCCCTGGCGGAGATTTGGCGAGAGGGCGGAGAGAAAAAGTGGCCGCTCGACCTCGATCGTTTCTTCGCACGGCCCCCGGAGAAGCTTCGCTGGCTCGTGGAGGGGCGTGACTGGATCGACTTCTTCGGTCTCGTGATGGCCGCCGCCACGGCGACGTACACGGCGCTCCTCATCGGGGACATCCACGGCGTGCCCTTCTGGAACAACTCCGTGCTCCCCGTGCTCTTTGTCGTGTCGGCCTTTTCCACGGGGATCGCCATTACGCTCTTTACGGCCACTGCCTGGGACCCCAAGGTACAAGAGCACTACGCGCCGTACCTCACCCTCTCCACGTCGCTCAAGGGCTTCGAGCTCTTCCTCCTCTTCGCCCTCCTCTACTTCTCGTGGTACGGCGACCAGGCTGCCAAGGCGTCCGCCGCCGACCTCCTGTGGGGCAGGCTCGCCTTTCCGTTCTGGGTTCTCCTCGTGTTTCTGGGGCTCGCGCTGCCCCTCTGGTACGAACTTCGGGAGCGCAAGCACCTCCTTGCCGGCCACGGTCCGGCGCTCGCTGCGGCTGGATCTTCGAGCCACGGGCCCGTCGACGCAGGAAACCTGAGCGCGCGCCTCTTCTCTACGTCGCAACTCATGCACCTCTTTGCGATCGCCGGTGGATTTGTGCTCCGCTACCTCATCCTCCTCGCCGGGCACTTCGTCTACTTCCTTCCCACCTGGCGGTTTTACTGAGGCGCGTGGCGGTTCGATCGTGCACAATAGAATTGGGCGCTCGGGCGGCGGAAGGCGAGTCCTTCCGCCCTCTTTTTCCTGCACACCGGGACGCCGTGGTGGAAAAATCGGGTCCACGGAAGAAGGGATGCGGCCGTGTGGATGGACCTCCTCTTTCCGGGGGAAAAGATCGACGTCCGCCCCGATGTCTGCCTGAACGCCAAAAGCCGGGAAGCGGTATGCGACGAGTGCGTGCAGGCCTGTCCCTTTGCTGCGATCCGCATCGACGTGCGGTCGTCGGCGGTCGTCGCCGTCGATCCCGAGGCGTGCACGGGGTGCGCGGCTTGCGTCGGGGCTTGCCCGACCGGAGCCCTTGCGAAAAAGGGAGCCCCCGATTCTCTGACCTCCGCGCGTCGCTGGTGGGAGGTGCTCGCCGGGGCCGCGAAAGATGCGGAGAACGCTTCCGGCGCCGTTTCCCGGGAAGGGGTCTCCCCCTTTCTCGCCTGCACGGTCTCTCCCCACGGGAAGCGTTCGTCGTGGCCTCTCGCCTGCATCCTCGAACTTGAACCGGCGCACTTTTTCGCCGCCGGAAGCGCCGCCTCGTCGGCTCCACCTTCCCCGCAGGGGGAGGCAACCGTGGAAGGTGCCGATTCGCCTTTCTCGACGCGCCACGACTCGCCGGTCCGCGTGGCCGTCGATCTCTCCCCATGCCGCCGCTGCCCGCGGGGCGTGCGGTACGAGGAGGTGGAAGGCCACCTCCGCGCCCTCGAGGAAGCCCTTCGCCGCTACGGCCGGCCCGTTACGTTCGTCCCGCTGGCGGAGGATACCTTAGAAGGCGAGGAGGCCGCCGGCGGCGAACTCCCGGGGCGCGAAACCGTCCCGCAAGAGGCGATCGGGCGCCGGGAGGTGTTTCACCACCTCCTTCCGCCGAGGATTCGCGAGCTTTTGGCGGGACCTCGGGAGGCGGCTTCTCCTTCGCAAGGCGGGGAAGGCGAGGTAGAGAAGGCCCCTGTGCCTTCAGGCCCTTCCTCCGCCGGTGAAGGGCAAGCGAACGACTTCGGGGCAGGACGGGCGCTGGCAAAAAAGCGCCTGTACCGGGGGCGGCTTTCCTCGGTTCCTGCCCTCCGCACGTTCCGATACGGAGAGAAGTTCGCGCTCACGGCCACCCTCGCCGTAGGAGAGACGTGCGACGGATGCGACGTGTGCGTGCGCGTCTGTCCTGTGGAAGCCCTCTCTTGGCGCTCCCGTGGGGGCGAAGCGGTGCTCGTCCTCGATGAGGGACGCTGCCTGGGGTGCGAGAAGTGCGCCGTTCTCTGTCCGCGCAAGGCGATCGACGTCCGCTGGGAAGCTTCTCCCCCCGTTTCCGAGCGCGAGCTCGTCGCCTTCGAAGAACGGACGTGTTCCCGCTGCGGCAGCCCCTTCCGCGCGCGCCCCAGCGATCCGGAAACTCTCTGTCCCGTGTGCCGTGCGCGGCGCCTTCCACCGGACTTTTTTGCCGCCCAATTCGCCCCGCGCCCGAGCCGGTGACGGGGCAGGACTCCCGCGGTCGCGTCGGCATCCGTCTGCCCGTTCGGGCTTTTGCACGGGCAGGCAAACTCCATGGGAGGAGGTGGCGTCCGGTTCGACGTGCGCCCTACCTCACGCCGTCGGGTCGGAAAACGAATGGACGAGCGTACCCGTTCCGCCAAGGCGGAACTCTACCGCTTCTTTGCCGAGTTTTTCAAACCCCCTGAGGAAGGCTTTTACCGGGAGTTCACCTCTTCCCGCTTTCCCGAAGACCTCTCCCGCTTGCTGCACGAGGCGGGGTATGTCACAACGGTTCCCAATTTGCGGGAGCTCTGGCCTTCCTTCGAAGAGTTTGCGGAGGATTACCGCCGCGCCGTTTCCGGTACGGTCCACCCGTATGCCCCGCCGGTGGAGTCTATCTACAAGCCGTGGACGGAGGATCCCGACGCGGAGGTGCCTATGGCGGGGCAAAAAGGGTACTTCTACGGGGATCCCGCGGTGCACATGCGCCACCTGTACGACGAATTGGGGATCACCTTGCCTTCTGAATACGCGAGCATGCCCGATCACCTCACGCTCGAGCTCGAATTTCTGGCCTTCCTCTTCGAAGCCGGCGAACCGGAGGCCGCCCGGTTGTTCATCCGCGAACACCTCGACTGGCTCGGCGACTTTCGCGCGGAACTCGAGGCGACCCCGCGAGGGGAACGCTACGCAAAGCTCGTCGCCTGGCTCGAGGAAATCCTGCGCCAGGAGCCGGAACCCGAACGGAAAGACGGATAAAGCAAAACGGCCGGGAATCTCCCGGCCGTTTTGCCGTGCGCCAACGGACACCTTTCGGATCAACCGCCGCAACCGCCGCCGCCACCGCCCGAAGGTGCGGGAGCCGTCTGCGCCGGAGCGGGAGCCTCACCCTGCGGCGCACCTTCCGTGGTCAACTTGGCGTCTACCCACGCCCCGAAGCCCCCGGAGAGGTTGTGGGCGTCGTAGCCGAGGAGGCGAAGTCCGGCGGTGACGTAAGCCCCCGTTTGCCCTTTATAGCAGTAGACGAGAATCGGCTTGTCCTTGGGCAACGTGTCGAGTTTGGCGAGAATGTCCGTGTCCGGCGTGCCGAAGGGCATGAAGGGAATGTTGTGGGCGCCCGGGATGTGGCTGGTGGCGTAGTCCGCGGGCTTCCGAAGGTCGACGATGAAGAAGTCGCCGAGTTTGTCCTTCACCTTGTCCGGAGAGAGGTAAACGGCGCCGAAGGAGGAACGCATGGCGTTCCAGTCACCCTTCACCTTTTGGAGGAGGATGTCCTGCTCGTTGCACGTCTGTACGGGCTGCGGCTGGTTCGCCTTGGCGACGTCCTCGGGCGGCTTTACAATTTCGCTTTGGGTTTTCCCGCAACCGGCGAGGACGAGGGCAAAGGCGAGGACCGCGACGAAGGTCGCAAGGGCCCAACGGGTGCGTCTCCGCTGCATCGTGACCCCTCCTTGGTGGCGAATTCCGTCCGGATTCTCGTAGGAGATCTCGGGCCGCATTCGCCTCTATTATACCTTTCGCCTCTCTTTGTGTTAGCGTTCACAAAGCGTTTTTTGTGACAGAACTATGAAGCGCCCCTCTGTCGTATTTACAATATTTGCATAGTAAAAATAAAAAGCCGTACAGGGAGACCCGTACGGCGGGAGAAATCTCGGGATTTCGCTTCCTCTTAGGGAGTCCGTGCAGGTAAGCTCGGAGACGGATGTTCGGAACGCGGGGCTTTCCGTTCGGCCGATCAACCTCCGCAGCCGCCGCCTCCGCCGCTCGAGCCGCCGCCGGAAGGCGCGGGCGTCTGCGCTCCTCCCGAAGCGGGAGTCTGGCTCTGGGGAGCGGACTTACCCGCCTCCGTCCCTTCCGTCTTCAGGCCGGCTTTGAGCCAGGAGGGGAAGCCGCCCATCAAGTTCCGCACGTCGTAGCCTTCGAGGCGGAGGAGTGCGGTGGTAAAAGATCCCATTTGCCCCGAGTAGCAGTAGACGACGATCGGCTTATCCTTGGGGAGGGTGTCCATTTTCGCCACGATGTCGTTGTCCGGCGTCCCGTTGGTCGGGAAGGGGATGTTCACCGCTCCCGGGATGTGTTCCTTCTCGTAGTCGGCGGGCTTGCGCAGGTCGACGATCATGTAGTCGTTGAGGTGCTCGTTCACCGCCTGCGCGTTCAGGCCTACGCTTCCTGCGTTCGACCGAATGAAGGTAAAGAGTTCCTTTACCTTGTCCTTGAGGTAGGCGTCCTTGTCACACGTGCACGGGGGACATACGGCGGACGATCCCGACGGCGCCTGCGTTTGGGGGGTTTCGCTCGCCTTTCCCGAACATGCGGCCAACGGGAGGAGGAGGAGCACAAAGGTTGCGGCCAAGAAGGCCACGCGGCGGGTCCACGGACGCACTTGCATGAACTGCGCCTCCTTTGATAAAAGTTTCACATTCTTTCTCTCCGGTCCGATTGTACGTCCGGGGGTACCCCGAGGAAAAGGGGAAAAGGCGAAGAGTTCTTGAACGAATTGTTAACAACGCTCGATTTTTCATGATATCAAGTTAAATACCGTACTAACAGGTTTCAAAAGGGCGGAGATCCGCCCGCGTGTCGCAGGAAGGACCGACGTCCGTGGTGTACGTTGACACGGCGTACCGGATGGGATATAATGACCGGCGTGTCTGGATGCGGGGGGAAGGACGTTGCGCCTTTCGTTTTCCGAGCTCCGCGAGCGCGCCCTCGAGGGGCGCCCGCCGCTTGAGCTCCACGTCACCTTTTCCCCTTCGGAGCGCGTGTACGCGCGGCCGGAGGTACGAAATGTCACTCCGGCTCGTTTCGACGGATCCGCATGGTGGGAAGACGGTGCCATCTACCTGGCGGGTACGTTGAGCTTTGCCGCACGGCTCGTATGCGTTCGCTGTCTAAGCGAGTTCGAACGGTCGTTTCGCGTCTCCGTAGACGAGACCTTCCGCCGCGGGGCACCTCCCGCTTCTGCGGAGGATCTTCCCGTGCGCGAACTCGTCGAGTGGGTAGAGGAAGACGCCTTCGACCTTCTCCCGCACTTGGAAGACTGGCTCATCCTTTCTCTCCCCGACCGGCCGCTCTGCCGTGAAGATTGCAAAGGGTTGTGCCCGGTATGTGGGAAAAACCTCAACGAAGGGCCATGTGGTTGTAAGGTCGAGGCGGTCGATCCGCGCCTGGAGGCGTTGCGCGCGCTCTTGGTTCCCGAGGAACCGGACGGACATCCTTCCTAGTAGGCGAAGCGGTTGGCGAAACGCGGGAAAGGAAATCGAGGCGAGGTGAGCTTTCGTGGCCGTACCGTTTCATAGGACTTCGAAGACGAAGAAGCGCCTTCGTCGGACGCACTACAAGCTGGAACTTCCCGGGCTCGTGCGCTGCGAACACTGCGGCGAGTACAAGCTTCCCCACCGCGTCTGCCCCCACTGCGGCTACTACAAGGGGGTACGCGTTCTGGACGTCGAGGACGAGGAATAGAGGAATACTCCTTCCCGTCGCGTGTGCCGCCCGGTCCGGTTGGCCGCAAGGGGATTGCCCCCTTGCGGCTTTTTCGTTTGCGCGTCGGCGCGTCTGGGTCACGGGAGCGAGGATTGGCGCCGTCTCCGATGCAAGCGCGTCCGCGGGAGAGGGGAGATTGGGTCTTGTGGTATGCTGGAGTCGCGCTCGGATGAGCCGAATGCGAAGTTGTCTCGGGAGGAGAGGGCGGGGGTAAGCTTCGGACGAAGGTATGGCTTGGGAGTTCACGTCGAGGAGGCGTACGGGGTGGGACGGTTTGTTCTCATAGGGGACTCCCTCCTTCGTGGGATCGTATGGGACGACGTGCGGCGTCGGTACGCCCTCGCGCGGACACGGGTGGCCAACGCCCTCGCCCGTAAGGGGCACGAAGTCGTCGCAGACCTCGCGTTCATGGGGGCTACGGCGCGCGATGGTTTGGAACGTTTGCGAGAGTTCGCCCTCCGCAGTCCCGAGCGGCTTCGGGGCAGCTGGGTGCTCGTCCACTTCGGCGGGAACGACTGCGATTTCGATTGGGATGCCGTCGCCGCCTCTCCCGACTCTGAGCACCTCCCGCGTCGCCGCCTCGACGCGTTTACGGGCGACCTCGGAGAGATTGCGGGATTGGCCCGGGCCTATCGCGCGGAACCGATCTTTCTCGTCCCCCCGCCTCTCGTGGCGGAGAGGTATTTTGCCTGGATTTCGCGGGGTTCTCCGGAGCGTGCCGACGCGATCTTGAGGTGGCTCGGCACCGTGACGCGTATCCACTGGTGGCAGGAACGCTACGCGGCTGCCGTGGCCTGGGTCGCGGAGCGTCTGGAAATTCCGCGCGTTCTTTTGCGCGGCGCCTTCCTTTTGGGACGGGAGGACTTTCGCACGTACGTAGGTGCCGACGGGATCCACCTCACGGAATCCGGGTACCGCTTGTTCTCGGAAACCGTATTGGCCTCTTGTGCGGAAGTGCGGGGTGGTGTAAAGTGAAGGAGGAGCTTTTATCACCTGGTGCTAATTCTGTAGGCCCGAGCGGGGAGGAAGGGCCGAGGGAAAGCCCTGAGCCCGCTCCTTCCGTTCGGGCGCAGGCGCGCCGGAGGCGGTCTCGGCGTGAGGAGCGACGGGCGCAGCTCGTGCGCCTTCTCGAGGAAGATCCCTTCCTTACGGACGAGGAACTCGCCCGGCGTCTCGGGGTGAGCGTGCAGACGATCCGCCTCGATCGGCACGCCCTCGGGATCCCCGAGATGCGGGCCCGCGTGCGCCGGGTAGCCCAGGGGGAAGTCGACTCCCTTCGCTCCCTCGTGGAAGAAGACCTCTTCGGCTTCTTGGAGGAGCTTCGGCTCGAGGAGCGGGGGCGTTCGCACCTCGCGGTGGAACGCGTCCACACCTTTCGCCACGCGGACATCGCCCGCGGGCACATCCTCTTCGCGCAAGCGAATTCTCTCGCCGTGGCGCTCGTCGATGCCCCTCTCGCCGTCACCGTTTCCGCGAGCGTCCGCTTCCTCCGCCCCGCCCGTGTGGGGGATCGCCTCGTAGCTCAGGCGGAGGTGGTCCTTCGGGAAGGGCCGCGTAGACGGGTGCGCGTCGTCACAGAAGCCCTACGGCCGGGAGGCGTGCGGGAAGTCGTGTTTTCCGGAGAGTTCGTCGTTCAGGAGATTGCCCATGCGCGGGGGGACCGGTCGTGAGCGGGCGTTGGCGGATCGCGTGGGACATGACGGGTGGAGACTACGCGCCGGAGGCCCCTCTGGAAGCGCTGAAGCAGGTGTGCGGGAGCGAAGACTTCGCCGAGTTGGAGTTTTTCCTCTTGGGGGACGAGGCGTTTTTGCGCGACGCGCTAGCCCGCCAGGGGCTCGCTTCGAAGGCGGAGCGCTGTAGGATCGTGCACGCCCCGGAGGTGATTGCCAACGATGAGGAGCCCGTGCGCGCCCTCCGGCGCAAGCCCGACGCGAGCATCGTCCGCGGGCTGGAGCTCCTCGCTGCGGGAGAGGCGGACGCCTTCCTGAGCGCCGGGAGCACGGGGGCGGTCATGGCGGGAGGGCTTCTCAAGGTGGGGCGCATCCGGGGCGTGGAGCGTCCGGGGCTCGCCCCCGTGTTTCCTACGGCCGACGGCCGGGGCGTCCTCGTCTTGGACATCGGCGCCAACGTGGACGCGAAGCCCCACCACCTGCTCGACTACGCCCTCCTCGGGCAGACGTACGTCCGCTTCATCCTTGACGTCGATCGTCCACGCGTCGGGCTTCTCAATGTGGGCGTGGAAGAGGGGAAGGGGAACGCCCTGGCCAAGGAAGCCTACCGCCTCCTTCGTGCTACGCCCGCGGTGCACTTCGTGGGCAACGTGGAGGCGCGGGACGTCCTCTTCGGCGTAGCCGACGTCGTCGTCACGGACGGCTTCAGCGGGAACGTCTTTCTCAAGGCCGTGGAGGGCACGGCGCAGTTCGCCCTCGACGCCCTCAAGGAGGCCTTTACGTCCACGTTTCGGGCGAAGCTCGGGGCGCTTCTCGCCCTCCCGGCGGTGAAGCAGGTCTTGCGCCGCTTCGACTACAAGGAGTACGGCGCCTCCCCCCTTCTCGGCCTCAGGCGTCCTGTGTTTAAGGCACACGGGTCGAGCGACGCGCGGGCCTTCGTGGCCGCCCTCCGCACGATTCGCCGCTTTCTCGCCGCAGACCTCCAAGAAAGGCTCGTCGAAAGTCTGGCGGCGGGGAAGGGAGAAACGGAGGAGGACGGGACGGGCGGAGAGGTCTGAGGGGATCTTGGTCGTGGCCCCCTCCGGGGTTTTTAGGTGGCATGCGGGTTTCTGAGAGTTCGTGTTGGGGGTGAGCGCGTGGCCGTACGTGCGGGAATTCTCGGGACGGGGGCCTACGTTCCCGAACAGGTGCTTACGAATTTCGACCTTGAGCGGAAAATGGACACCTCCGACGAGTGGATTCGGACGCGCACGGGGATCCGCGAACGGCGCATCGCCCGGGAAGACCAGGCGGCTTCCGACCTCGCCTTTCCCGCGGCGGAAGAGGCACTCCGCGTGGCGGGGATTGCTGCGGCCGATCTGGACGGGATCCTCGTGGCGACCACCACGCCGGACCACGTGTTTCCCTCCACCGCCGCCCTCCTCCAGCGTCGGCTCGGCGCCTGGAACGCCTGGGCGTTTGACATGTCTGCGGCGTGTTCGGGGTTTATCTACGGACTTGCCGTCGCCGCCTCCTTCGTCGAGTCTGGTCGGGCGCGGTACGTCCTCGTGGTCGGTGCGGAAGTCCTTTCGCGGATCACGGACTGGGAAGACCGCACCACGGCCGTCCTCTTCGGGGACGGCGCGGGAGCCGCGGTAGTCGGACCGGTGGCCGAAGGCGGATTTCTCTCCTTCGTCTTGGGGGCGGACGGCGGGGGAGCTGACCTCCTCGTACTTCCCGCCGGGGGGTCGCGCCTTCCCGCATCCCACCGCACGGTGGAGGAACGCCAGCACTTCCTCAAGATGAACGGACGCGAGGTCTTTAAGTTTGCCGTGCGGATCATGGCGGAAGCCTCTGAGGAAGCCCTTCGGCGCGCGGGGCTCACCAAGGACGACCTCGACCTCCTCGTTCCGCACCAGGCCAACCTCCGAATCATCGACGCGGCGCAGGAGCGCTTTCAGCTCCCCCCGGAAAAGGTCGTGGTCAACCTCGACCGCTACGGCAACATGTCGGCCGCTTCGACGCCCGTGGCGCTTCACGAAGCGTACCGCGCCGGCCGCCTTTCTCCGGGGAACGTCGTGCTCCTCGTCGCCTTCGGTGGGGGGCTCACGTGGGCGGCCACCGTCCTTCGCTGGAGCGTTCCCTCACCGCTCAGGACCGGAGAGTTCGAGGCGGCGCTTGCGCGGGGGAAGACGGAGCCGTGAGCCGCGCATCCTCCGTTCCTCCCGTCGCCTACGTCTTTCCCGGCCAAGGTGCGCAGAAGGTGGGGATGGGGCGCGACCTTTGGGAAGAGTTTTCGTGGGCGCGCGAGCGCTTCCGCTTGGCGGAAGAGCTTACGGGGATTCCCTTTGCGGAACTCGTGCTTCGCGGCCCCGAAGCGGCGCTTACGGAGACCGTCGTCCTCCAGCCGGCGCTTTTCCTCGTGGAGACCCTTCTCTACGACGTCCTCTGGGATCTCGGTGCCCCTCCTCCCGCGGTCGTCGCCGGGCACAGCCTGGGCGAGTACGCGGCGCTCTATGCCGCCGGCGTGTTCGACTTCGCCCAGGGGATCCGCCTCACACACGCCCGGGGGGTGGCGATGGCGGAGGCGGCGCGGCAAAATCCGGGGACGATGGCCGCCGTGGTCGGTCTTTCCCCGGATCTCGTGGAATCCGTATGCCGAGAGGTGAGCGCCCTCGGCGAGGATTTCGGCGTGGAAGCGGCCAACGTGAATTCCCCGGAGCAGGTGGTCGTCTCCGGACGTGCGGCGGGCGTAGAAGAAGCGGGGCGACGCCTTCTCGCGCTCGGCGCGCGGCGCGTCGTCCCCCTTCGCGTCGCCGGGCCCTTTCACTCGTCCTATATGGCGCCGGCCCGAAAGGAGTTGGAGGCGGTCCTTCGCGAGATCGACCTCGGGGAACCCACCGTGCCCGTCCTCGTAAACGCCTGGGCGCGTCCCGTGCGGAGTGCCGCGGAAATTCGCGAGGCGTTGCTCGACCAGCTCGTCCGCCCCGTGCGGTGGGTGGAGACGGTTCGCGCCCTTCGCGACCTCGGCGTGGAGACGATCGTGGAGGTGGGCCCGGGGAACGTCCTCACGGGGCTCGTGCGCAAGACGGATCCCGGGTTTTCTCTGTACAACGTCGCCTCGTGGGCAGAGGCCCGAGCCGTCGCGGATCGCCTCCGAAGCGCAGGAGGCGTGCGGGAAGAGTCGTGAGGAGCTGGGGAAAGATCGAGCGGGACGCGGTCCCGAAGGAGGTGACATCCGTGGAACTGGCCGAGAGGGTTGCCCTCGTCACCGGCGCCTCGCGGGGGATCGGGCGGGCGATCGCCCTCGAACTCGCCCGGGGCGGGGCGCGCGTGCTCGTCGTCTACCGCGGTCGGCGCGACGCGGCGGAGGCCGTGGTGGAGGCAATCCGTGGCTTGGGGTCAGAAGCGCTTGCGGAGCAGGGGGACGTGTCTCGGCCCGAGGAGGCGGATCGTCTCGTCTCCCTCGCCCTGGAGCGCTTCGGGAGGTTGGACATTCTCGTGAACAACGCGGGGATCACGCGCGACAACCTCCTCTTGCGCATGAAGGACGAGGAGTGGGAAGAGGTCATCCGCACGAACCTTTCGGGGCCCTTCTATCTCATGCGCGCTGCCGCAAAGCACATGGTGCGCGCGCGCCGCGGGCGGATCGTAAACATCGCCAGCGTCGTCGGCCTCGTAGGGAATCCGGGTCAGGCGAATTACGCCGCGGCGAAGGCTGGCCTCATCGGGCTCACGAAGGCGGCGGCGAAGGAGCTCGCGAGCCGCGGGATCACCGTAAACGCTGTGGCTCCGGGCTACATCCAGACGGACATGACGGAGTCGCTTCCCGAGGCGGCCAAGGAGGCGCTGTTGCGCCTGATCCCTACGGGGCGCTTCGGTTCCCCCGAAGATGTGGCGCGCGCCGTGCGCTTCTTGGCCGGAGATGACGCCGCGTACATCACCGGGCACGTCCTCGTCGTCGACGGGGGCATGGTCACGTAGACGAAGGAGGCTAGAGCCCTCTGGCGCGTCGGGCGGGCCTTGCCCGGACTGTGGTATAATCCCCCAAGGAGGTGCCCTTCCCAATGAGCGACGAACTCTTCGAGAAGATCAAGGGTGTGATCGTCGAACGCCTCAACGTGGAGCCCGACCAGGTACGGCCGGAGTCTCGTTTCCGCGAAGACCTTAAGGCGGACTCGCTGGACCTCGTGGAACTCGTCATGGAACTCGAGGACGCCTTCGGCCTCGAGATTTCGGACGAAGACGCGGAAAAGATCCAGACTGTGCAGGACGTGATCGAGTATATTGAAAAGCACCACAAGGGCTGAGGCATTTCGTCCGGAAGAGCGGTTGCGGGAGGAAGGCGGCCCGGGGACCGCGGGGACGCGGACTCTGCCGGAAGGAAGCCGGGCTTTGCTCCCGCCCGAAAGTTCGGCGGCCCGTCCGATCGGGGAGGGGGAAGGGAAGCCCTTCCCCCTCTTCGCGCTTCCGGAGGGGTTTTTCCGGCGAGAGCCTTGGCGCAGAGGGGTGGTACGGGTGTCGGAACGCGTCGTGATCACGGGGATGGGCGTCGTCACGCCCATCGGAAACGATTTGGAGACCTTTTGGGAAAACCTCGTCGCCGGAAAGAGCGGGATTGTGCGCGTTACGGACTACGACCTCACGGGGTACGCCACGCAGATCGCGGGCACGGTAAAGGGGTTCGATCCGGAGATGTGGGTGGACGCCCGCGAGGCGCGTCGCCTCGACCGGACGATCCTCTTTGCGGTGGCCGCCGCCAAGATGGCGCTTCGCCACGCGCAGCTCGATCCCGGAGCGTGGGACCCGGAACGCGTCGGCGTCGTCATCGGTTCGGGTGTCGGGGGGATGGGTACCCTCGAAGACAACTTCTCCGCGTTCTTCTCCCGCGGGCCGCGGCGCGTAAGCCCGTTTTTCGTCCCCATGATGATCGTGAACATGCCTGCGGGCTACGTGGCCATCGAGCTCGGCGCCCGCGGGCCGAACTTCGCCCCCGTGTCGGCATGTGCGACGGGGACGCACGCCCTCGGGCTCGCGTACGAGCTTCTCCGGGCGAACAAGGCGGACGTCATCTTCGCCGGCGGAGCGGAGGCAGCCGTGCGGCCGATCGCCTTTGCGGCCTTTGGTGCGGCGCGGGCTCTGTCCACGCGCAACGACGATCCGCCACGGGCGAGCCGACCGTTCGACCGTCGTCGCGACGGCTTCGTCATCGGAGAGGGCGCGGGGGTTCTCGTTCTCGAGCGTCTGAGCGTCGCCCGCGCACGCAAGGCACCCATCCTCGCGGAAGTCGTGGGTTTCGGAATGAGCGCCGATGCCTACCACATCACGGCTCCCGCCCCCGAAGGCCGGGGAATGGCGGAGGCCATGCGCCACGCCCTCGCCGACGCCTCCCTTCCCCCGGAAGCCGTGGACTACGTGAACGCCCACGGAACCGCCACGGAATACAACGACCGGTGCGAGACAAAGGCGATCAAATCGGTCTTCGGCGAGCACGCCTACCGGCTCCTCGTGAGTTCGAACAAGTCGATGATCGGCCACCTCCTCGGAGCGGCAGGTGCCGTGGAGGCTGCGGCGACGGTGATGACGCTCAAGACGGGAATCGTACCGCCGACGATCAACCTCGAGGAACCCGACCCAGAACTCGACCTCGACTACGTGCCCAACGTCGCGCGGCGTGCGGACGTCCGCGTTGCGCTGTCGAATTCCTTTGGCTTTGGCGGGCAAAACGCGGTCCTCGCCCTCAGGCGCTACGACGAGGGCGGCGGTGCGACTGGCGCAGACGAAGGTTCGGAGGAGGAAGCCCGGTGAGTGGAGACTGGGAAGCCCCGACGCCGAGCGTCGACGCCCTTCTCGCACGCCTCACCGCATGGGGAATTGCGGTCCGCGATCGCGCGCTCTTCCGCGAAGCCCTCACGCACGCGTCCTACGCCCACGACTGGGAGGAAACGGCGGAAGCGCCTCCGGATAACGAACGCCTGGAGTTCCTCGGCGACGCCGTCCTCGAACTCCTCGTTTCTGAATTCCTCTTTCACCTCGCGCCTCCCTTGTCCGAAGGGGAGATGACCAAGCTCCGGGCGCAGATCGTCCGCGAGGAATCCCTTGTCCTCTACGCCCGCGAGCTCGGCCTACAGGAGTACCTCCTCCTCGGTCGCAGCGAGGAGTTTTCCGGGGGACGTGAGCGCCCCTCGATCCTCGCCGACGCCTTCGAGGCGGTGATCGGGGCCGTCTACTTGGACGGCGGGCTCGAGGCGGCCCGGCGCCTCTTGGACGTCCTCGTGTTTCCCCGCGTGAAGCGGGGGGAATTTCGCCTCGACCAGGACTACAAGAGCCTCCTCCAGGAAATCGTCCAACGGTACGGGACGCAGTACGCCTTGAGCTACGAGATCGTTGAAGAAAGCGGCCCCGCCCACAACCGCCGTTTTGTCGCCGTCGTCCTCCTGAACGGCAGGGAAATCGGGCGAGGAGCGGGAAGATCCAAGAAAGAGGCGGAGCAGCAGGCGGCTCGGGAGGCGTTGGAACGCGTGGAGGCGTACCTCGACGCGGGGGACGGAGGGGAATGACCCGGAATCCTCTCCGGGCTCCTCGTCGGCAGCGCGCGGGGAGGTGGAGGCTTGCGCCTGCGCGAACTTTGGCTTTACGGCTTTAAATCCTTCGGGCGGAAGACCGGGGTACGCTTTGCGCCGGGGATAACGGCCATCGTCGGTCCAAACGGCAGCGGAAAGTCCAACCTCATCGACGCCGTGCGGTTCGTCCTTGGGGAGGCGAACGCCCGCGCGCTGCGCGGTTCCCGCCTCGAAGACCTCGTGTTTTCGGGGAGCGCCGCGCGGCGGGGGCTCGGCTACGCTGAGGTCACGCTCGTCCTCGACAACCGCGACGGCTTCTTTTCCCTGCCCTACGAGGAGATTTCCGTCACGCGGAGGATCTTGCGCAACGGGGAGAGCGCCGCGTGGATCAACGGGTCTCCGGTGCGCCTGAAGGATCTGTCTACCCTTTTCCTGGACACGGGGCTCGGGCAGGGGGCCTTTGCCATCGTCGGGCAGGGAGAGGTGGACGCGCTCATCGCCGAACGTCCCGAGGCGCGGCGTACGGCCTTCGAGGAACTCGCGGGCATCCGACGTTTCCGCGAACGGAAGCGCGAGGCCGAGGCGGACCTCGCGGAGGTAGAGGCGAACCTCACCCGCGTCCGCGATCTCTTGACCGCCCTCGAGGAAGAGCGTGCCCCTCTGCGGGAAGAGGCGGAGCGCGCGCGGCGCTACCTCGCGCTTCGCGAGGAGCTCGCTGAGGTCGAGGGCCGACTCCTCCTCACGGAGCTTTTGCGCCACGAGCGGGAAGCGGCCCGAGCCTTTCGCCTGGCTCAGGCGCTCGAGGCGGCGGAGGAACGCGTGCGGGAGCAGGGCACGCGGCTGGCGCAGCGGCTTTCCCGGCTCCGGGACGCCGAAGAGCGCCTTCGGGCGGGGAAGCGCAGGGAGGAGGGGGAATACGAGTCCCTTCGCGCCCGCCGCGAGGCCGTCTTGCGCGACCTCCTCGCCCTCGAGGCTGCGGACGCGGAGCGGCGGCAAGGTCTCGTCCGCATGCGCGACGAACTGCGCAAGGCGCTCGCCGAACGTCGGCACGTCCGCGCCGCCCTCGTCCGGGCGAAGGCGGAACGGGATGAGCTCGCCGCGGAGCTCGCGACCCTCGCCCGCGAGGAGTCCGAGCTTTCCGCGCCGTTTGGGGAAGACGGAGATCCTTTGCCCGAGCTTCAGGACCGCGCCTTTGCCGCGGCGCGCGAAGCCGCCCGGTTGCGAAGCGAACTCCGACGCCTCGAGGAAGAGCTCGCCCGCCTCGACCGTCGCCGCGGTCAGCTTCTCGCGGAGCGGGAGGAGCTCACCGAACGGCACGACCGCGCCCTCCGCGCCGCCGAAAGGGCAAAGGCCGAACTCGACGGCGTGCGTGCGGAGCTCGAGCGGGTGCGCGCGGAACTGGCCGAACGGAGGAAGAGGCGGGAGGAGACGGCTCGCGCCCTCCGAACGGCAGAGGCGCGGCTCCTCGAGGCGGAACGGGAGCTCGAGCGGCTGCGGGCGCGCGTGGCGGCACTGGCCCACCAGGCTTCTTTGGCCTACGGAGAGGGCGTGCGGGCCGTCCTCGCGGCGCGGGAAGAACTGGGCGGGATTTTGGGCACCGTCTCTTCCCTCCTCGACGTTCCGGAGGAGTTGGGCCTCGCCGTGGACGTCGCCTTGGGCGGTGCGTGGGAGCATCTCGTCGTGGAAAGCGAGGGCGACGCGCGGCGCGCCATCGCCTTCTTGAAGGAGCGGGGAAAGGGACGGGCGACCTTTCTCCCTCTGGACACCCTCCGGCCGCGGGAGCTTCCGCCGCGCGAGCGGGATCTTCTCGCCCGCGTACCCGGGGTGCGCGGCGTCCTTGCCGAATGGGTGCGCACCGAACCGCGCTACGCCGTAGTCGTCCGCCACCTCCTCGGACAGGTGGTGCTCGCCGAAACGCTCGCGGCGGCCACCCAGGCGGCCCGCCTCTTGGGCTTTCGCACGCGCGTCGTCACGCCCGAAGGCGACGTCGTCCATCCCGGCGGAGCGATGACGGGAGGGGCGCCGAGACCGCGCGGACGCGGTGGCCGCACCTCCTTCCCGCCGGAGCAGGTCTTGCGCGCCGCGGAAGCCGAACTCCGCCGGGCAGAGTCGGAACACGGCGAGATCCTCCGAGCTACGGAAGAACTCCGCGCCGCCGAGGAAACGAACGCGCGCGCCGAAGAGGAGCTTCGTGCTCGGCTTTTTTCCCTTCAGGAGGAGGAGCGGGATCGCCGGGAAGAGGTCCTGCGGGCGCAGCGGGAAGCGGAAGTCCTCGCGGCGGAGCTTCGGGCTGCGGACGAGGAACTCGCGCTCTCGGAGGCTACGCGTTCCGACTTGAAGCGAGAACTCGCCGAAATTCGGGCGGGACTGGTCCGGGCGGAGGCGGAGGAAACTTCCCTCGCCGCGGAACTCGCAGAACGCGCCCGCGAGGCGGAGCGCCGGCGGCGGGAACGAGAGGAGTTTCACAGGCGACAGGGGGAGCTTCGGATCCGCCGGGCGCGGCTCGAAGAAAAGTCCGAAGCAAACGCGCGCGCGCTTGCGGACCTCGAAAGGGTTGCGGCCTCTCTTCGGGACGAAATTGCGCGAACCTGGGAAGCCTACCGCGAGGGGAAGAGACACGTCCGGGCGCAGGCGGAACGAGTCCGCTCGTACGCCGATGAACTGGTGCGGTACGACGGGGAACTCGAGCAGAGGAAGCGCGTTCTCGCGGGCTACGACGCGGCCCTGCACGCCGTCCGTCGCCGTGCGGAGGAGGCGGAGGAACGGCTTCGCCGCGTGGACGCCGCCCGCGTAGAACTCGTGCGCCGGCGCGAGGCACACGCTTCCCGCGCGCGCGAGGCGGAACTCCGCGCCGAGGAAGTGCGGAATCGCCTGCGCGCGACGCTCCGCCTACCTCCGGAGGCGGCGCGCGAGCGCTACGCACCGCTGTCGGACGACGAGGTTCCGGCGGCCCGAGAACGGCTCGCCTCCCTCGAAACCGCCCTCGCCGAACTCGGGTCGGTAAACACGTACGTGCTCGAGGAAGAGGCGCGCATCGAGCGCCGCATGGAGGAGCTTTCCGCAAGCCTCGAGGATCTCGAGGCGGGGAAACGGCGCCTCACGGAACTCCTCCGGCGGCTCGAGCGGGAGATGGAGGAGCGGTTTCGCGAAGCCTTTGCGCGCGTGGACGCCGCCTTTCGCGAACACGTGGCCTTTCTCTTCGGCGGCGGGCAAGGGTATCTCGTCCTGACGGATCCCGCGCATCCTCTGGAGGGCGGCGTAGAGGTCGTCCTCGAGCCGCCCGGCAAACGGCGCATGCCGCTTACGCTCCTCTCCGGTGGCGAGAGGGCTATGGCGGCCCTGGCGCTTCTCTTCGCCTTCCTTCAGGTGCGCGAGGTGCCGTTCGTGATCCTCGACGAAGCGGAGGCCGCTTTGGACGAGGGAAACCTCGGGCGCTTTGGCGAACTCCTTCGCCGCTTTCGCGAACGGACGCAGCTCCTCGTGATCACGCATCGGAAAAAGACGATGGCCTTTGCCGACGTCCTCTACGGCGTCGTTTTGGACGACGACGGCACGAGCCGAATCCTCTCCGTCTCCCTCGAAGACGTAGACGAAGAAGCGGAGGTGACCCTCCGCACTTCTCCGTAGGCCGTAGGGCTGCTTGGGGGAGGAGCGCGAACGAAAGGCGCATCCGGGCGCGGGATGAGACCGGGAAAACGGCCGGTGACGCGGAGGTGGGTTTTTGTGGGACTTTGGGATCGCTTGCGCCGCACCCTGGGCGATGCGGGGGAGAAGATCGGGAGCGCCTTCGGCCGCGGGCTCGCCAAGACGCGGCACGCGCTCGTAGATCCCTTGGAGGGGCTCTTCCGCCGTCGGGCGGCCTTCGACGACGACTTCTTCCTCGAGCTCGAGGAGATCCTCATCGCCGCAGACGTGGGCGTAAAGACCAGCGCCTGGCTCGTGGAGTCCTTGCGCGCCGACGTGCGCAAGAAGGGGCTCACCACGCCGGAAGAGGTGCGCGAAGCGCTCGCCGCCCGAATCCTCGAGGTATTCGGCGACGACGAGAGCCGCTTTCGCCTCACCTTTGCCCCCGAAGGTCCGACCGTCATCCTGTTTGTCGGCGTAAACGGGACGGGAAAGACCACGACGCTCGGAAAGCTCGCCTACCGCCTGAAGGGAGAAGGGAAGCGCGTACTCCTCGCCGCAGGAGACACGTTTCGTGCCGGTGCGATCGACCAGCTCCGCCTTTGGGGGGAGCGCGTGGGCGCGGACGTCGTCGCCCGGGAGGAAGGGGCGGATCCGGCGGCCGTTCTCTACGAGGCCGTTGACCGCGCGCAGCGCGAAGGCTACGACGTCGTCCTCGGCGACACGGCGGGGCGACTTCACGCGAAACAGCACCTCATGAATGAACTCCGAAAGATCGTCCGCGTCGTCGGCCAAAAGCTCCCCGGAGCGCCGCACGAGGTCCTCCTCGTCCTCGACGGAACGACCGGGCAAAACGGCCTTCGTCAGGCGGAAGTGTTTCTCGAAGCTGCCCGCGTGACGGGAATCGCCGTGACGAAGCTCGACGGCACGGCGCGCGGCGGCGTGGTCGTCACGATTCAAAAGGAACTGGACATTCCCGTAAAGCTCGTCGGCGTAGGGGAAGGTAGAGAGGACCTCTTGGACTTTTCCCCGGCCGCCTTCGTCGCTGGGCTTTTCGGCGAGGGGGAAGGGCGGACGCCTTAGTAGGGAGCGAAAACAACGCCGTATCGCCCGCACTTCGTGCGGCAACCCCGTACGTACGTGAGAAAGGGGGACGTGCCGACGCCTAGGCGGGCGGAGCACGGGCAACCCCGTACGTACGTGGGAAAGGGCCGATCGTAGCCGGAGAATCAAATACTGCCGCGGGCAACCCTGTACGTACGTGGGAAAGGGGGTGAGAGAGATGGAGCCTTATCCCGGATGGCGTGAGGAGTGGGAGGAAGAGGAACGCCGCCTCGCCTACGTGACCGCACGCATACGCGAAGCGGTCCTACGTCTGGAAGAAGAGGCCGGACAGAGACGAGAAGACGTCGACGCGCTTCTCGCGTCCCTATGGGAAGACGTATCCCTCGGCATCGACGAGAGCACCGACGTACTCGAGAGCTTTGCCGACATCCTTCAGCAGTCCGCCGTCGTCGCCGAACTCGAAAAGCGGGTTCATCTGTCCGGCGAGGAGGCAAAGTCCCTCCTCCGCCTCCTCTCCTCGCCGTACTTCGGCCGCGTAGACTTTCGCGAGGAAGGGTCCGCGGAGGCGGAACGCTACTACATCGGCCGTCGTTCGTTTTACGACGCGGAAACTGACGCCTACCTCGTCCTCGACTGGCGCGCTCCCGTCGCCGGGCTCTTTTACGAAGGGGTCCTCGGTCCTGCGGCGTACGAGACGCCGGCGGGGGAGATCCGAGGCGAGCTCACGAAGAAGCGGCAGTTCGACATTCGCGGCGGCCGCCTGCGGGCGATGTTTGACGTGAGCGGCGCCGCGGTCACGGACGACATCCTGCGAGAGGTCCTCGGCCGCGGGGCGCGTCCCGAGATGGGGGCGATCGTCGAAACGATTCAGGCAGAGCAAAACAGCGTGATCCGGGACGACCGCCACGACCTCGTCGTGGTTCAGGGGGTCGCGGGGAGCGGGAAGACCTCCGTCGCCCTCCAACGCCTCGCCTACCTCCTCTACCGCCACCGGGAGCGCGCCCGGGCGAACCAAATGCTCGTCCTCTCCCCAAACCCCCTCTTCCGCGAGTACATCTCCTCCGTCTTGCCGGAACTCGGGGAAGAAAACGTGCTCCAGCGGACGTTCTTCGAGTACGTCGTCCGCCGCATCGGTGCCGACGTCGAGGTAGAACCGCCGGAAGCCCTCTACGAGTTCCTCTTGGAAACCGATCCTTCCGATCCGCGACACGGCGTGCGGAGGGAAGCGCTCCGCTGGAAGGGTTCCCCCGTCTTCGTCCGCGTTCTCGACCGCTTTGCCCGTATCGTAGCCCGCATCGCTCCGCCCTTCCGTCCGATTCGCGTCCGGGACTTCCTCCTCTTCTCTCCCGAAGAGCTCGCGGCCCTCTACCTTGGGCGCGACGGCGAACCCGCGCGGACCGCCTCCGATCCCTCGCCGCGGGCGCGGCTCTACGCGCTGACGGAGGGAGCGCGGCGGAAGCTCGAACGGAAGCTCGCTAAGCTGCGCACCTCTCCCGAGCTCGAGGACGCCCTCCACCACCTATCGCGCACGCGCCTACAGCGCGCTTACCTCAAGGCGCGGCGCCGCGGGGATCCGACCACCCTCGAAACCCGCATGCAGGAAATCCTCAAGGACGACCTCTTGGACGAGATCCGCCGCGAGGTGGAATCCGTCCTCGAGCGGCGGAGCTTTCTCGATTGGGCCGCCCTCTACCGCCTCCTGTACGCCGCCGACGACATATGGCGTGCGGCGACCGCCGGTTTGGAAGACGCCTTTCCCCCGTCGGCGCAGGCGGCGGTGCGCGAGGCCACGCTTCGCGCGTTGGACCGCGGACGCATGACCTTCGAAGACGCCGTCCCGTACGTCTACCTCCGCGAGCTCGTAGGGGACTTCCCGCGCGAGTCCGGCGTACACTTCGTCGTCGTAGACGAAGCGCAGGATTACACGCCGCTCGATTTCGCCTGGCTTTCCCGACTCTTTCCCCGGGCGAACTTCACGCTTCTCGGCGACCTGGCGCAGGAAATCTCCGGCCTGCCTTCCCTCCTCGACGAAGAAGGCTTTGCCTTCCTCGCCGCGCAGCGGACCGGCTTTCGCGCCCTCTGCCTCCGCCGCAGTTACCGGAGCACGCGCGAAATCGCCCGCCTCGCCCAGGACGTCCTCGCCGAACCGCTTTCCCTCGTCCCCTTCGCGCGCAGCGGGGAAATCCCCCGACTTCACCTCTTCGAACGGCGCGAGGACTTGGCGGAGGGAATCGCCGCGGCGGTGCAACGCGCCCTGCGCCGCGGATACGGCCTCGTCGCCGTCCTCTGCCGTTCGCAGTGGGAATGCGACGAAGCCGAGGCGTTCCTCAAGGGGAAGTTTCCCTACCAGCGGGTGCGGCACGACACGCCGTCCTTGCGCGAGCGCGTCGTCCTCATGCCGAGTTACCTCGCCAAGGGGATCGAGTTCGACGTCGTCTTCCTGTACGACGTCTCCCGCGAGCGCTACCGCGAAGACCGCGACCGCCGCCTCCTCTACACCCTCCTCATGCGCGCCAAGCACGACGTGGAGCTCTTCGCCCTAGGCACTCCGAGCCCCCTTCTCGCCGCGGCCCTCGCCCGGGGCCACGTTCGCGTGGTGTCCCGAGGAGAATAGGCAGCGGCGGGCAAACGAAAAGGCGCCCGGGAATCTCCCGGGCGCCACTGAGAAGGACAACCGCTTAGCCGCCGCATCCACCGCCGCCCGAGGACGGCGCCGGAGCGGGTGCGGGTGCCGCTTGCCCTCCGCCGGAGGAGCTTCCCGCCTGCGGTGCGCTCCCTTCGAGGGGGAGATTGGCTGCCTTCCAGGCGTTGAATCCCCCGGCGAGGTTGTAGGCGTCGAAGCCGTTTAGTCGGAGGAGGGCGGTGGTAAACGCCCCCGTCTGCCCTGTGTAGCAGTAGACGAGGATTTTCTTGTCCTTGGGAAGCGTCTCCATCTTGGCGCCGATCCCTTCTCCAGGTGCGGCAAACGGCGGGAAGGGAATGTTTTGGGCGCCGCGGAGGTGTCCTTGGGCGTAGTCTTCGGGTTTTCGCAGGTCGATCACGAGGTAGTCGTCCAGGCGGTCCTTGGCGACGTCCGGCTTCACCCAAACCGTGTTGAAGTTCTGTCGGATCGCCTCGAACTCAGCCTTCGTCCGCTTGAGGAGGATTTCCGGTTCGTTGCAGCTCGCCTTGTTTACGTCCGCGGCGGCCGTGCTCGACCCCGCGGGCGGGGACTGCTCCGCCGGAGCCTGGGCCGCCTTTCCGCAAGCTCCGAGGGCGAAGGCGATGAGGAAGGAAAGGCCGAGGAGGGACAGCGCGCGCATCGCGCGTCCGAAAGGCGAAGCTCGCATGACAATCCCCCTTTCGCATCGTTCGGATGTGCGGCGGGGAAGGGTTCCGCCCTCATGGTACACCCGGCTTATGTGAAAGAGAATACGTTCACATGAAGACAAACGGACAAATCTGTGACAAAATTCGTCCTTGAGCAACAAGGAGGGCGTTGAAACCTTAGATACCGGTAGAACGCATCAAACGCCTTCGGGGCCGGGCGTACGCCTTGCGCGAGTTTCGCCGGAGAGTTCGGCCTCGGATTTTTTCTGCATGCGTATCGCGCGCCCCGTGGTATAATAAACATCGCAAAGGGGTGTTATCCAAACATGGTCGCCGGCAGTACGGAAGCCAGGCGCACAGAGCCGCGATCAGGCGGCAACTACCCACTTTTCCTCGAATCCCTCACGCCGGAGCGTCAGCGGGCGCTTCGCGACCTTTTGGTGCAGGTGTACGCGCGCGCGTACGCCTCTCTGCCCGAGTACGCGTATACGGAGGAGAAGGCGATCCACCGCTACCTCACCTGGCTCGCGCGCCGCACGACGAGGGGCGGTTTTTTTGTCGCCTTTTCGTCACTTGGGCCGGTCGGATTCCTCGCCGCCGACCCGGCCTGGCGCGACGAGGAGACGGGTGAGACGATTGGGGAAATTCACGAGTTCGTCGTAGACCCGGCGTACCAGGGAAGCGGTGTCGGACGCAGCCTCTTTTCCGCCGGACTCGCCTTCCTCCGCGAAGCCGGCCATGCGAAGGTCGGTCTCTGGGTCGGGGTACAGAACGAGCGCGCAAAGGCCTTCTACGTGAAAAACGGGTTCGTCCCGGGGGCCGTACAGGGGAAATGGCTCCGGATGTACCGTAGGGAGCCCGAAGTCGTTTTCCCCAACGCGCACGTGGCGGAAGTCCCCGTTCGCGGGGAAGCGTGACCTCCCGGACCTCGGGCGAAGACCAGAAGGGACGGAAGGCAGTCCGAAGAAGGGGCAAACCGAATGCGGCGGGAGCGCAGAAGCGCTCCCGTTTTTGCTATATGGTCGCCGGTTCGACGGAACACGCTCAATCCCATGAGTGGGAGAGGACGGCGAGGAGGAAACGATACGCCCGCTCGAGGGCGTCTCGCTGCACGAATTCGCGTGCCGTGTGGGCGACGTCGAGACGGCCTGGCCCCCACACCACGGGGTAGAGGCCGCGGGCGTGGTAGGCGTGGGCGTCCGTCCAGCTGGGCATGAAGCCGAGGCTCGGTTCCCGCCCCGCGGCTTCGCGGTACAACCGGCGTAGGAGGGGACCTACCTCCGCCTCGGGGTCGACTTCCCAGGCGCCCGCGCAGTCGTCGAGAAACGCGGTCTTTAGGTGGGCGGGTCCTCCGTAGGTGGCAAGGGCTGCCTCTACGGCTTTTTGGATTTCCTGCGGCGAACTTCCGGGCGGAATCCGGATGTCGACGACGAGACGCGCCGTTTCCGGAATGACGAGTTCGTCGCTTCCGCCCGCGAGCATGAGCGGCGTGAGGACGGGATTGCGTGTGGGATCTTCGTGGCGGGCGAGTTCGGCGACGGCGCCTTCGAGGCGTTCGAGGATGTATACGGCTTCGCGTACGGCGTTCACCCCGGCCTCGGGCGTACTCCCGTGGCTCGCGCGCCCTTGGACGTCTATGTGGACTTCGAGGGATCCGGCAGAGGCAAAGGCGAAGGCCTCTTCCGTCGGTTCGAGGACGAGGCTCCAGCGCACGGTCGAAGGCAGACGTTCGGCGAGAAGGCGCGATCCCGTGCCCCCGTATTCTTCGTCGCCGACGAATGCCACCCATAGGGGCGGCGGAGAACTCCAGCGCTCCCGTGCGTCCCGCAGGGCCAGCACGAGGGCTGCTGCTGCGCCGAGCACGTCGGAGCTCCCACGGCCCAGGACACGGGTTTCGTCGGCGGCGGGGGTTGCCGGAGGTCCTTGCACATCGCAGGGAACGACGTCGTAGTGTACGCTCAAAAGGCCCCGAGGCTGCGGGTGCAGGGGAACGAGGAGCGCCGGAAACCCGCCCAACTCGAGTACCTCCAAAGGAAGGCGTGCGGCGATGAGGGCCGCCTGCAGGGGAGAGACGGCGCCGCGCGCCGGGTCGCGGCAGGCGGCTTCTTGCAGGGTGAGGAGGAAGGACGCGAGCATGGACATCCCCTTTCCCGGCGTCCGTTAGAGAGACGCGAAAAACCAACAATTTTATCCTACCACGAAACAAACGACGAAAAAGGAGGGCACCGCACGCGGTGCCCTCCCGTGTCGGGCAAGGGTCAGGCGAGGGGCTTCTTCGAGAGGTACCAGTCGACGATCTCGAGACCGGGCTCCTTCACGCGCTTTTCCGCATCCTGCTGCGTCTGGGGTGGGGGTACGATGACCTTGTCCCCGGGACGCCAGTTTGCCGGAAGCGCCACGCCGTGCTTCGTCGCCACCTGCAGGGCGTCGACGACGCGAAGGATCTCGTCCATGTTGCGCCCGACTTCCATCGGGTAGTAGAGGATGAGGCGCACGATTTGGTCGGGGTCGATGACGAAGAGGGCGCGTACGGCGCTCGTCGAGGACTGGGCGGGCATGATCATCCCGTACGCCTTGGCGACCTTCATGTCGAGGTCGGCGATGATCGGGAACTCGATCTTGACGCCGAGCTTTTCTTCGATGTTCCGCACCCAGGCGATGTGCGAGTAGACGCTGTCGATGCTGAGGCCAAGAAGCTCGACGTTCCGCTTCTTGAGCTCGGCGTAGAGGTTTTGGAGTGCCACGAACTCCGTCGTGCACACGGGCGTGAAGTCCGCCGGGTGAGAGAAGAGGATGAGCCACTTCCCCTTGTAGTCGTCGAGGGTCTTCCGGCCGTGCGAGGTCACGGCGTCGAAATAGGGAGCCTTTTCGCCAATCCGCGGAAGCGAGGGAGCCGATTCCCCTTGGAGCTGTACCTGTGCCTCCTGTGTCATTGAAACCCCTCCATTTTTGGATTGAGACGAATTATCGCCTCTAAGGGAAACACTACCACACCCTGCAGACGCCGTCAAGGGGCGAACTCTCCGTGCCGAGTATAGAGTTTCCCTTCGGCGTGCGGATATACGGTCCTACGGAGAGGGGACTCGGAGCCGAAGCTTGCAATCAGCGGGGAGACGGGAGCGGACACGGAAACCCGCCCGTCTGCCTTTCGATGTGCGCGAGGAGTTCCTTGCGCAAGCGGAGGTCGTACGCCGCGGCGTGGGCGCGGGACGGCAGCCGCTCGTGAAAGTAGCCGCCCGTAATTCCCTGGCGTTCGACCTGTTCGAGCACGGCGAGGAGGTTTCCCGCCCCCGCGTCTACGGGGGCGCCGCCGATCCCCCAGTACGTGCGCAGGAGCTTCGTCCCGATCACTCCGGGATGAACGGCGTTTACGCGTACACCGAAGGGCGCAAGGCGTTCGGCAAGTTCGAACGTGAGGGCGATGAGGTAGAGCTTGGAGAGGGCGTACGCCCGATACCCGTCGTAGGCGCGCTTGAGGTCGAGGTCGTCCGTCTGCGGCCGTTCGGCGTGGGCCATGGAGGCCACGGCGAGGATTTGCTCCGGGTAGACGCTGCGGCACGCAAGCTCGAGGGTCAGCCAGAAGGGGCTCAAGGCGTTTACCGCAAACGTCGCTTCGAACCCTTCCGGCGTTTCTCGGCGCGTCGGATAGAACGTTCCTGCGTTGAGGACGAGCCGACGCAGAGGCTTCGCCGTTTCTGCGATTGCGCACGCCAGAGCGCGGGTTTCTTCGAGGGAAGTGAGATCCGCGGCGGAAAAGGCGGACAGCGGCGGCTCCGCGCGCCAGAAGTTCCTCGCGAAGGCGAGCGAGCTTGAGTCGGTCGCGGCCGTGAACGAAGAGCGCCTCGCCTCGGACGGCGAGGCGCTCGGCGAGGGCACGTCCGATCCCGTCCGTGGCGCCCGTGATGGCCGTGTAGCCGCGCTCGGACATTCCCCGACCTCCCTTTTCTCGCATTGCCTCAGGAGTCTCCGGTTTGCGAAGAGGACGGCCCCTTGCTCTTGTTCCGCGGGGTAATCACCCGGAGTTGGCTTCGGCGGTAGTGGGGACCGAAGATCACGGCTTTTTTGGCGTTGGGGTAGATGGCTTCGAGGTGGGCGAAGAAGAGCGTCGTCCAGACGTAGGCCATGACGTGCAGCCGTTCGGAGTAGTCTTCGTACCTGTCGGGGCCTTCCTCTCCGTAGACGCGCATGAACTCCCCGAGCGGCGTCTTGAGGGGGAAGCGCGGTTCGAAGCTCTGCTTTACCGCGCGGTACGCGGCCTCGTTCATCTGGTGAATCGGTTCGGCGATGACCTCTTCAAGCGTTTCCAGGGCGGCGAGGAAAAAGGTGTTCTTCGCCTCTTCCCAGAAGGCCTCGCCTTGGGCGGGGGAGATGGATTCCCACCAGGCGTTTTGCATGATGTCGTAGAGGGCGTCGAGGATGTAGTTTTCGATTTGTTCCTCCTCCGTACGCCCGTAGTGCTCGGGGTGCTCCCGCGTCACCTCAAAGAGGTCGGGCCATACGGAGTAGTGCACCTCGAGGTCGTCGAGCATCTGCCAAAACGCGTCTACAATCCACTGTTCGAATTGTTCATCCCATGGCATCGCATCCTCGGCTCGGGCAAAGGAGCCGAGCGTTCACCTCCTTCCTCAGCCCCGACGGCGCTTACGCTCCGCGCGTCGGCGTTTTCGGCTCTACGAGGAGGAATTCCGTATCTTTTCGGGCGAAGACCGTCGTCTCCCCCAGCGTTGCCGGGAGGAAGACCGTCGTCCCCTCCCGCAAGAGTTCCCTTTCGACGGGCGCGCCTTCCGCCTCGACGTCCGCCTCGCCTTCCACACCTATGAGGACGAGCGGACAGCGCCGCGCGGCGGGCGCGAGGGAAAGGCGTTCGCCCCGCGGGAGCGCGAAGCGCGTGGCGAAGAAGTAAGGTGTGTCTATGTCTCCCTCGCGGACGTCCGGGACCGTACCGGCCGTCTCGAAGCGGAGGACGTCCGCGGCTTTTTCCACGTGAAGCTCGCGCGCCTTGCCGGTCGCGGGGTCGATGCGGTCCCAGTCGTAGATGCGGTAGGTCACGTCCGACGCTTCTTGGATTTCCACGACGACCGTATCCGCGAGAAGGGCGTGCACGGTTCCCGCGGGAATGTACAAAAAGGTCTTGGGACGGACGCTGGCCGTGAGGAGGTAATCCCGTACGCGTCCCTCGCGCACGGCCCGGAAGTACGTCTCGCGGTCGGAAAACCGATGCCCCGCGATCACGGTACCCGCGGGATTCGTGCGGAGGAAGTACCACGCCTCGCTCTTTCCGAGATCTCCTTCGTGCTCGAGGGCGTAGGCGTCGTCCGGGTGGACTTGAACGGAAAGGTCCGCCGCCGCCTCGATGAACTTCACGAGAAGCGGAAAGCGTCCGTCGGGTCCGGGCGACGCACAGGCGCCGAAGGCGGCGTGGGGAAAATCGCGGACGAATTCCCGTAGGGTTCGCCCCGCCAGCGGGCCGCCTACGATGCGGCTCGCGTGGGAAGGGTGGTCGGAGAGGACCCACGCCTCGCCTACGGGGTTTTTGCCGTTCCCCCGCCGAGGGGCTCCGGGAAAGAGCTGGGTGAGCAGAGCCCCGCCCCACGGGCGTTCGACGAGAAGGGGTTCGAGGCGAAGCGGATACGCTTCCACGTTCAGGGAAAATCCCCCCTTCGTGCGTTCATTGTACCACGTTTCGAAGGTACGCGGTGATGCCCCCTTGTCCCATGGCCAAGTATGGGATAGGATGATACTGGGAAGTCTACCAAAAGAAGCGAAACATCCTTCCCGCAATCCGCCCATGAAGGGAGGTGGAAGCGATGGCGGAGAAGCGCGTGTATATCGTAGCCACCCTCGTAGATAACCGCAAGGAGCACTCGGTGGAACTCCAAAAAGTCCTCGCAGAGTTCACCCACGTGTTCGTATGCCGGCAGGGCTGCCCGTACCCCGATGGGAAGCACGGGCTCATGACCTACGTAGCCGAAACGACGGAGGAAGAGCTCCGGAACCTCCTCGACAAACTCAACGCGACGCCCGGTGTGCGTGCCGAGGCGTGGCCGGTAGGGGTAGCCCCTGCGGCGTACCGGGCCTGAGTCTGCGTCGGACGGCCGCTTGGTCTTCGGGCGGCGGGAGAAATCCCGCCGCCTTTTTGTCGTGCGGGTGCCGGCAACCCTTTCGCCGCACGAGACTTCGGGGGGACAACGGAGCGTATGCGGCGGAGAGTTGCGACGTACGGTGTGCTATAGTGGGAGGGAGGGGAGGGAAGCGAGGGGATGCGTCCGAAACGGAGGGAAGGGAAGGCCGTGCGTGCGCTTTGGGCGCAAAGGGGCGTGCGGCGTGCGGCCGTGCTCGTCTTTCTCTTCGTGGTCTGGCTTGCGGCGTTCGCTCCATCCGTAGGGGCTACCTCTTCGCCGACGCCGGGCGGCCCGTCCGATGCGCCGTCTTACGTCCTCCTTCAGGTTCGTTCCCCCATCGTCCCTCCGGTTGCCGACTACGTGCGCCGCGGAATCGAGGTCGCCCAACGGGACGGCGTGGCCTTCGTCCTCCTCGAACTTTCGACTCCAGGCGGGCTCATGACGAGCGCCCAGGAGATCGTCGAGGCGATTCTCGAAAGCCCCGTACCCGTGGTCGTCTACGTGACGCCTCCTGGGACGTACGCCGCTTCGGCAGGCGCGTTCATCACCATGTCGGCCCACGTAGCCGCCATGGCGCCTGGTACGCGCATCGGCGCCGCCCATCCCGTCACCGTCGGCGGGGAAGGGGGGGACGAGGTCATGCTGGGCAAGATCACGGAAGACGCCGCGGCCTGGATGCGGAGCATCGCCGCCTTGCGGGAGCGCAACGTGGAGGCGGCGGAGAAAGCCGTGACGGAAAGCCGATCCTACACGGCGGAAGAGGCGCGCGAACTCCACCTCGTAGACCTCGTCGCGGCAAATCGCGAAAGCCTCCTTGTGGAGCTCGACGGTCGGCACGTCGTGACGGCCGCGGGCCCCGCGGTCCTGCACACGCGCCATGCCGTACCCCGGGAACTCGGCCTTTCCTTCGCCGAACAGATCCTTCTCGCCCTCTCCAACCCGGACATCGCCTATCTCCTCATGAGCTTGGGAATGCTCGGCCTCCTCGTAGAACTCTACCATCCGGGCGCGATCTTCCCCGGCGTCCTCGGCGGCCTTTCCCTCATCCTGGGCCTCTACGGTTTAGGGACGTTGGAGGCCCGCTGGAGCGCCCTCGCCCTCGTACTCCTCGGCCTTCTCTTTTTCGCCCTCGAGCTCTTTGTCCCTTCCCACGGGCTCTTGGCTACAGGCGGGGTCTTGGCCTTTGGCCTCGGTTCCCTTTTCCTCTTCGCCCCCGGGATTCCCTCGTCTCCCCGACCGGGCCCGGGGATCGTCTTCGGCACGATCCTCGCCTTTGCGGCGGTTGCGGCGTTGCTCGTGACGGCCGCCGTGCGCGGGGCGCGGCGCCGCGTGGTCACGGGGCGGGAAGGGCTCATCGGCCGCGAAGCTGTCGTGACGAGCGACCTCGACCCCATAGGCGAGGTCTTTCTCGAAGGGGAGCACTGGAGGGCTATATCTGACCGCCCGGCGCGCAAGGGCGAGGTTGTGCACGTGGTGTCTGTCGAAGGGCTTACCTTGCGCGTGACCGCGGAGGGAAAGGGGACGTCCCAGGGGGCTCATTCTGAAACGGCAGAAGGACCGAACGGCACGGTGTCGGAAGTCCCGCGCGCCTAAGCCCGCGGAAGGCCTCCGAACATTTTGGACCCGAAAAAGAAGGAGGGAATGCCGTGGCGGAACTCTTCGTCTCCATGTTTTTTCTCGTACTCGTTTTCGCCGTCATCTTTCTCCTCATGGGTCTTCGCATCGTGTCGGAGTACGAACGCCTCGTCGTCTTTCGCCTGGGGCGCTACGTGGGCGAACGCGGCCCGGGGATCGTATACATCATCCCCTTCCTCGAACGGGCGGTGCCGATCGATACGCGCGTGATCACGATCGAGGTTCCCACGCAGGAGACGCTCACCCGCGACAACATCCCGATTAAGGTGAACGCCGTGGTCTACTACCGAATCATCAACCCCGGTCGGGCGGTCGTGATGGTCATGAATCCGCACCACGCCACGTTCCAACTCGCCCAGACGACCCTCCGGAGCGTCGTAGGGCAGTCGGACCTCGACGAACTCCTCGCCCACCGCGAGGCGGTGAACTCGCGGCTTCGGGAGATCATCGACGAGGGGACGGAGCCTTGGGGGGTCAAGGTGAGCACGGTGGAGATCCGCGACATCGAGCTCCCCGCCGGGATGCAGCGGGCGATCGCCGCCCAAGCAGAGGCAGAACGCGAACGCCGCGCCAAGATCATCCTCGCAGACGGGGAATTCCAGGCGGCCAACCGTCTCGTAGACGCCGCTCGCCTCATCTCCCAAGATCCGAACGCGATCATCTTGAGGTATCTGCAAACCTTGCGGGAGATCGCTTCCGAGCGCAGTACGGTGATCGTCTTCCCGATCAACCTCGAAGCGGCGTTTCAGGGGATCCTGGGTTCTATGCGCCCCGCACCTTCTCCGCCTTCGGCGCCGGCGGAAGGAGAGCCCCCGATTCGACCGGAGTGAGGGAAGGCGAGCGCACCTGCCTTCGGACAGCCAAAAAGAGCCGGGAGTCGCAGTCGACCCCCGGCTCTTCGGCCTTTCTAAGTGGTCGTTCCTTCCTCGTCGAGGTAAAACACGTCGTCGTCGATCGGTTCGTTCCAGCGGACGAATCCCGGGAGCACTTCGATGCGGTACCAGGCCGAGCGGTACCAAATGTCGCGCGGGGGAGCGGCGACGGGGGCGATCTGCGCCGCCCGCGTGTACGGGTGGTAGTCCCAGTTCATGTAGTGGTTGAAGTTCTGGAGGATGTCCGTGATCACCACTCCGAATTCCCCGGTGAGGAGGCGCTGGAATTCCCGCCACTTGTACACGGAGGCGTCGCGCAACGTGAGTCCGAAGTACCCCACGGCCCCCTCCTCCCGCAGGGCAGCAATCCCCCTGCCGATGAAGGCGCGGAAGGAGGCGAGGGTTTCCGGGGGGTCGGAGACGAAGACGTCGAAGGCGCCGAGGAGCTCATCGGGCAAGGGGTTCCTCAGGTCGAAGACCCGCGCTTCCGCGTTGTCGATCCCGAGTTCGCGGAAGGCGCGGTTGTCGAACTCGACGAGCCGGGCGTCGATGTCGAGGACGAGTACGCGGCGCGCCTTGCGCGTGAGCGCGATGGCGAGCCCCGTGAGGTCGTCCTCCGCCCCGAGGACGAGGATGTCTTTGCCCCAAAGGTCGCCGTTTTGTTCGAGGAAGAGGACGCGCGATACGGTCGTCTCCGGGGTCACCGATCCCTGGTCGAAGTCCTGAATGGCCGGCGGTCGGCCTGCGCTTACGCGGAGAAATTCGCGGTAGAGGTCCTTATCCGCGGTAAACGGGATTCCCCGGCCTTCGCACGCGGGGCACAGGTGGGAGGTGTAGGGGGGGACGTTTTGCGTTTCGAGCCAGGTGAGCCCTGCCGGAGTCCATCGGAGGCGGTCTTCCTCGACGGCGAGGTACCCGTCTTCCCGGAGGACTTCGACGATTGCCGCCGCCGCCGGCACCGGGAGATCCGCGCGGTCGACGAACGACCAAAAGTCCTCCGTGCTCCTAAGGGCGGTGAGGGCCTTTTCCACGTTTTTGCGGTAGAGGCGAACGCCTCCCCGTTCCTGGGCGCGCGCTGCAAGTTGCGACAGGGGATCCACGCTTTCACCTACCTTGTGCGAAAATCGTATCGTTCTGCCGCCGTGCGGCGGCGTTCCTATGATAGCAGATAGGAGGCTTCGCTTCATCTATTTGGCACGGACGGCGCGGAAGGATTTAATGCGGCGGAGGCGAAGGGATCTCGTGTGGCCTTTTGCATCCGTTCGGGAGGCGGTCTCCTTGGAGGAAGCCTTTACCGTACCCGTCTGCCCACGTTGCGGCTCTCCCCGAGAGGTAGAGCTGCGCATGCTCCTCTACCGCGGGCACACGCTGCGGTACGTCCCCGTGTTGCGCTGCCCGGTGTGTGGGTACGCAGAAGTTCCCCGGCCTTTTCGCCCCTTTCTCCGCAAATTTCTCGAAGCCCTTGACGGGGAGGATGCTCCGCGTGAGGTCGTTCTCGTGGACCCCGAGGACTTGGCCGAAGCCGAAAAGCTCTTTTACCTCTGGGAGGCCGCCCGCCTCGCGGGAGACGGCCGTTGGGAAAAGGAAATCGTCCGGCGTCCGCTTCGGCGGCAGAGCGCGCGCTGACTTCTGCCGAGCTGCCTCTGTGCCGGTGGCACGCGGCACGCGCTTCGCGCAAGCGGGGTGGGCGTTTGTCCCTTTTCCCGGTTTCTCACGGGGTACGATTTCCTTCGTCCCCGCGTTCGCGTCGTTCGAGGCGAAGGTCGATGCGGTCTCCTTCGCGTACGGGGTCTTCCGGTGCAGCCGGAAGGCCGTTTTTTTCGAGGCGGAGGCGAAATCCCGCCGGCGGTCGGGGAAGTTCCGCAAGGGCGGCGGAAAGCGCCGTTCCCACCGTGGGTTCCGGGAGCGGCTCCTCCACCCGCACGAGGCTCACGCCCGGTTCCACGGGCGTTTCGCGGGTAAAGGTGCGCCCGTCGGGGGTGCGCCAAACCCTACGCAGGCGAGGGAGGCGAACCGGCCGCCCTTGTACGTACACGAGCGTCGTAGGCACCTCGCCCTCGCCGGGTACGAGGAGTTCCCCGAGCGGGGGGTGAACGAGCGGGACGGGGGAGAGGAAGAGCCGCATCCCGCGCCCGAGGGCGGAGTGGGGAGGGAGCTCACGCCGCCCTTCGGGGCTTTCTTCCCACACGCGCACCGCCCGGCGAACCCAGCGGACGGAGCGGCCGTCCACCACGGCCGTGTGTTCCTCCCACCACGGTTCGGGTGCCCCGAGGGACTCGAGGAGGTCTCCGACGGTGGTCAAGGGCCGGACGAGAACCTCGTCTCCGTCGTGAAGGGCATCCTCGGGGGAAAGGCGCTCCCCCCGGCGGAATACGAGTGGGGGGAAGAGCCGGAAGGCCCCGTTTACGATGAGGGGTACGTAGTCCTGGGCGTGGAGGAGGTCCCGTACGGCGAGCCGCCTGGGACGCCCGGGCGCTCCGCGGCGCACGGAAATTCGGTCGCCCGCGGCGATGGGAGTGTCCGGCGTGACGCGTTCCCCTCCTCGTTCGAGGATTGGCGGTTCTCCCAATTCGCCAGGGAAAGTGCGGAGTTCGCCGTTCACGCGCACGCTTATGCCGGCACCGGGAGGGCCGTAGGCGTCTCGCGGCCCGACTCCCGCGGCGAGGAGCGCGTCGGCGACGGTGGGGGTGCGAAAGCCAAGGACGATGGTCGGCCGGTCGTTCACCCACACACCCGTCGCCCGAAGGATCGCTTCTTCTTCCGCGACGCCGATGGCGTACGGGGTGACCGTTTCCGGGCCCGCGGGGTCGTCCGCGGAGAGGGCGAGGCGGCGAATCCCCCGCGCGTCCCGGCGGACGATCCGTTCCTCGGGAAGGCCGAGGCGGTCCGCGAGCATGCGAGGCCAGTCGGGGATGTGCGAGGTACCGCCCACGAGAAAGATCCCCTGGGGGCGCACGTCTTCCGGCGCGAGGAGCTCGGCGAGGGCGTCTGCGATTCGGGAGAGGGTGGGTCGGAGGAGCTCGCGAACCTCCGCGGCGCGGATATTCCGCACCCGCCCCAGGGCGTCTTCGAAGGAGAGGAACTCATCCGTTCCGACATTCCCGTAGGCTTCCCGTTTTACGCGTTCTGCTTCGTCGATTCCCGCAAAGAGTTCGCGCGCCAGGGCTTCTGTGAGCTCGTCCCCTGCGAGAGGAAGCATGCGGTAGGCGACGATCTTCCCTCCGCGGACGATCGCCACGTCGCTCGTTCCTGCCCCCATGTCTACGAGGGCGAGGTCGAGGTGGCGGAGTTCGGGAGGGACGACGGCGTGCAGGGCGGCGAGGGGTTCGAGGGTGATCGAGTGGGGTTCGAGGCCTGCACGCTCTACGGTCGCCAAAAGTCCGTCGAGGACCGCCCGCGGGAGGAAGGTAGCGAGGACCTCTCCCTCCGCGACGAAGCCGCTTTGTCCCGTGAGGGAGGGGTATTCCTCGTCGTCGAGGAGGAACCGCACGACCTCGTAGCCTACGAGGGTCGCGCCTTTTGGCGCCTCGCGCCGGGCGTGCTCCAGCGCCCCCCAGATCAGCCGCGAGGCGTCTTCTTCGGTGAAACGACGACGGATGCCGTTCGCTTCCCGGGCGTACCCGCGGACGGTGGTGAGCGCCCGTCCCGCCGCCGCCAGGCGGACGGGCGGGAGGTGGGGAACGTTTGCCGAAGCCAAGAGGGCGTCGGCGACGCGGCGTACGGTCTCGGCGGCGCGCACCGCGTCGAGGACTTGTCCGTCGCGCATCGCCCCGTGGACGTGCGCGGCTTCCGCCCAGGCGATCGGTCGGAACGTGCGGGTTCCGCCTCCCCCGTCTCGTTTGACCTCATCGAGAAGCACGCCGACGACGTTTTGCGTTCCGATGTCGAGCGCGAAGCGCATCGTTTGGTCCTCTCCGATGCCGGAATTTGGCCCACAAGGCGACAGGCGGGTGTCGCCTTCTCCTCCGCCAAACGCGGTACAAATTTTGGGTTTCGAGCCGTGACAGAGTAGCCGGGCCGTGCTATAATACCCAACAACAGGGGTTACTTTACCCCTTAAAAGCATCAATGCATAAAAGCGCGAAAACACGGGGTCCCGCAAGGCGAGGAGTGCCGGGAATGGGGACCGAGAGGGTGGGGGAGTTGGCTTCTCGCGAAACCGAAGAGCAGACCGCGGAGCGCACCCTTCAGGCGTTGCGCAAGGAACTCGACGAGATCAACGCAGAGATCCTCCGCTGGCTCAGCCGCCGCGCGGAGGTGGTACTCGAGATCGGCCGTCTCAAGCTTCGACAGGGGATCAACCGCTTCGACCCCGTGCGCGAAAAGGAGATGCTCGACCGCCTCGCGGCGATGAACCCCGGTCCTTTCGATGATACCACGATTCGCCACATCTTCAAGACGATCTTCGCCGCCTCGCTTCAACTGCAAAAGAAAGAAGAAGAAGCCTCGCTCCTCGTGAGCCGGAAGCGGCACCCCGAAGATACGGTCGTCGAGGTGGGTCCCGTACGCATCGGCGCCGGCGTGCCGGCGGTAGTCGCCGGTCCCTGTTCCGTGGAGTCCTACGAGCAGACGCGGGCGGTGGCCGAAGCGCTCCGGGAGGAGGGGCTTACGCTCCTTCGGGGTGGGGCGTTTAAACCGCGCACCTCGCCCTACGACTTCCAAGGGCTCGGCTTCGACGGGTTGAAGATCCTCCGCGAGGTGGCCGACGAATTCGGCCTCAAGGTCGTAAGCGAGATCCTCGCGCCGGAAGACCTCGAGATGGCCCTTCCCTACATCGACGTCGTCCAGATCGGGGCGCGCAACATGCAGAACTTCGCCCTGCTCAAGGCGGCGGGACACATCGACCGTCCGGTGCTCCTCAAGCGGGGGCTTTCCGCGACGATCGAGGAGTTCAAGTACGCCGCGGAGTACATCCTCGCCCACGGGAACCCGAACGTGATCCTCTGCGAGCGCGGAATCCGCACCTTTGAACGGGCGACGCGCAACACGTTGGACATTTCCGCCGTTCCGATTCTCAAGGCGGAAACGCACTTGCCCGTGTGCGTGGACGTCACCCACGCCGCGGGAAGGCGGGACATCCTCCTCCCCTTGGCCAAGGCGGCCCTCGCCGCGGGGGCCGACGCCCTCATGATCGAAGTCCACCCGCAGCCGGAGGTCGCTTTGTCCGATGCCCAGCAGCAGGTGAACATCCCCGAATTCCGTGCGTGGCTCGGGGAGATCCGCCGGATGTTCGGCGCCGTCGTGTAGGGGAGGTGAAATCCGCCGCCGCTCTACCCTGCGGCGGCGGATTTTTTCGCAGCCGAAGAGGCCCGGCCGACGAAGGCGCCGAAATCCCCAAAGAACCGCCCGACGTCCTCTTAGGATCGGGCGTTTTTTCTTTTTTGCCCGGCAATCCCTTCGGTGCGCTCTGGTATGGGCTCCTCGTCCCCGTCTTCTTGAAAACCTATGAAAAAATCTCCGCAACCTATTGAAAGGCCTTTGGAGCTCTGGTAGAATGCTCGTGAGATCGCTTTCAAGGTGTAGGCCACCGGGAGGGGATGGCCATGCCCGTAACAATTTACGACGTGGCGAAGCGCGCGGGCGTTTCCATGGCCACGGTATCCCGCGTGATCAACGGAAGCCCCAACGTACGCCCCGCCACGCGGAAAAAGGTCCTCAAGGTCATCGAGGAACTCGGATACCGCCCCAACGCCGTCGCCCGCGGGCTCGCAAGCCGCAGGACGACGACGATCGGGGTGATTTTGCCCGATATCTCGAGCGTCTTCTTTGCCGAGCTCGCCCGCGGCATCGAAGACATCGCCAACATGTACGACTACGACATCCTCATCTCCAGCTCGGATGCCAACCGGGAAAAGGAGCTCTCGCTCATCGGGAGCATGCTCGAGCGGCAGGTGGAGGGGATCCTCTTCCTCGGCGGCCATTTGGACGACGCCCACCGCCGCCTGTTTAAGACCGCCAACGTCCCGGTCGTCCTCGTGGCCACGGAGGATCCGGAACGGGAGTTCGCCTCCGTGCGCATCGACCTGCGCCGTGCCGCCTACGATGCCGTGAGCTTTCTCCTCGACCGCGGGCACGAGCGCGTCGCCTTCCTCACGGATCCCCTTCACGCCCCCATGGCGCGCGCTCGCTACGCCGGGTACGTGGAGGCGTTGGCGGAACGGGGTCGGCGCGTCGAAGAGCACCTCGTCGTGGAGACGCACCCGTACTACGAGCGCGCCCTCAAGGCGATGGCCACCCTCCTCGCCCTGCCGGAGGAAAAGCGGCCCACGGCGATCTTTGCCGCGAGCGACGAGCTTGCCATCGCCGCCGTGCACGCTGTGCAGGACGCCGGGCTTTCCGTGCCCGACGACGTGGAGGTCGTCGGCTTCGACAACACGCGCATCGCCCAGATGGTCCGCCCGATGCTCACCTCCGTCGTGCAACCCATGTACGACCTAGGAGCCGTCGCCATGCGGCTTCTCACGAAGTTCATCCGACAGGAACCGGTGGAGTCGCGGGACGTGGTCCTGCCCCACCGGATCGAGTTCCGCGCCTCCACGCGCCCGCGCGTGGGAGCGCCGTAGGCGCTTTTCGTCGAATGCCTAGCCGTAGGGTTCGCATCTTCGCCCCCCTTGGATTGGGGTTCATCAACCGGTACGTACAAGGGAGGAAGCGCGCGTGCGCATCGGGATACTCGCCGCCTTGCGTGAAGAATTTCTGCCGCTCGTTTCCCACCTGGAGGACGTGCGCGAAGGGGAAGCCGCCCGCCGGCCCGTCGTCCACGGGCGCCTCGGGGCACAGGAGGTCACCCTCATCGCCTCCGGCGTAGGCAAGGTGAACGCGGCGATGGCCGCGCAAATCCTCATCGACCGCTACGCCGTTTCCGCCCTCTACCTCACCGGCGTGGCCGGCGGCGTCGCCCCGGGGCTACGTCCGGGAGACGTGGTCGTGGCAGACGAAGTCCTTCAGCACGACGTGGACTCCACGGCCCTGGGGTTTGCCCCCGGGGAAATTCCCTTTGCCGACCGGTGGATCTTTCCCACCGACGAACGGCTGCGCGCCCGCCTCCTTGGGGCGGTGGAAGCCGTGACTGGGAAGCCGCCCCTCGTCGGGCGCATCGTCTCCGGCGACCGCTTCGTCGCCGATCGGGAGGAGGTCCTCCGCCTTCGCGAGCAGTTTCGCGCCGCTGCCGTCGAGATGGAGGGGGGAGCCCTCGGGCAGGTGGCGTGGGCCAACGGAATTCCCTTTGCCGTCCTGCGCACCGTGAGCGATACGGCGGACGGCGAGGCGCCGCGGGATTTCACCGCCTTCTTGGCCGAAACGGCGGAGAGGGCGGCGCGCATCCTCGTGCGCGCAATCGCCGGGTGACGTTCCGCTCGGGAAGGCGTGGACGGGCGGCCGACCGTGCGCGCCGCGCAGCGCACTTCCGGTCGGAGGCCGGACGGTCTAGACAATACTCGCTTCGATGTGGTCCCTTTTCGCCGGTGAGATTTGTTCTCACCGGCGAATCTTTTATTTCTACTAACTCTTTCTTAGAAGGTCTGATTCAAATTATTCACGAAAAATTCAATTGACTCCTCCTATTGCGGCGGTATAATGGGGATCAGGACACAGAGAATCATTCTCACTGAGAAACGCGCCGGTCGAAGTACGTCGGGCGCGCCTACGGGAGGGAAGCGCGCGTATGGTTCGGGAGAAGAAGCGAAGGGGGAACGTCGCACGCGCGTTGGTCTGGGTGCTCGTCGTGTTTTTCGTGGCATCCTTGGCGTTTGCCGGCGGATGCGGCAAGGGCGCACAGACGGCCGAGGAGCCGAAGAAGCCGGAAGGACAGACCGAGCAGGCTTCCGCTTCGAAGTCGGAGAAGATCGTCGTCCGCGACGGAACGGGGCGCGAGGTCGCGTTCGACGCGCCCGTAAGGCGCGTCGCCGCCCTCGTCACTGGCGACCTCGAGGTGGCGGCGAAGCTCGGTGCGGAAATCGTCGGCCGTCCCACATCCTACATGGCGCCTCCCGCCGGGCTCGAACAGGTCCCGCAGATCGGTTCTCCGCCTGGAATGGGGAGCGGTCCGGACTTTGAAAAGATTTTCGAGATCCGTCCGGAGCTCCTTTTGGGCCCGGCGTCCTTGAGGGCGCACCTCGCCCAGCTCGAGGATAAGGGGATCAAGGTCCTCCTCTTTCAGCCGCGCTCCGTCGAAGACGTAAAGCTGGAGATCCTCACCGTAGGCAAGGTGCTCGGGAAGGAAGACGAGGCGAAGAAGCTCGTCGGCGAGATCGATTCCAAGATCGCCGCGCTTCGCGGGAAGGTGTCCGGTAAGCGCGTGCTCGTCGTCTGGGGTGCACCGGGGACGTACTTGGCCGCCCTCCCGTCCTCGGTCCTCGGAGACTACCTCACGATCCTCGGGAGCGAAAACGTGGCCAAGGATTTTCCGCCGCTTCCCGATCGGCCGACGTTTGCTTCCTTGAGTCCCGAACTCGTGGTCGATAAAGACCCCGAAGTGATCCTTCTCGCTGCCCACGGACGTCCCGACGAGGTGCGGCAGAACTTCCTGAAGGACATGGAGTCACACCCGGCTTGGAGGAACGTAAAGGCCGTAAAGGAAAACCGCGTGTACGTCCTTCCCCCGGAGTTCACGACGATGAACCCGGGGCCGAAGGTGGCCGACGCCCTCGCCCTCTTTGCCGACGCGCTCGAAGGGAAGCTCCCGGTGAGCGCCCCCGCGGGCGGTCATCCGGGTGGAGCGCCTCCTGGCGGATCGGGCGGCCATCCGGGTGGAGCACCCCCTAGCGGATCGGGCGGTCATCCGGGCAGGTGACTTCCCCCGTTCAGGGCGATGGGGAATGCGACGAGGGGAGGAGAAGAGGTGTACGCGCGTTCGACGAGTGAGGTGGGACCTTCGGGGCGCGGCCGCGCCCCCATCCTTTTTTCTCCCGCGGACGAACCGCTGTACCCGCCGGCGGTTCGGCGGCGCGCCTGGTTGCTTGGCGGCCTTTTCGTGGTCTCGCTCGTTCTCGTCGCCTGGTGGGGGCTCTTCGTCGGTTCGGTTTCCCTCTCTCCGGGAGAGGTATGGGCGGCCCTCCGCGGCGAAGGACGGACGGCGGCGCAGCACATCGTCTGGGATCTCCGCCTCCCGAGGCTTCTCGCCGGTGCGCTCGTGGGATCCGCCCTTGCGGCTTCCGGTGCCATCCTCCAGGGGGTTTTGCGCAACCCCCTCGCAGACCCGGCGCTCATCGGCGTCTCCGCCGGAGCGGGGCTCGTCGCCGCCGTCGTCTTCCTCCTCTTTCCCGAGAAGCTCGCCTTCCTTCCCTTGGGTGCCTTTCTCGGGGGATTGGGGACGACGCTCCTCATCTACGCCGTCGCTTGGCTCCGCGGGGCGGCTCCCGTGACGCTCATCCTCGTGGGGCTTGCCGTAAATGCCGTCTTCGGCGCGGCGATGACGGCGCTCATGGTCGTCTTCGGCGACCGCGTGGCGCCCGTGGTCTTTTGGCATGCCGGGAGGCTCACGGGGGTGAGCTGGCCGGAAGTCCACATGGCGTTGCCGTACGCCGCCGTGGGAATCCTCCTCACCTTTTTCGCCGTACGACCGCTCAAGATGCTCCTTCTCGGGGACGAGGTGGCGGCGTCCCTCGGCTTCCCCGTGCGCACTGCCCGGTTTTTCCTCATCGCGTTGGCGAGCTTCCTCGCGGGGACGGCGGTGAGTGTGGCGGGCCTTTTGGGCTTCGTGGGCCTCGTCGTCCCCCACATCGTACGCCTGCTCGTCGGCGGGGACTACCGCCACGTGCTTCCTCTGTCCCTCCTCTTCGGTGGGCTCTTTGTCGTCTTGGCGGATACGGCGGCGCGGACGGTTCTCGCCCCCTTCGAGCTTCCCGTCGGCGTGTTTCTCTCCGCCGTCGGCGGGCTCTTCTTCCTCTACCTCCTCTTTCGCGGCAGGGTCGGTGGCGTAGATGTGTGAAGACCGCGTCCTGGAAGTCGAAGGTTTGGCGTTTGCCCGTGGGACCTTCGCCCTCGAAGGCATCACCTTTTGCGTAGGCCCCGGGGAAATCGTCGCCCTCGTCGGGTCCAACGGTTCGGGGAAGTCCACGCTCCTTCGCCTCGTGGCGGGCTTTCTCCGGCCGCGGGCGGGAAGCGTGCGCCTCTTTGGCCGGCCGCGGGAGGAATACCGGGGACGGGAGCTCGCCCGGCTCCTCGCCTTCCTCCCTCAGGAGGTTCCCTCGCGCCTCCCCCTTTCGGTCGCCGAACTCGTCCAGAGCGGGCGCTATCCTTACCGCGGCCTCTTGGCGCCGCCTCGGTTGGACGAGGTCGCGCGCGAGGCCTTGGAGGTGACGGGCACGTGGGACCTGCGCCACCGGAACGTGGGGGAGCTCTCCGGTGGCGAGCGCCAGCGGGTATACCTCGCCATGGCCTTGGCCCAGAGGCCGCGCCTGTTCCTCCTCGACGAACCTACGACCTTCCTCGACCTCGCGCACCAGGTCGAGTTCCTCGACCTCCTCGAACGCCTCGCGCGGCGCGAAGGGTTTTCCGTGCTCCTCGTCCTCCACGACCTGAGCCTCGCCGCGCGCGTGGCCGACCGCTTTCTCGTTCTCGCCCGTGGGCGCCTCGTGGCCGACGGCCCGCCTACGGAAGTGCTCACGGAGGAACTCCTGCGGGACGCCTTCGGACTCGTCGCTGTCGTCCGCATCGTCGAGGGCGTTCCCGTGGTCGTGCCGCGCCGAAAGAGTTTTCTCGGCTCCGAGCGCGACGTTTCGGAGCTCAGAGCTTAGCCCAAGGAGGTGACGCCCGGGCGGGGGTACGACGCGCCCGCGACGGCTTCTGGCGCGCGATCGACCGTACCTTCGGCTCGGGGAGGGAGATGTGCCGCTTTGCCCTTCTGCTCAATCTCGACGAGACGCGGGCCCTCAACCGGGCCGCGGCGCGCGTGAAGGCGCACGTTCCCGACGTGGAGTTTGCCAAGTTTTACGCCGAAGAATGGGAGGGTGGAGACGGTTCGGCGGAGCGATTCGCCGCCCTCAAGGAAGCCGTGCGCCGCGCGGACGTCGTCTTTTTCGACGTGCACCGCCACTCGCCGCGCTCGTCGGAGCTCGCGTCCTTGCTCGACACCCTCGCCAATACGGTGATCGTCCTCGGAGGCGGGCCAGAATTCCTCCGCCTCGTGCGCATGGGGTCGTTTCACGGGCGCGACTTCCCTATGGTGCGCGCCGCGGACAAGAAGGCCGAACGCATGTCTTCGCCGGACGCGGCGGCGCTGTACGAGGCGTTCGGCCGCCCGCAAGACGGCCCGCCCAAGCGCCTTCGTCAGCTGGAGGAATGGCTGAAGCGCCTAGGAGGGGTCCTCCCCCTCGGCAAGATGCGCCACATGCGGAACTGGCTTACGGTCCTCGAGTACTACGCCGAAGGCGGCGAAGACAACCTCGAGGCGATGTTTCTCTTCGTCCTCAGGGAGTACTGCGGACGTAAGGTGGAAGTTCCCCCGCCTCGGAAGCGCCCGGAGACGGGGATCTACCTCCCGCCGGCGGGGTACACGACGGACTTTCAGGAGTGGGTCCGCGTCGTTCGCCCGTCCGGAGAGCACCCCACGGTCGGCATTCTCTTCTACGGGGGGCAGGGGACGGAAACCTCCCGCGAAGTCGTAGACGCCCTGACGCACGAACTCCGCCCGTACGCCAACGTCCTTCCGGTGTTCGGCAAAGTGGATTCCCTCCTCGACGCCGCCGAGCGCTACTTCCTCGTAAACGGGCGGCGGACGGTGGACGCGGTGGTGGCCCTCAACTACTTCCGCCTGGGCGGCGGCCCCATGGGCGGCCGCGTGCAGGAAACGTTTCGCTTCCTCGAGGCGCTCGGTGTCCCCGTGTTCATGGGCTACATCGGTTTCAAGACGGAAACCGCCCGCTGGAAGACCGCCACGCGCATGTCGCCGGCCGAACTCGCCGTGGGTGTTGGGCTTCGCGAACTCGACGGCTTCATCGAGCCCGTGTACGTAGGAGGACTCGAAGTCCTGACAAACGTCGAAAGCCACATCGGCGCTCCGGTGAAGACCGTACGACCGTACCCGCCGGGGGTGCGGCGCCTCGCCCGTCGCGTCGCGCGCTGGCTGGAACTCCGGCGCACTTCGCCAGCCGAGCGGCGCATCGCCGTCCTCCTCTACAACTACCCGCCGGGGGAGGCAAATCTGGGAGCCGCCGGGTACCTGGACACCCTGGCGAGCCTCCGCCACTTCCTCCTCCTCCTTCGCGAGCGCGGGTACACCGTCGAGGTGCCCGAAGGGGACCTCGCGGACTTCCTCCTCGCACACGGCGTCGTGAACTCCCCTACGTGGGTGGCGCCGGGCGGACTCCGCTATCCGCTCGCCGACTACCTGCGGCGCTACTGGGAGCTCCCCTCGCGGGTTCGCCGCCGGATTGAGGCCGCGTGGGGGCCGCCGCCGGGAACGATTTCCGTCGAGGACGGGGCGTTTGTGATTCCCGGCGTGCGCCTGGGCAACGTCTTTGTTGGCGTTCAGCCTTCGCGCGGCGTCCACGAAGATCCCGCGCGGGCGCACCACGACCTCGAGCTCCCGCCGCACCACGCCTACCTCGCGGTGTACTTCTACCTTCAAGACCACTTCCGCGCCCACGCCCTCCTTCACTTCGGCATGCACGGGAGCCTGGAGTTCACCCCCGGGAAGGAAAACCTCGTGGATGCAGAGGACTTTCCTGCCCTCCTTCTGGGGGATATTCCGCACGTGTATTACTACTGGGTCGGAAACGCCTCGGAGGGGACGATCGCCAAGCGCCGCGGGCAGGCGGTGCTCGTCTCGTACGCTTCCCCGCCGGTGGAGGAGGCCGGCCTTTACGGCGACCTCCTGGAGGTCGAAGACCGCCTACGCGAACTCGCCCGGGCGGAGGAGGGAGAGCGCGACGCCCTCTGGGCGGAAATCCGCGAGCGGGCGCGCGCCCGGGGAATCGAGGCGGAGTCGCCCGAAGAGCTCGCGGCCGAGCTCCAACACCTCAAACAGGCCCTCATTCCCACCGGGCTTCACGTCTTCGATCGCGGTCTCGAAGGGGAGGCGCTCATAAGCTACCTCAACGCCCTCCTCGAAGGCGGCTACCCACCCGGTGCCCCTCCGGAGTTTACCGCCTCAGACGAGGGATCGCGCGCCCGGCGGAAGGCACTTCTCGCGCGCTTTGTGGCGGGGGAAACGGGCGTCCTGCCTCCGGAGGTGGAAGGCGCGTTTCGCGACCTCCTCGACCGCGTGCGCGGCGGGCGCGAAGGTGAGGGGCTCCTCCGCGCCCTCGAAGGCCGCTACGTCTCCGTGGGTCCGGGAGGAGACCCCGTCCGCACGCCCGAGGTCTACCCCGTAGGGAGGAACTTCCACGAGTTCGACCCGCGGCTCGTCCCTTCCCCCCTTGCGGAGCGCCGCGCCCGGGACTTCGCCCGCGACCTCCTCAAGGAGTACGCCGAGCGGACGGGGGGGCTCCCCCGCCGAGTTGCCCTCGTGCTCTGGGGGAACGCCGAACTCTCCACCAAGGGGGAGACGGTGGCCTTGGCCCTCGCCCTTTTGGGAATCCGCCTCCGGCGGTCTTCCACGGGTCTTCCCGTCGGCCTCGAACTCGTCCCCCTGGAGGAACTCGGGCGGCCGCGTGTGGACGTCCTCCTTACGGTTTCGGGGATGTTCCGCGACCTGTGCGGCCTCTGCGTCGAACTCCTCCACGCCGCCGCAGAACTCGCGGCGAACGCCGACGAGCCAATAGGGCAAAACCCGGTTGCGGCCTTTGCGCAGGAGCGCGCAGCGGAGTTCGGCGACAAAGCCCGCGGGCGGGTGTTTGGGCCCCCTCCGGAAGACTACGGGGCGACGCCGCTTCGCGCCCTCGTGGAGACAGGGGCGTGGCGCGAGGAGGCGGAGCTCGCCGACGCCTACATTCGTTCCATGCACTACCTCTTTTGGGAAGGGCGTTTCGTGCGCGAGCCCGACCTCTTTCGCGCTCTTCTCGCGGAGGTGGACGTGGCGACACAGGTGCTCTATAGTGCCGAACACAGCGTGATCGACCTCGACCACTACTACGAGTTTTACGGCGGCCTCCTCGCCGCCGCCCGCCGCGTCCGCGGCGCCAGAGCGGGCGGTCCGACCGCCTTCCTCGTGGATTCAACGCGGGTACAGGCCGAAGTCGTCGACGCCGCCCGTGCGGTCCGCCGCGCCGTGCGCTCGCGCCTCTTTCATCCGAAGTGGATCGAAGGGATGCTCCGCCACCGCACGCACGGGGCGCAGCAGGTGCGCGAACGCATCGAGTACCTCCTCGGGCTCGAGGCGACGGGGCACGTGGTGGGGGAGGCGGTCTTCCGCGAGGCGCTCCACACCTTTGTCTTAGACGAGGCGATGCGCCGCCGCCTCGCGGAAAACAACCCGTACGCCGCCCTGGAGATCGCCCGTCTCATGGGGCAGGTCGTGGAGCGCGGCTACCTCACCTTGACCGAAGAGGAACGCAAGGCCTTTCGCGCTGCGCTCTTTGAGCTCGAGGGCGACGCAGAGGGCGCGATCGACAACCCTTCTGAGACGCCCCTCGCGTATTAGGGCGTTTGTCGGGAAGGCGACGCATTCGCGCCCTGTAAGGGGGGTATGCGATGCCACGGGAACTCCTCGAGGGCGCCTCCTTTCCTTTGAGCGCCTTTGTCGGCCGCGAGGACGTCCTCCTCCCCGTAGCCCTCTTCCTCGTGCACCCGGGGCTTAGGAGCCTCCTCTTCGTAGGCCCCCCAGGAACGGGGAAGCGGAGCTTTGCCCGCGCCCTTCGGCCCTTCGTCGACGGCCCGTACGTGGAGGTGCCCGTGGGCGTAAGCCCCGACCGCCTCTTCGGCGCCCAAGACCTCGCCCTGGCCCTTCGCGGCCAAAGCGCCCTGCGGCGCGGGCTTGTGGCGGAAGCGCACGGGGGACTCCTCGTCCTTCGCGGCGCGGAACGCATGGACCCCGAGCTTTTGGCTGCCCTCCTCGCGGTCCACAAGTCGCGGGAAAACCGCCTCGAGCGCGAAGCGTGGTCTCTCCGGGAGGCGGCAGATTTCCGCCTCCTCGCCGTGGTGGACGTCCCTTTCGAAGCGGAACTCCCGACTGCTTCTCCCCCTTCGCCGTCGCCGAAGGGCTTCCCAAGCGGGCCCGCAGACCCAGGTTCCGTCATCCCGACCGGGGAGGGACTTCGGTCCTTGGCCGGCGGGTTTGCCCTAAGCGTTTGCTTTCTCCCGCTGCGCTCCGCCTCGTTGCGCGCCGAGGCGGCGCTCCGCGCGCTCGCCTTTCGAAGCGAACCCGCGGAATTCGCCCAACGCTTTGCCGCACGGGAAGAGTCCTTGCGCGCGCGGCTCGGAGAGGCCCGGGCGCGCCTGCCTTTGGTGGAGGTCCCACCGGGGGCCGTGCGCGCCGCCGCGGAACTCGTGCGCCGCGCCGAGGTGGCGGGAAACCGGGCCGAGGTCGAGCTCGTCTTTGCCGCGCAGGCGCTCGCCGCCTGGGAGGGGAAAAGCCGCGTCGAGCCGGAAGACGTCCGCCGCGCCGCCCCTTGGGTGCTCGCCCACCGCTCCCGGCGCGTCGAGGTGCTCGAAGAGGTCGCGGGACCTTCCCCCGGTTCGCCCCCTCCCCGCGCGCCGCAAACGGAAGAAGCCTCGGACGAGGCGGGAGGACAAGAACAAGGACCTCCTCCGGAGAACTCCGACGTCCGTCCCCCTTCGGCATCGGAAGGATTTCCTCCTGCGGAAGGCGATCTTTCGGAGGCGAATGCCCTTCCCCACGGATCGGACGGCGCGGCCCACGAGGCAGAGGGCGGTCCCTCCGCGCGCGAAAGCTTCGGCTCCGCGGGCCCCTTGGAGACTTCGGACGTTGAACGTCCCGCACACCTCGGCGAACTCCCCCGAGAAGACCCCGCCGTGTCCCGAAACCTGCCGCGTACGCCTCGCGGGTCCGGGGGAGGGCGCGGGGTCTCCGGCGGGGTCGGTGTCGGATCGGGGAAGGCCCTTCGCCCCGGTACGTGGAAGCCGGAAGCGCGCATCCACTGGGAGGGAACCGTGCGGCGGGCGGCGGTGCGGGCCGCCCGAGAGGGGCAGCCGGGTCTTCTTCTCCCCCTCCGGCACGAAGACCTCGTAGGCCGGTTCGTCCGAGGGCGTCGGGGCACGCTCCTCGTCCTCGCCGTAGATTTGAGCGGCTCGATGGGCGGCCGCCGCCTCGCCCTGGCCCGGAGGGCGGCCCTCGCCTTTCTCGCCGAAGCCTACGTGCGGCGGGACCGCGTGGCCGTCGTCGGCTTTCGCGGGAGGACGGTGGAGGTCCTCCTCCCACCTACGCACAGCCCGGAGCGGGCGCACGGGCTCTTGCAGGGCGTGCGTACGGGCGGGCGCACGCCGTTGGCGCAGGGGATTTGGGCCGCGGCGGAGCTCCTCCGGCGCGAACTTCGCAAACGTCCGGACGTCCGGGGGTGGTTCGTCCTCCTCACCGACGGAAGGGCAAACGTCCCCTTTCCTCCCGAGACGGACCCTGTCCTCGGCGCGCTCCGCGTGGCGGAATGGTTCGGGGAGTTCGCCCACGCCGCAGGCGTCGCCCGGGCCGTCGTGGATCTGGAGGAAGAGCGGTGGACGCGTTTTGGCGTAGCTGGCGAAATCGCCGGTGCGATGGGTGCCGTCCTCCTCACCCCTGAGGAGTTCGCCGCGGGCGAAATCTTCCTCCGGAGGACGGCGACGAGGTAAAAGACGAGGCGTAAGCCCGGGGAAAATCTCGTGGTCTGAGGAGGAAAGAGCCTTGGGAAGGGCGACGTATCCCTTTACGGCCATCGTCGGACAAGAGGCGATGAAGACGGCGCTCCTTTTGGGGATTTTGGACCTCAACCTCGGAGGCGTGCTCATCCGCGGGGAAAAGGGGACGGCGAAGTCCACGGCCGTACGGGCACTTGCGGAGCTCCTCCCGGAGATCCGCGTGGTGGCCGATTGCCCCTACGCCTGCGATCCCGACGATCCGACGGCGATGTGTCCGAGCTGCAAGCGGCGCAAGGAGGCCGGCGAAACGCTTCCCGTGCTCGTGCGCAAGATGCGCGTCGTCGATTTGCCCCTCTCGACGACGGAAGACCGGCTCGTGGGAACGCTGGACGTCGAGGCGGCTCTGCGCGGAGGGGAAGTGCGCTTTCGCCCGGGGCTTTTGGCTGCGGCGAACCGGGGGATCCTCTACGTCGACGAGGTGAACCTCCTGGACGACCACCTCGTCGACCTCCTATTGGACGCGGCGGCGATGGGCGAAAACGTGGTGGAGCGCGAAGGGCTGTCCGTCCGACACCCCGCTCGCTTCCTCCTCGTGGGGACGATGAACCCCGAAGAAGGGGAACTCCGACCTCAGCTCCTCGACCGCTTCGGCTTGTGCGTAGAGGTAGAGGCCTTGGCGGACGTGGAGGAACGCGCGGAGGTGGTGCGCCGACGTCTGCGCTACGAAGAAGACCCTGAGGCATTTCGCGAAGCGTACGCGGAAGCGGAGTCCGAACTCCGCCTCCGCGTCGTGGAGGCGCGTCGCCGCTTGCCGCGCGTTTCCCTTCCCGACTCCCTCGTCCGACGGGTGGCCGAACTCACGCTCGCGCTCGGCATCGACGGGCACCGGGCGGACCTCGCCGTCCTCCGGGCGGCGCGGGCCCACGCCGCCCTTGCCGGTCGGGAAGAGGCGGGCGAAGCGGACGTGGCGGCGGTCGCCTACGCGGCGCTCTGCCACCGGATGCGGCGGCGGCCGTTCGAAGACGCGCAGGAGGGGCGTATAAAGATCCGCGACGCCCTAAAGGAGGCGGGATTTGCCGCACCGGAACCCGCGGACAGGTACGCGTAAGGGCGCAGCCTTACGGGACGGCGGCGGAAGGCAAACGGCTGCAGACTCCGCGTCTTCCCGCTACCCGAAACGGATTCGGACGACGCGGGTCTTTTTAGGAACGTACGGCAAACGCCTCCAAAATCTTGCGGAGGTCCTGGGGCGTGGGGACGGCGTAGGTGGCGTGTGAGGGCTTCGCCCCTACGCGCACGGCGATCGCCGTTTCGGGAAGGGCCCGGAAGAGATCCTCGTCGGTCACATCGTCGCCGGCGGCGAAGATAAAGCTCTGGTCGCGGAGGAAACGTCGGGCGGCGCTTCCCTTGGTCATCCCTGCTTTTGCGTCTAGAAATACGGGGAATGCCCGGCGGTGCGCGAGTGCCTCCCTCAGCTTTGGATCTTCGTTTCCTTCATTTCCTGGCCAGCCGATCCATAGGTAGTCGTCGGTTTGCAGTTCAGCGGCGCGGAAAAACGAGAGAAGGCCGGACACGAGGCCGCCCGGGCTGAGCTCGAGCGCCCCATCCGGCCGTACGCGGTAAGGTAAGCGGTTGGCGACGATCACGAGTTTCACCGGAAGGGTCCTACTCTCATCGGGTAGGGAGTTACATCCGGTGACGGAGGTGGTGGAGGAGCTGGGCTACCGTGCGCCGGTTGCGTTCGGTGATCGATTCGGCCCGCGGATTTTGGGGAAACGGAGGATCGATGCCTACGGCGGGCGGAAGGGGGTCTTGGAGGACGCGTTTCCAACGGCTCACCCAATCTTCGGGGAGAGGGGTATGGAGGTCGAGGGGCCGTTCGGCCATGGCGGACCAAACCCACGCCCACGCCCGGGGAAAGACGCGGAAGTCGTAGCCGCCGCTCGAGAGGGCGATCCAGCGGCCGTGGGTGTATGTGTGGGCGAGCTCGTGGAGGAGCATGGGAATTTCCACGAAGGGGCGGATGCTCAAGGAGAGGTGCGTGAGGGGGTCGTAGAGGTGCGGATCGGCGCCGTGAAGCGTGACGAGGACGTCGGGGCGAAACACCTGAAAGGCGAGGGGGACGACGGCGTGGACGATCTCGAGGTAGGAGGCGTCTTCCGTGTACGGCTCGAGGGGGACGTTTAGGGAAAGGCCAAATCCCTCTCCTTCGCCGAGCTCGTCCACGAAACCGGTACCGGGGTAGAGGTAGCGCCCGGATTCGTGGAGGGAGAGGGTCATCACGCGGCCGTCGCGGTAGAAGATCGCCTGCACGCCGTCTCCGTGGTGGGCGTCGAAGTCGATGTAGAGCACGCGCATGCCGTAATCCGTGGCGAGGAGGTGGATGAGGGCGGCGGCGTCGTTGTAGATGCAAAATCCCGAAGCGTGATCCCGCTGGGCGTGGTGAAGGCCGCCGCCGAGGACGAAGGCGTGGACGAGCCGGCCTTCTGCAACGGCTTCTCCTGCGGTGAGCGCCCCCCCTACGACCCAGGCGGCAGCGTCGTGCATGCCCGGAAACGCCGGGACGTCCGCCGTAGCGAGGCCAAAGACGGGGCTTGCGGCGTACGGGTTTTCCGACGCGCGGCGCACGTGTTCCACGTAGGCGGGGTCGTGCACGCGGAGGATGTCCTCGTCGCGGGCCTTGCGGCCGGGAAGGATGTCTTCTGGGCGGAGGATTCCCAGGGACTGCAAAAAGTCCACGGCCGCCTCGATACGTCGGCTCGTGAACGGATGTCCGTCGGGGAAGCTGTAGGCGAGGACTTCGGGGCGGTACACGAGCTTTACGTCGCTCATCGCACGTCACCCGACGCGTCCTTCGTCTCTCCTTCCGGACCTTGCGGCGTCTCCGCGGCCTCTACGGGCCAGAGCAGGCGAATTCCTTCTTGTGGGCCGATCTCCCGGAGGCGCCGAAGCGCTGGGGTCGGGTCGATCGTCATCACCCGGAGGACGACGCGCCTTTTGCCGGGGTGTTCTGCGGGGTAGAGGATGAGGCTCGAGAGGGAGAGCCCGAGCTCCTTGAAGATCCCTGTGAGATCGTGTACGGCACCGACGCGGTCTTCGACTTCGATGTCGATCCGGCTCGACGGCGTGTCTACGCGCAAAAGCTCGACGAGGGCCCGAAGAAGGTCGGTCGTCGTGACGATGCCGACGAGGTTCCCCGTCTCCACCACGGGAAGGGCGCCGATCTTTTTCTTTACGAGGGTGAGCGCAGCCTCCTCGATCGGGTCGAGGGGGTGGGCGGTTTCTACGTCCTGGCTCATCACTGTGGATACCGGGGCCTCGAGAAGGGCGAGGTCCTTTTCGTGAAAGATGAGCTTCGAGGGGCTTGCGCCACGGAGGTCGCGGTCGGTGACGATGCCCACGAGGCGCCCGCTCTCGTCGACGACGGGCAGGTGGCGGATTCTTCGGTCGCGCATGAGTTCCCAGGCCTCGCGGAGGGTATCCGTGGCCCGCACGGTAAACACGGGACGGCTCATGATTTCGCGGACGAGCAAGGCGTTTCCCTCCCGATACACGAGTTTCCCGACGGTACCCGCAGGGGCGGGCTTCTTCAGTACAGCGGGCGGCGCATAAAGCGCACGCGGTCGAAGCGCTCGATCGTCTCCATGGGTACGCGCGCTCCTATGCGCACCATGAGGGCGTTGGCGGGGTGGGCGACGATTTCCGGATCGTCGGTGGCCGCGGGGTACATCCCCACGCTGCGCATGAGGTTTTCCATAAGCCTACGGTAGCCCCACACGTCGAGTCCCGTGCGCTCGAGGTCCCAGTGCCAGTAGTACTCCGTCGTAAAGACGATGTACTCCTCCAGAGCTTCGTCGGCAAAGGAGACTTCGAGGATCGTCCGGGCCAAACCGCGCCCGCGGTACGGCGGTGCCACCTCTATGGCGCCGAGCTCGAGGATTCGCGGGTCGCGGGCGAGGGACCAGCGTTCGATCTCGTCCGGAGCGTGAAAGGTCGCGTAGCCAACGATGGTGTCTTCCTCTTTGGCGACGATCACGCGTCCCTCTGGGAGGCCGGCGATTTCCACGAGGGCCTCCTTTTGCCGTTCGGGCGGGCGAAAGGCGTCGAGCTCCGGGTGCATGCGGAGGGCGCGGAGTTCTTCCGGCGAAACGGGACCTTCCACGACGATTGGCGGACCGTGTTCTACGGGGATCACGCGGCGGTGGGGCGTCTTTCGGTGGAGGAAGGTTTCGACCACGACAATTCCCCTCTCTCGTGGCGGAGCGATGCCAAATCCCTTACGGGCGACCGCACCTCTTGGCCGTTCTCCGGGGGTTTGTCCTCAGGTATGCGTATGCTATACTGTAAGAGTTTGAAGGCGCCAACACCACGGTTTTGGAGGTTTCCCCCATGAAGGTCGAGTTTACGCGCACCGGCCCGTACGCAGGCGTACTCTCCGTAGAAGTCGAGGCCGAACGCTTCGATCGCGCACTGGACGAGGCTTTCCGCCGCGTGATTCGCCACGTCGAAGTTCCGGGCTTTCGCCGCGGCAAGGTCCCGCGCTTCATCTTCGAGGCGCGTTACGGAGTCGAATCTTTGTACGAAGAAGCCTTGAACGTCCTTCTTCCGGAAGCGTACCGTGCGGCGGTGGAAGAGGCGGGCATCGTTCCCATAGAGGAGCCCGAGATCGACGTCGAATCCCTCGGCAAGGGGCAGCCTCTTCGCTTTAAGGCGACGGTGACCGTAGAACCCGAGGCGGAGGTCGGCGACTACCGCTCGATCGCGCTCGTGAAACCCGTCGTTTCCGTCGACGAGGAAGAGGTCGAGCGGGAACTCGCCGCCATGCGCGAACGCGTCGCCGTCCTTCGTCCGCTCGAAGGGGAGGAGGCGGTCGTGCAAGAGGGAGACGAGGTGGACCTCGCGTACCGCGTGTTCCTCCGGGAAGGGGAGGGTGAGGACGCCCCCGAACGCGAACTCGAAGACGCGAAGAGGGACGAGGTCACGGTCGAGGTCGTACCGGAGCGGCTCCTCCCTGGCTTTGCCGAAGGGCTCGTGGGGATGCGCGTCGGCGAAACAAAGGATATTTTCCTCACTCTACCTCAAGATTACCACGACGCTTCCTTGAGCGGCAAACCCGTCCGCCTTTCCGTTCACGTCAAAGCCGTGCGGCGCAAGGAGTACCCGCCGCTGGACGACGAGTTTGCCCGCGAAGTGAGCGATTTCGATACGTTGGAGGAACTCAAGGCCGACATCCGCGCGAAACTCGAGGCACGCGTCCGCGAGGCCAAGGACCGCGAGGTTCGCGACGCGCTCGTCGAAAAGCTCGTCGACATCACGGAAGTCGAACTCCCGGAGTCGCTCATTCGCCGTGAGGCGGAGGCGATCGTGGAGGAGCTCGACAACGTCCTCCGCTCCATGGGGATGGACCTCGCGAGGTACCTCGAGGCCGTGAACAAGGACCGCGAGGCCGTCATTCGCGAACACTGGGAAGAGGCGCGCCGCCGTGTCGTCGGCCGACTCGCCCTGCTCGCCGTCGCGCGCAAAGAGGGGATCGAGGTCGACGAGGGGCGCTGGCGGGAAAAGCTCGCGGAGCTTGCGCAGGTCTACCGCACGACTCCCGAGGAGTTGGAGAGGGTCTTGCGGCGGGAAGGTGCCTACGAGGCGTTGCGCCGGAGCGTCCTCTTCGATCAAGTGGTAGACCGCCTTCTCTCGTACGTCACGTGGGTAGAGGAAGCCCCTGCGCCTTCCGAGGGTGGGGAGGCCGCCTCCGCAGAGGGGGCAGGTTCTGCCGAAGAATCCTCCGGGGACGCGGAACGGGAGTGAGCTTCGGGCTTTGCGGGCGTCTGCGGCGGAGAGGTAAACCTCGGGTTTTCCAAGCGTTCGCGGCGGGCCTGGCGTTCCAAGTTTGGGACGCATCGGCCGGACTGTGCGGGGGAGTTTCTCCCCTTTCTTTTTTCTCCTGGCTTTGTGTAAACTGGAGGTGGCACCCGTACCGTCGGTGTGCGGCATCCGGCGGTGCGTAGAGCGCCCCTCGGGTGGAGAGAGTAAAGGGGCAAGAAGGGGGTTTTTGCGGTGCTCATTCCCATGGTGATCGAGCAGACGGCGCGGGGAGAGCGGGCGTACGACATCTACTCGCGCCTTCTTAAAGACCGAATCATCGTCCTCGGCACGCCCATCGACGATCACGTGGCGAACCTGATCGTCGCCCAACTTCTCTTCCTCGCCGCCGAGGATCCGGAAAAGGACATCTACCTGTACATCAACTCTCCGGGCGGTTCGGTGACGGCAGGGCTCGCCATCTACGATACGATGCAGTTCATCAAGCCGGACGTTTCCACGATCTGCATCGGCATGGCGGCGAGCATGGCCGCCGTGCTCCTCGCCGGCGGGGCAAAGGGGAAGCGCTACGCCTTGCCGAACAGCGAAATCCTCATCCACCAGCCTCTCGGCGGGGTGAGGGGGCAGGCTACGGACATCAAGATTCACGCGGATTGGATTCTCCGGACGCGCGAACGACTGAACAAAATCCTCGCCTCGCACACGGGTCAGCCCCTCGAGCGGATCGAACAGGACACGGACCGCGACTTCTTCATGAGCGCGGAAGACGCCCGGGAATACGGGATCATCGACGAAGTGATCACCCACGCCACGTCGGTCATTCAACAACCCAAGTCGTGAACCTCCCGTCCGCGCTCCTGTTGGGGGCGTCGCCTCGGCCGCGCCGGGGTTCTTGGAATGCTTCTTTCGGACGGTCGGGTGAGATCTTTCGCCAGGGGAGGTGGTTTACATGGCAAATCGCGGACCCGGCGGACCCGGAGGGCCGCACGAAGACGAGGTTCTCCGCTGTTCGTTCTGCGGGAAGACCCAGGACGAGGTGAAGAAGCTCATCGCCGGTCCCGGGGTCTACATTTGCGACGAGTGCGTCGCCATGATCAACGAGATCCTCGAGGAAGACATGCAAAACGAGCAGCACGAGGAGCTCAAGGAGCTCCCCAAGCCGCGGGAAATCGCCGCCTTCCTCGACCAATACGTGATCGGACAGGAACTCGCGAAGAAGACGCTTTCCGTGGCCGTGTACAACCACTACAAGCGGATCTACACAAAGGGGAACAAGCGCCGGCGCAAGGACGACGTCGAACTCCAAAAGTCGAACATCCTCCTCATGGGGCCCACGGGGAGCGGCAAGACGCTCCTTGCGGAAACGTTGGCTAAGTTCCTCAAGGTGCCGTTCGCCATCGCCGACGCTACGACGCTCACGGAGGCCGGATACGTCGGAGAAGACGTGGAAAACATCCTCCTCCGCCTCATCCAAAACGCCGACTACGACGTGGAGCGGGCGCAGAAGGGGATCGTGTACATCGACGAGATCGACAAGATCGCCCGCAAGTCGGAAAACCCGTCCATCACGCGCGACGTGTCCGGCGAGGGCGTACAGCAGGCGCTCCTCAAGATCCTCGAGGGTACCGTGGCGAACGTACCGCCGCAGGGCGGGCGGAAGCACCCGCATCAGGAGTTCATCCAGATCGATACGACGAACATCCTCTTCATCGTGGGGGGTGCCTTCGAGGGCATCGAACAGATCATCAAGCGCCGCCTCGGCGCCAAGGTGATCGGCTTCGGGGCGGAGATGCAGACGCAAAAGCTCTCGAAGCACGAAATCCTCCACAAGGTCATCCCCGAAGACCTGATCAAATTCGGGATGATCCCCGAGTTTGTGGGCCGCGTTCCGGTGATCGCCACCTTGGATCCCCTAGACGAAGAAGCCCTCCGGCGGATCCTCACAGAGCCCAAAAACGCCCTCGTGAAGCAGTACAAAAAGCTCTTTGAGATGGACGGAGTTGAACTCGAGTTTACCGAAGAGGCGCTCACGCTCATCGCTCGCGAGGCCCTCAAGCGCGAGACGGGGGCGCGTGGGCTCCGTTCGATCCTAGAGAGCATCATGCTCGACATCATGTACGACGTCCCTTCGCGTACGGACGTAGCCAAAGTCGTCATCACTCCGGAAGCCGTCCTTCGCCTCGGACCGCCGCTCCTCTACGGCAAGGACGGGCGGCTCCTCGTGAAGCGCGAAGAGACCGCCTGAGCGTCCGAGCGGAGGTATACGGAAACGCCCCCCTGCCGATACTGGTGCTCGTACCGGTCGGAAGAAGGGGGGCGTTTTCTCGTGCCTGACGTGTTGGGAAACGGCGAATGGGGTCCGGATGCGGTGTGGGCCGAGGTCTTTGCCCGGATTTCTCACGTACCCTTTTCGCTTTGGGTCGTCGGACTCTTCGTCGTTCCGATCGTCGTTTGGTGGCTCTTGTCCCGGATCTTCGCACGGCGGCCTCGGGTCGTCTCGCCGAGCCCTCCGCCTGCGGACGTGCGTCCCGCGGACGAGCTCAAAGACCTCGCGCGCCTTCGGCAGATCTCGCTCACGGAACCCCTCATGGAAAAGACGCGTCCGCGCCGCCTCGAGGACATCGTAGGTCAGGAGGACGCCATCCGCGCCCTGCGCGCGGCCCTCGCCGGTCCCCACCCGCAGCACGTGATCCTCTACGGTCCGCCCGGTGTGGGGAAGACGACCGCGGCGCGCCTCATCCTCGAAGAGGCGAAGCGCAACCCCCGCTCTCCCTTTCGCCCCGACGCCCCGTTCGTCGAAGTCGACGCGACCACCGCCCGCTTCGACGAGCGGGGGATTGCGGATCCCCTTCTCGGGAGCGTGCACGATCCGATCTACCAAGGGGCCGGTCCCCTCGGTCAGGCGGGGATTCCCCAGCCCAAGCCGGGCGCCGTGACGCGGGCCCACGGAGGCATCCTCTTCATCGACGAAATCGGTGAACTCCACCCGATTCAGCTCAACCGCCTGCTCAAGGTGCTCGAAGACCGCAAGGTCTTCTTCGAGAGCGCGTACTACAGCCCCAAAAACGCGCAGATCCCCGCACACATCCACGACATCTTTCAAAACGGCCTTCCGGCCGATTTCCGCCTCGTAGGAGCGACGACGCGGCCTCCCGAGGAGCTCCCGCCCGCCCTCCGTTCGCGCTGCCTGGAGATCTACTTCCGCCCCCTTCGCCCCGAGGACCTCGAAGAAATCGCGCGGCGGGCCGTACGGCGCCTCCGGGTGTCCGCCGAAGAGGAGGTCTACGCGCTCGTTCGCCGCTACGCCCAGACCGGACGCGACGCGGCAAACCTCGTAGAGCTTGCGGCGAGCCTGGCGGAGGTCGAAGGCCGAACCACGATCACGCGTGAAGACGTCCTTTGGGTTGCGGAGGTGAGCCGGCTCACGCCCCGGCTCGAGGCGCCGCGACGCGCGCAACCCGAGGTCGGGCGCGTACACGCCCTCGCCGTCGTAGGGCCTGGCGTAGGGCAGGTCCTCACGTTGGAAGCCGTTGCCTGGCCGGCGGGGCCGGAAGGCGGCTCTCTCCACCTCTCCGGAGCTTCCGAGGAGGAGACGTTGCGGGCGCCGCAGGGGAGCCTGCGTCGGAGGAGCCTCATCCTCGCCTCCGTCGAAAACGCCCTCGTTGTGCTCCGCCGCTTCGGGATTGTCCCCGAACGGTACCACGTTCGGGTGAACGTTCCGGGCGGGATGCCGGCGGACGGTCCCTCGGCCGGCCTCGCCCTCGTGCTTCTCCTCTATTCCGCCGTGCGCCGCCTTCCCATTCCCCCGGACGTGGCGGCGACGGGAGAGGTGAGCCTCACGGGCGAGGTTCTCCCCGTAGGGGGTCTCAAAGCCAAAATCGACGCCGCCCTGGAGGCGGGACTCGGTCGGATCTTCGTGCCGTACGACACGGCGCTGCCCTTGCGTCGGGGTGTAATCCCCGTGCGCCACGTGGCCGAAGCCCTTCAGCTCGTCTTTGGAGACGTGGAAGGCGTAGGTTCGCGGACTACCTCCGGCGAGGGGACCCCCCGCGGCGCCCTGCCAGAAACGGGTTCGGCGTTCGGCGCCTGAGCTCGGACGCCCCGGCGGATTTTTTGCGCCGGGGCGTTTCCTTTCCTAGAATGGGGGCGGAGGTGGTCGCCGTGCGTCGGTGCACCCGGATCTCGCCGTGAAGTCCAGGTCGGTCGAATACGTAGGTGCGGCCTACACCCCGGAACAGCTCCTTCGGGACGTGCGGCCGCAGTTTGCCTTTATCGGCCGTTCCAACGTGGGCAAATCCTCGCTCCTCAACGCCCTCCTCGGGAAGGACATCTTCCGCACGAGCAAGACCCCCGGACGCACGCAAGCGGTGCACTACGTGCTCGTGGACGGAGCGTGGTACGTCGTCGACCTCCCGGGGTACGGGTACGCCAAGCTCCCGCAGCGGGAGCTCGCGCGCATCGCCGCCCTCACGGAAGCCTACTTTGCCGAACGGCCCCGGCTTACGTTCGTCCTTTTGGACGGGCGAATTCCCCCGCAGGGCAAGGACGAAGAGACCTTTGCCTGGCTAAGGAGCCTGGGACTGCCCTTTCGTGCGGTAGTGACCAAAGTCGACGCCCTCTCCCGGGCGGAACGCGCGCAGGCGAGCCGCCGCTTCGTCCAGGCCTTTTCCCTTTCGGAGCCGCCCATCCTCACGTCCGCCCGTACGGGCGAGGGCCTCGGCGAAGTGTGGCGAGCGATTCGCGACGCCCTGTGAGAGAAGGGAAGGCCTCACCTGCGCCCTCCTCGCGCGGGGGTGCGTTCGAGGAGGAGGGAAAGTCCGGCGAGGAGCACGGCGTAGGCGTACGCGCGAACGCCTAGATAGGAAAACAGCGCGGGGAGAAGGAGCGCACCCCCCCACACGACGGCGGGCCGGTACCCCGTTCGCGCAAAGGCGAAGAAGAGGGCGACGCCCGTCGCCGCCGTTCCCCACGTCCAAAAGGTCGTTCCCGTGCTGGCCGTAGGAGAAGCGGGAGGAAACCAGGACACCCCTCCGAAGACGAGAAGGACGAGTGCGGACGTGAGGAACGCCTCGCGCGCATGTCCGGGAACGCGGGAGGCGTAGGCGGCGAGCACGCCCCCGACGAAGGGGAGGGCGAACCGCGCGTCCGCCGATGCGAGGTTCGTCCACGGAGGAAGAAGGCGAAGCGGGTCCGGCCAGAGGAGAAAGATGAGCCCGACGAAGAAGAGCGCAAGTCCCAAAACCGTCCGCGCGGACATGGCGAACGTCACCTCCCCAAAAGCGTCGCGGGCACCGACGGGTGCACGCGCTCGGCGTCCTGTTTGCGGCCACGCCGATTTCTGCGAAACGTCTATTTCGATTCCGCCGACGGGGGCGCTTCCGCGCCGCGCATGCCCTCGCCTTCGGGTTCCGGCGATCGCGATCGCGGGAGAAGAGACGTAAGGAGGATCCCTCCGAAGATGAGGGCGCTGCCGACTCCCATGGACAGGGTAAACGGCTCGCCCGCCCAGAGTACGCCTGCCAGCGCGGCGAACACCGGTTCCAGGGCGAAGATGAGAGCCACGTGGGACGTGGGAACGCGCCGCTGCGCGTGCGTCTGTGCCCAAAAGGCGAACGTCGTGGCGAAAAACGAGGTGACCGCGAGGGCGAGGAGGACGGGAGGAGCGAGGATCCGCGAACCCAGGGTCGTAAGGGCGTCTGCTTCCCAAAGGAGGGAAAGGGGAACGCTATAGACTGCCACGGCGAGGATTTGAAAGGTTGCGAGCACGGTGGGCGGGCTTTGGCGGACGAGGCGGTCGGTTTCGACGATCTGCACGGCGAAGAAGAGGGCGCAGAGGACGACGAAAAAGTCGCCCCAAGATTCGCTTGCCGCACCGGCGGAAGCGGCGGCATCGGTTCCCGTGAGGAAGTAAAGCCCGAGGAGCGCGGCGGCGACGGAGAGGAGGTCGCGTTTTCGCAGCGCGTTTCTCCCGAGAAGCCGCCCCAGAAGGGGTACGAGGATCACGGAAAGGCCGGTGAGGAAGCCCGCCTTGGCGGCCGTCGTGTGTTGTAGGCCGACCGTCTGCAGGGCGTACCCCAGAAACAGCCACGCCCCTAACCCTAAGCGGAAGCCGAGGAGGAGGTCGGCGAAACGAACGGGAGCACGCCCTCGCATTCGTTCTTGCAGGCAGAGGGGGAGAAAGAAGACGAAGGCGAGGGCAAAGCGGACTGCCAAAAACGCGAACGGGGGAAGGACGGGGAGGGCGTCCTTGACGAGGACGAACGTCGTTCCCCATACGAAGCTCACACCGACGAGCAGGATTTCGTTCATGCGCGGCGCCTCACCTTGTTTGCGGAAACGTCCGGAAGATGTACATTTCTTGTATGAGATGGCTCTTTGGTGTATCTTTAACGTGAGAATTCGGTGCCGGACCGCCTAACCCGTTTGCGATCCAATTCCCAACCTGACGTCGGCGACGGGCGGTAGTTTTGCGGCATGGATGTTCCGCTTCTTGGCCTTTTCCCAAACCGCCGTACCGGCGATTATAGCGGATTTTTCCGGGCACGTCACGAAACGAGGGATTTCGGGGGATCGCATGCGGTCTTCGGCGGTGCACAGAGAAAAAGGAGCCGGCACAGAGAAAGGGGCCGAAGGTAGAGAAAGAACCACGCCAAAGAACAGGGGGGCTTACCTTGGACGAACTCACCGCGTATGTGCGCTCCGTGGTTCGCGAAGATCCGCTCTTTCTCCGAGACGTAGAGGATACGACGAACTTTCGCCTGTCCTTCCACGTAAAGCGGTTGCGGCGAGAGCGCGGGCTCACGCAGCGCGAACTCGCCGACCTCTTGGGGGTACGGCAGCCGTTTGTCGCTCGCATCGAGAGCGGTCGGGGAAACCTCTCCCTCCGCAAGGTGGAGGCCATCGCGCGCGCGCTCGGGGTCGATCCTCATGAACTCCTCCTGCCCGTCTTTACCCGCGGCGGTCCGGAAGAAGTCGCGCGCATCGTGGTAAACCGCCACTACCGGATCTTGGCCGCAAACGCGGGTGCAGAGCGCTACCTGGGCAAGCCGGCGGAGGAACTCCTCGAAAAGCCCTTCCCGCCGCAACTCCCTCTGCGGAGAGAATTGGAAAAGGCCTTTCACCGTGGGGAAGCGGTTACCGAACTGGGCGGCGGTTCCGTTCGCATCTCCCTCATTTTCAATCGGAGGAGGCGGCCGATCGGGGCGGATGTGACCGTTTACGGGGTTTCCGAGGCAGCGGAGGCGGATCCGCGAGCTCGGGTGGAGGTGGAGGTTGAGGGGATGCGGTGACGCCGCATCCCCCACTTCCCAGGTTTTTTTGCCGCGGGACGGTGGTTCTCGTACACAGATTTCTATGGTAGAATCCTTTTTGGAATCGTTTTCACCTAGAGATCGTCTAGAGATGCCGCGCCGAAGGCATGGGACGCCCGATCCGATTTGGCGGGCGGCGGCTTCCGCAAAGGGGTGGAAGCGACGTGGAACTGTTCGTCTACGGCGTGAGCGTGCGCACGGCCCCGCTCGTGGTGCGCGAACGCCTTTCCGCTGCTGAAGGAGACGTAGATGCGGCTTACGAGCACTTTTCGCGCGTTTCGGGAATCTACGAAGTCGTCCTCCTCTTCACCTGCAACCGTACGGAGGTCTATCTCCTCGCCGCGGATTCCAAGGTGGCGGACGAGGTCGTACTGGCGGAGTTTGCCCGCCTTGCGCGCGCGGAGCGCGAGAGCCTGCGTCCGTACGTGTACCGCTACGAAGGGGCCGAAGCCGTTCGCCACCTCTTCCGGGTGGCTGCCGGTCTGGATTCCCTCGTCATCGGGGAAACGGAGATCCTCGGGCAGGTACGGCGGGCGTGGGAAGATGCCCTTGCCCGGGGGGCTACGGGGAAGGTTCTCAACCAGGCGTTTCTGCGGGCGATCGCCTTTGCCAAGCGGGTGCACCGCGACTGGCGGTTAAACGACAACCCGGTATCCGTCGCCTACGTCGCGGTTTCCCTCATCCGGCAGATCTTCGGCGACCTGCGAGGCCGAAGGGTGCTCCTCGTGGGCGCGGGAGAGACCGGGCGCCTCCTCCTCACGCACCTTCGGACCCTCGAGCCCGAGTACGTCGTCGTGCTCAACCGTACGGAAGAACGGGCACACGAGCTCGTACGCCGGCTCGGGATCCGAGGGGAGGGGGGCGGCCTGGACGAGCTTCCCCGCCGCCTCAAGGAGGCAGACGTAGTCCTCACGGCCACGTCCGCCCCCACTCCTCTCGTGCGTTTCGCGTGGGTGGAGGAGGCGCTCCGCGGGCGGCGCGATCCCCTCCTCTTCGTGGACCTTTCCGTTCCCCGGGACGTGCCATCCGAGGTTGGCGGGCTTTCCGGCGCGTACGTGTACAACGTCGACGACCTCAAGGGAGTTGTAGAGGCCAACCTCGCGTGGCGCCGGCGAATGAAGGAGAGTCTGGAGGGCGAGGTTGCGCGGGAAGCCCAGGAGTTTTTGCGTTGGCTCGAGGAATTGGATGTACTCCCCACGCTCGTCGCCCTGCGGGAAAAGGCGTTCCGCGTGCAGGAGGAGGTCTTGGCGAGCCTCTACCGCAAGCTCCCCAACCTCGACGAGCGGGAGCGCCGCATCCTCCGGAAGCACACGCGGAGCATCGTAAACCAGATCCTCCGCGAACCCCTTTCGTATCTGAAGGAGCGGGCAGGGACGCAGGAAGGGCGCGAGGCGCGTGAGGTACTCGCCCGTGCCTTTGGACTTTCCGAGGAAGTTCTCCGCCGCACGGCCTACCCTTCCCTTCGGTGGCTTACGGATCCCGAGGAGGCGGAGGATGCGCCGATGCAGGAGGAGCCTTCCCGCTTGTCGAAAGAGATTCTCAGGCGAGAAGCCTCTTCCCCTTACCCTTCTTCGCCGTAAAGTCGGGGACCGCGCGAGGTGATGGCCGTGGGAAACCTCCTCCTCACGCTGGCCATCCTCTACGGGGTCGCGGGCGTGTACGCCTACCTCCGGGTAGGCAAGTCCGCCCCTCTTTCGGCGATGCAGTCCGCCTGGTCGTTCTTTCGCTTTCTCTGGGCCGTCCTTACGGGAACGTTCGTCGCCTCCGTGTTCCTCCGAAACGAATCGCTGTTTGCCTCGACCTCTCTCGCGCTCCTCTGGGCGTGGGTTACGCTGGCGTTTGCCGCGGGTCGTGCGCTCGAACGGCGTTTCGGAGGGGCGATTTTGCCGTTTTTGAACTTCGTGGCCTTTTTCCTCGCGCTTCGGGGTGCCCTCTTTGCCTTTGCAGAGGAAGGGGCGGGGTTTTTGGGGTCGGGGGCGAGCTTAGACTCCGTACTGCGGGAGCACCCGTGGCTCTTCCTCCACGTTGGGTTTGCCTTTCTCGCCTATCTGGCGTTCGCCGCCGCCGGCGTACTCGCCCTCCTCTACCTCCTTCAGGAACACCTCCTGCGGCGCAACCCCGCCAAGGTGTGGCACGTAGGGTTTTTGCCCTTAGCCGATCTCCTACGTCGGGCGCGCCTCCTCGTTCGCGGCGGATTCGCTTCCCTCGCCTTTGCCGCCCTTTTGGGGATCTGGGAAGCCTACGCCCGGGGATTTGCGCTCTTCAGCGATCCCAAGGCCGTGGGTACGCTTCTCTTCCTCGCCTCGGTGGTTCTCATCCTCCGGCGTCCGGTCGGATGGCGGTTGGAGATGGTAGCCGTCTTCGCCTTTTTCCTCCTGGCCTTCGCCAATTCCGTTCTTGGGCACACGTTCGCATACGCGCTCATTCCCTATGCGGGCGGTCCGTGATTCCCGCCCCGTCGTCGAGTTCCGGTAACGTGAGGGGGCCGAACTTCCGTGCAGGAAACGCTCGTCCTCGCCACGCGGCGGAGCGCCCTCGCGCTCGCCCAAAGTCGGGCGGTGCGCGCGGCGCTCCTCGCGCGTTTTCCCGACCTTCGCATTGAACTAAAGGAAGTCGTGACGGAAGGGGATCGCCTTCTCGATCGCCCCCTCGCGGAAGTGGGCGGGAAGGGGCTCTTTGTAAAGGCGATCGAAGCCGAACTCCTCGCCGGACGTGCGGACTTTGCGGTGCACAGCTTTAAGGACCTCCCCGCCGAACTTCCCCCCGGCCTCGCCGTCGTCGCCGTGCCGCCGCGCGAGGCGGTAGAAGACGTGCTCGTCAGCCGGCGGGGGGAGTCCCTCGCGACCCTACCACGAGGCGCGCGCGTAGGGACGAGCAGCCTGCGCCGCGCCGTTCTCCTTCGGCGGCTCCGTCCCGACCTTGAGGTCGTCCCCCTGCGGGGAAACGTGGACACCCGCCTGCGGAAGCTCGAAGCCGGAGAAGTGGACGCCGTAATCCTCGCCCGGGCGGGGCTCGTGCGCTTGGGCCTTGCGGATCGCGCCGGAGAGGTCCTCGACCCGCGGGTATTCCTCCCGGCAATCGCCCAAGGGGCGCTCGCCCTAGAAGCCCGGGAAGGGGATCGCAGGGTGGGGGGGATTTTGCGCGCCCTCGACGATCCTCCCAGCGCCGCCCGCGTTCTCGCGGAGCGGGCGTTTCTCCGGGCTGTTGGCGGAAATTGTCACGTCCCCATCGGGGCGTATACGTGGTGGGAGGGGGAGATCCTGGCGATCAAGGGATTCGTCGCCGCTCCCGACGGTACGTCCTACGTGGAGGCCGAAGCGCGCGGGAAGGATCCCGAAGAGGCCGCCCGCGCCCTGGCAGAAACGCTCCTCGCCCGCGGTGCGGCCCGTGCCCTCGCCGGGTGGGCGAACCCGGCGCCCGGCGGGCAGGACAGCGCTTCGTCCGCCTTCCGCCCCGATACGGGTGGGGCGTAAGGCGCGGCGGCCGCATCTGCCCCGCGCGGGAAGGGAGAGGAGGGAACACTTTGGATCCGTCGGCTTTCCCGCTTCGCGGGTTGCGCGTCCTCGTGACGCGCCCACAAGAAGATGCCCAAGAGACGGCAGAGCTCGTCGCGTCGCAAGGAGGGGTTCCGGTCGTCTGCCCTCTCCTCGCCGTCGTCCCCCTCCCCCTGGCTCCTTCCGACGCTTCCCGCCTGCGCTCCCTCGCCTCCTATGACCTCCTCCTCCTCACGAGCCGAAACGCAGTCCGCATTTTGCGGGAGGCGTTGCCGCCGGAAGTCGCGCTCGGACCATCCCCGCGCGTGGCCTGCGTCGGGCCGCGGACGGCGGAGGCCTTCCTCCAAGCCTTCGGTCGCCCGCCGGACCTCGTGGCGGAGGAGGAGACCGGAGAAGGACTTGCCCGGGCCGTGCTTGCGGGAGTTTCCGAGGGGGCGCGGCGCGCGTTGTTCCCCCGCGCGCGGAAGGCGCGCGAGGTCCTTCCCGAGCGCCTGCGGGCGGCCGGGTGGACGGTAGACGAGGTGGTGCTCTACGACACCCTTCCGGACGCCAAAGGGCAGGCGTGCGCCCGCAAAGCCCTTGCCGAAGGTGCCGTGGACGTCGTGCTCCTCTTCAGCCCGTCGGCGGTCACCGCTCTCGTTCACGCTTTGGAAGGGGAAGAGGACCTCCTTCGCCGCGTAGCTCTCGCGTGCATCGGTCCCGTGACGGCACGGCGCCTCGAGGAGTTCGGCCTTACGCCGGCGGTGCAACCGGAACACTACACGGCGGAGGCGCTCGTTGCGGCCCTTGGCCGCGCGGTTGCCGAGGGAAAACTTCCCGTACGGGAAAGGAGGTGAGCCCGGCGACGTGCCGGGCGGTTCGATGAGCGATCCCTTTGCCAGGCTTCGGCGCCTGCGCGCCAGCGAAGCTCTGCGCACCCTCGTCCGCGAGACGACGTTGGATGCAGCCGACCTCGTGTACCCGATCTTTGTAACGGAAGGTCAGGGCATTCGGCGCGAGGTTCCCTCCATGCCAGGGGTCTTCCAGCTCACCGTGGACCGGCTGCCCTACGAGGCGGAGGAACTCTTGCAACTCGGGATTCGCGCCGTGATTCTCTTTGGCGTTCTGCCGCCAGAACGAAAGGACGAGCGCGGGAGCGGCGCCTACGATCCGGATGGGATCGTCCAGCGGGCGTTGCGCGAGCTCAAGCGCACGCACCCCGAGCTCGTCCTCATAGCAGACACCTGTCTCTGCGAGTACACCTCACACGGACACTGCGGCCTTGTGGAAGATGGGAAGGTACTCAACGACGCCTCACTTCCCCTGCACGCGGCTGCCGCGCTTTCGCAGGTTCAGGCGGGGGCGGACGTCGTCGCCCCCTCCAGCATGATGGACGGCGTAGTGGCGGCGATCCGTAGTACGCTCAACGAGCATGGGTTCACCGACGTTCCCATCCTCGCCTACTCCGTAAAGTACGCCTCTGCCTTCTACGGCCCGTTTCGCGATGCGGCGCAATCGGCGCCGGCCTTTGGCGACCGCCGTACGTACCAGATGGACCCGGCGAACGCCCGCGAGGCCCTGCGCGAGGCGGAGGCGGACGTCGCGCAGGGGGCCGACCTCCTCATGGTGAAACCCGCGCTCGCCTATCTCGACGTGATCCGCCTCCTTCGCGAGCGCTTCCCCCATCCGCTCGTGGCGTACAACGTAAGCGGCGAATACAGCATGGTCAAGGCCGCCGCCCGCCTGGGTTGGCTGGACGAACGCCGTACCGTGCGGGAAATTCTCCTCGGAATTCGTCGGGCCGGGGCCGACCTCATCATCACTTACCACGCCAAGGACGTGGCCCGTTGGCTGAAGGACGGTTCGTTTTGGGAGGGCTAAGTCCCTCTTTCACACACGGGGGAAAGTCACGCCCCGCTGCATCTGGTATTTTCCTCCGCGGTCTCGGTACGTGACGCCGGGGCGCACCCCGCGTAGGAAGACGACCTGCATGATCCCTTCGTGGGCGTACACTTTCGCAGGGAGCGGCGTGGCGTTGGAGATTTCGATCGTGACGTGGCCTTCCCAACCCGGTTCGAGCGGCGTGACGTTTACGATGATCCCCGCCCGGGCGTACGTGGACTTTCCGAGGCAGATTCCGACGACGTCTTCCGGCATGCGGAAGTATTCGAGGGAGCGGCCGAGGGCGTAGCTGTTTGGCGGAATGATCACCGCCTCGTGCGGCCCGACCTCCTTCCGCACCATGGCGTGTGCAGGGAAATCCTTTGGATCGACGACGGCGGCGTCTAGGGAGGCAAAGATGTAAAACTCTCCCGCGATGCGGACGTCGTAGCCGAAGCTCGAAAGTCCGTAGGAAATGATCTTCCTCCCGTCTACTTCCCGCACCTGCTTCGGCGTAAACGGTTCGATCATTCCCCGTCTGGCGAGCGCCTCGATTGCGGCGTCGTGGAGCACTCCCGACGCCGCTTCGCCTTTTTCTTCCGGTAGGATCCGTTCGGAGTTCGGATCGGGGGTTGGGGAAAGGAACTCCCTTGCGTCCGTCAACGACCTCGTCCTCCCCTTGGGCTTCGGCCCTTCTCTTGCGTCTTTTGCGTCTCGTTGCTATAGTATAACCTAACTTCCCGCCCTTTTTCGCGCCGTCGCTTTGCGGCGGTAAAGCGGTTTCAGGCTCGGTGCGGACGGGAGAGTCCTTCCGGGCGAGGCGAAAGGTGTGGCGGAGCCCGATACAGGCAAAGGATGTGCGGCAAACGACGCGAGATCCATCGGGGGGTGCTTGGCGTGCGCAGGTGGAGCGCGGAACGAGGGAGGTCCGAGGTTCGGACCCGTGCGCAAGGGGGCTGGCCCGTGCCGACGAGGACGGTGTGGCGGCCGGGAGCGGTGTTCGTCCTCGCCTTCCTTCTCGCTGTTTTGACCCTTGGGGGATGCAGTTCGGGGAACACCGCGTCGGGGAAGACGTACACCGTGGGCGTCGTCCAGATTGTCTCGCACGTCGCCCTCGATGCGGCGCGGCAAGGGTTCGTCGACGGGTTGAAAGAGGAAGGATTCGAAGAGGGCAAGAACCTCAAGCTTATCCTCCGCAACGCCGAAAATTCGCAGGATACGGCACGCCAGATCGCCGACAAGTTCGTCTCCGATCGCGTCGACCTCATCCTCGCCATTGCTACTCCAGCGGCGCAGGCTGCGGCGCAAGCGACGAAGACGACCTCCATCCCCGTGGTGATCACCGCCGTCACCGACCCTGTGGCCGCGGGGCTCGTAAAGTCCCTCGAAAAGCCGGGGACGAACGTCACGGGGACGACGGACATGAACCCCGTAGAGGACCAGCTCGCCCTCGTCCTCGACGTCGCCAAGGGGAAGCGCGTCGGCATCCTCTACAACTCCGGCGAGGTGAACTCGCGGGTTCAGGTGGACATCGCCAAGGAAGCGGCGAAGAAGCTTGGCCTCGAACTCGTCGAGCGCACGGTGACGAACACGAACGAGGTGCAACAGGCGGCGGAGGCCTTGGCGGCGCAAGGGGTCAACGCCTTCTACATCCCCACGGACAACACGGTCGTTGCGGGCCTTCCGAACGTCTTGCAGGTGGCGGAAAGGCACAAAATCCCCGTGATCGCCGGGGAAGGGGATTCCGTGAAGAACGGCGCCCTCGCCACCTACGGGATCGACTACTACTCTCTGGGCAAGCAGACGGCCAAGATGGCCGCCAAGATCCTCCGCGGGGAAGCGAAACCCCAGGACATGCCGATCGAACGGCAAAAGGATCTCAAGTTCTTCCTCAACCTCAAAGCGGCGGAGCGGATGGGCGTAGAAGTTCCCGACGCGTGGAAGAAGCGCGCAAACGAGACCTACTAAAACCTTGGACGCGAGGCGTCAGACGATGGAACTCCTCCTCGGTTCACTCGAGCAAGGGCTCATCTTCGGGATCCTCGCCCTGGGGGTCTACCTCACCTTTCGCGTCCTCAATTTCCCGGATCTCACCGTAGACGGGAGCTTCCCCCTCGGGGGGGCCGTGGCGGCGACGCTCATCGTCGCGGGGGTTTCGCCCGCGTGGGCGACCGCCGCGGCTTTTTTTGCTGGGGTTTCGGCGGGGCTCGCGACGGCGCTCATGAACACGAAGGGTGGGATTCACGGCCTGCTCGCGGGGATCCTCACGATGACGGGTCTCTACTCGATCAACCTGCGAATCATGGGTACGGCCAACGTGTCTCTCCTCCGCAAGGGCACCCTCTTCACCCCCATCGAGGAACTTTCCGGGTGGATGCGGCACGCCGCGCTCATCGGGATCCTTCTCCTCGTCGTTCTCGCCGTGAAGCTCCTCTTGGACGCCTTTCTCCGGACGGATCTCGGTCTCGCCCTTCGGGCCTCGGGAGACAATCCGCGGATGGCCCCGAGCCTCGGGATTGACCCCCACGGGTCGATCCTCCTCGGTCTCGCCTTGGCAAACGGCCTTGTCGCCCTAAGCGGCGCGCTCATGGCGCAGTTTCAGGGCTATGCGGACATCCAGATGGGGATTGGCATGATCGTCGTAGGCCTCGCCTCCGTGATCTTGGGCGAGGCGGTCGTCCGGGGCGACGGCGTGTTTCGCGCCACCCTCGCTGCGGTCGTCGGTGCGGTCCTGTACCGGCTCGTGATTGCCGGTGCCCTTTCCCTTAACCTGCAGACTTCCGACATGAAGCTCGTCACTGCCCTCCTCGTCCTCGTCACGCTCCTCGGCCCCCGCATTTGGCCTGGGCGGTTTCCCCGCCCTCTTCGGGGATCTTAGGAGGGCTTTTGCGGAATCCGCGGTGCCCCTTGCGGGGAAGTTGCGCAATTTCGTAGAAGGGGGACGGAGCGCGCGATGTGGCTCATCCTGGAAGGGGTCGCGAAGACGTTTTACCCCGGAACCCCTTTGGAGCGCCCGGCCCTCCGCGGCATTTCCTTTACCCTTGCGGAGGGAGAATTCGCCGTCGTGATCGGGTCTAACGGCGCCGGGAAGTCCACGCTCCTCAACGTAATCGCCGGCACACACCGCCCCGACCGCGGAAAGATCTTCCTCGACGGAGAAGAGATCACCCGCGCGCCGGAGCACGTGCGTGCCCGCGCGATCGCCCGCGTCTTTCAGGATCCCTTGCAAGGTACGGCCCCGAGCCTTACGATCGCCGAAAACCTCGCCGTCGCCCTGAGACGCGGCGAGCGTCGGGGTCTTCGCGTTTCTACGGGTCCCAAGGAGCGGGAGCGGTTCCGCGAGGCGCTTCGGATCTTGGGTATGGGTCTCGAAGACCGCCTCGACGCCCGTGTAGGCACGCTTTCCGGCGGCGAGCGTCAGGCCCTTTCCCTCCTCATGGCCACCTTTACGCGTCCCAAACTCCTCCTCCTCGACGAACACACGGCCGCCCTCGACCCGAAGCGGGCGCGGGATATCGCCGCGCTCACGGAACGGCTCGTGCGGGAATGGCACCTCACCACCCTCATGGTCACCCACAACATGGAGCAGGCGATCGCCATGGGCGACCGCCTGCTCATGATGCACGAAGGGGAGATCGTGCTCGACATTTCCGGCGAAACGAAGCGGGGGCTCACCGTTCCCGACCTCATCGCCGCCTTTGAACGCGTTCGCGGGGAGAAGTTTGCTGAGGACCGGGCCCTTCTGTGAAGTGGGGCCGAGGCGCGACGGCCCCGAGGACGAGGAAGAGGGCGAATACCCAAGCCAATCCACGGTACATGGCCCGATACCCCGTGCCCGCGGCTATGGGGCCGCAAAGTGCAGCCCCCGTCCCGATCCCGAGGTCGAAGGCGGAGTAAAACATCGCATTTGCGGCTCCCCGCCGTTCAGGGGTGGAGAGGTGTACCGCCCACGCCTGCAATGCCGGTTGGATGACGCCGAAGGCGACGCCGTAAAACGCGGCGGCGAGGAGGAAATCTGGTAGGGTGCGAGCGTCGGCGAGGAGGAGGAGACCTGCGGTGCCAAAGAGGGCGGCGAGGGCGACCACCGGGTATCCGTGGCGGTCGAACGCTCGGCCGGCGACGAGGCGGACGAGAAACGTCACGACGGCGTTTGCGGAAAAGAACAGTCCGGCCGCGGCGACGCCGACTTCGCGTCCAAAGAGGGGGAGGAAGCCCACGATCCCCCCGTAAGGTAATCGTCATGAGGCCGGCCAAAAGCGTCGGCCATATAGAAGCGGGTTCGAACGACGCGGAGAGAAGCCCCCTCCATCCGCGGGAAAGTAACGTGCGTTCGACCTTCGAAGGCTCCATCTCGAGAGGAGACGGCGGAAGCGGGGGGAGCATGAGGAAGAAGGCGAGGGCGGTAAAGGCGAAGGCGCCGGCGAAAAGGACGTCGGGTCCCCATACGTATAGCCAATCGCCGATCGCCGGCCCTACGGCCATGCCTAAGGCGGAAGAGAGGCCAAAATAGCCGATCCCCTCCCCGCGCCGCTCTGCCGGGACGAGGTCGGCGGCGAGCGTGCCGAAGGCGGTTGACGCCGTTCCTCAGCCGATTCCTTGAAGCGCGCGGGCGGCGATGAGTCCAGTGAGACCTCCCAAAGACGGGGCGAGGGCGTACAGCCCCATCGCCAGGCCGTGCACGGCGAGTCCGAAGAGGAGGGGTCCCCGTCGACCCAGGCGGTCGAGGGCGACGCCGACAAACGGCCGAACGAGAATGGCCAAGACGGGCATCGTCCCGACCACGATTCCGACGGCCGTCTTTCCGGCCCCGAGGTCGGCGGCGTACGGAGAAACCGTGGGCAAGAGGACCTGAAAGCCCGTAAAAAGCAGGAAGTTTCTCGCGGTCACGCGTACAAAGGCGCTCGTCCATATGGGCGCCGGATTTGCTTTGATCTCGACCATTTCGCTCCCCTTTCTCGAACCGTAGATTCTGGCGTGACCGTCTTGCCGATCGGCATACCGGTCGTCGCAGAGGAAGACGTCGCCTGCTTGTTGTGCCGTATGGCCGCCCATTCCGCAACTCATAGACAAATATCCCAAAGGGATACCGTCCGGTTGCTTCCTGCTTCTACGAGGAGATGCTCGTAGACCGGACTTCCGTTCCGCCGCAGAGCTCCTCTCCACAAGCGTCACTTCCCGCAAAACTCGCGGTAGGGCAGCCTACGTGCCGGCTGCCAGGGCGAATTGAAGGAAGCAGATTCTTTGTCGCGTTCTCGTCTCGGTCGTGGTGTGTTCCGCAGACGGGACACGTCCACGTTCGGGCAGAAAGCGGAAATTCGGAAAGCACGTGACCACAAACGGAGCACGTCTTCGACGTTGGCTCGTAGCGGTTTGCCTTCACAAGTTGCACTCCCCGAAGCCTGGCTTTCGCTTCGAGAAGCGTCCGGAAGGTGCCCCAGCCGACTTCGGCGATGTGCCGGGCGAGGCGGTTGTTTTTCAGCATTCCGGCAACGTTCAAATCCTCGATCGCAATCACCGGATGCGTCCGGACGAGTTCGCTCGTAAGCTTGCGAAGGAAGTCCATCCGGATGTTTCGAATCTGGCGGTGGAGTCTGGCGACTTCGAGGCGAGCCTTTTCATAGTTCTTCGTGCGCTTGATAAGCCTTTCGTTTTTGTCCCGCACGCCGCGGCGGGAAAGGCGCCGCTGAAGTCTCTTTAGGCGCTTAAGTGCGGCGATGAAGAGGCTTTGGTGCTTGGACCTTTTGGATGGCTCCCGATTCGTCTGCTAGTGTAATGAAGCTTTCCAAACTGACGTCGATCCCTGTGGCATATCCGTTCGGTGGAAGGGGATCGGAAATCTCTTCTTCGATTGTGAGGTTCACAAACCAGCGGTCGGCTTCGCGGCTTACGGTGGCGTGAAGGATGCGGCCCTTCGGAAAGTAGGTCTTTACGCCGTCTTTCTTCCGGCGAATGAATGGGCTTCTCTTTCAGGCGCACGGCGCCGATCCGCGGGAGCACGATGTGCCGCGCCTTTCCGGGATGGCGTCTATCGTTCCCGTCTAAAAGCAGGCGAATCGTGCCGGAACTGTTGTCCAGTCTAAAGCTATCTCTCCGATCGTGTTTGCGGCGAAACTTCGGATAGCCAACTTTTCTTCTTGCCTTCAAGCCGCGGAAAAAGTTTCGGAAGACCTTTTCCAGATCCCGAAGTGCTTCTTGCGCTGCCCACTTGGAGACTTCGTACATCCACGGAAAGTCCGTCTTCTTGAGGCGATTCAGTTCGCGATGGAATTCGATGGCATTTGTGCTGAGACCTTCGGTTTCGTGGATCTCTTCCACCGTACAAGACCCCATTTGTAGGCAAAGCGTGCCGCCCCAGCATGCTTGACGAGGAGAATGCGTTGTTCCTCATTGGGGTCGAGTTCGTACCGGTAGGCTCTATGAATCTTCACGTGAAATAACCTCCTAAACGAGCATTTTGCCTTCTTTGACCTAACGACAAGCTGTCTTGTAGGTGATGCCGCACCTTTCGGTATACTCGCTGAGTTTTATTAGTTTAAATGTTATATTTTACGCATGAAAAAAAATGAATATAAATCGAACTTTCAGCAGTTGGCGACCTCCGCCCGATCCTGTAAGTGATGGTCATTCCTAACGCCCTACCTCCTACCCAAAAAGCCAATGATGGCCGCGAGACCAAAGTTTAGATTGCCGTGAGGGAGTACCCATGCAAGAGCAAGCGTGTGGTCTTCGGGAAAGGAAGGATGAGGTACTCGCCGAGAAACCCGAAAAATAAAAAACAAAAATGTATACCCTTGACGAGCAAACTATTCAAGCACTTTGAACGCGTTCTCCTCGCCACGCTCAACCTGATCGATACAAAGGGCGCACCCCTACGAAGCGGAGTGCGCCAGGAGAAATCTGTGTGTAGACGCGTGAATTTGCATTCCCTTTGCGAAAAACCGAATACGGGCTATTCAAAAGCGACGTCAAACATCTTCGCCCAAAGGATCACGTTTATCCAACGCCAAACACGAAAATCAAAAAGAGCTTTGTTTTGCTGGACTCGATCCCATTCTCTGAGGAGGGCCTCGCGTTGGAAAAACGGAAAGCGCTCTTGGTCAATCCCCCTTAAAAGGGAGGACACCCAGGGAGAAAGACTCAACAACCATTGGCGTTCCGGCGTTGCAAAACCCATCTTGTCTTTTCGATCAAGAATCTCATTTGGGACGATCCCTCTCATGGCCTCACGAAATATCCACTTTGTCATACCGTCTCGGGAAACCAAGTATTCCTCGGGTAAACGTTGGATAAGATCCACAAATTCTTTATTTAAGTAAGGATTTCGCTTTTTAATACCAAAATAATGCTCGTTTTTTGACTCGTATCGTAGAAGAGTGGGAAGACTTTTTACAAAAAAGTTGTGTATATTTTCTTTTTGTACGCATTCTTTTTGATAGTATCTAAGTATAACTTTTTTGCTTAATTCAACAAGCGAAGACCCATGTTCTTCAAACCACCTCAAATTTAACCACGAATTTCTCTTCGAATCTTTTTTTATTAAAAAGGGGAAAAATTGGGGAAGAACATATACAAAGAAGCTCTTCCCACCGGTGAGGGTACGATAGTTCCGCAAAAGAAAGTCAAGCGCTTCGACTCGCTTTCCCCCGCGCCAGAGGGATGCGAGGCGCAAGCCGCGGAGGTAGAGGTACCCGCCGAGAAGTTCGTCCGCACCTTGCCCGCTGAAAAGTACAGGCAAGCCCAACGTTCGGGCTACCTGAAATCCACGAAACTGCGCGTACACGCTCGTACTTCCAAAAGGTTCTTCTTGCGCACGAACAAGGTCTTCAATATCAGCGACAAGTTCGTCTGGGTGAATGCGAAACTTGTGAATATGCGCCTGACCCGCTCGGGCAGCAAGATCGACAAACCGTTCCTCCTCGACTAACTCATCGTCAACGAAACTCACAGCGTAAACATCGCGTTGCGGAAATAAGTAACGGAGTCCCACAACAATAGCCGAAGAATCAACCCCTCCCGAAAGAAGAACACCCAACCGCTCTTCCTTCCCGCTAGCTTCGGCAAGAGCGTGGAAAAAGAGTTCACGGACTCGTTCTTTAGCTACTTGAAAGGGAACGCGCTCTGGCTCTTCGAGAGACGGCGAAACGAAACGTTCGAGTCGGCCGCTTTCGAGAGCGTCTAAAGGGGCGATGTACACAAAACCGGGTGGAACCCGGTAAACCTCTCTGAAAAACGTTTCTCCGGGAGTGGGGATTAGCCCCCACTGAAGGTAAATGTACAAAAGATCCGGGTTTCCCTGCCGTTTAATATCGGAAATTTCCAAAATCGGAAGGATCCTAGTCGCAAAAAAGAGGGCATCTGGTGCAGGAACATAGTAGAGCGTTTGAAGTCCGTAAGGATCCCCGCCGAGGTAGATGAGTCGCTCCTTTAGGTCTACGAGAGTAAACACAAACGTACCCGTAAGTTGAGAAAGCCCCTCTTTCCCTAGAGCCTTCCATACTGAAAGGAACAGTACCTCCTGCTCTTTTTCGCCGAAAGTCGAAAGGGCAGAAGGTTCGATTTTTACCCTCTTTCGTAGGGACTCCACATTTTCGAGTTCGCCGGAAAACCACAGGAGGTACCTTCCCTCGTCGTCACGATAGGGTGGACGATTTCCAGAGATGGGCGGTGTGAAGTTCACAGGTACACTTGAGACCCTATGTCCCACAACACCCCAAAAGGGCACGGAAGAACTCTTTTCCCGCGCCATAGCGGCCATATCAGCCGCCTCATCACCTCGTCTGAAAAATGACATTTCCTTCCCTCCCGATCAACGGTCCACCGCACCGCGTTTTTATGTTCTTTCTACTGTCCGCAGGGGCGATTATACCATAGAGGTGACGGGGGGGGCACAATAATTTTTTGACGTGGGGTTGCGGAAACCTATGAGAGTTCTGGCAGGCCTTTCTTCGGTACTTGCTGGGGGGCTTCGAAACGTGCGGCTGGGGATCTCCGATGCCCATGAAGGCCTGAAGCAGGCCATTGCCGACGTTCTGGCGGGCACAGACTTAAAACGGTATCGGATTCACTTCATGCGGAACCTCTTGGCGCACGTGCCTAAACACGCTCAGCCGGTAGTGCTCCTCGAGGTCCGAAGCATTTTTGTCCAGCCGAGTCAGGCATTGTCCCGGGAGCGTCTCCGACAGATTGCCGAGGTCTTAAGGAGCGGTGCTCCTGGAAGAGGCGGAAGAGGACGTCCTTGCCTACATGGCCTTCCCGCCGGAACACTGGCGGCGAATCCATTCGACCAGTGTCCTAGAACGGCTGAATCGGGAGCTGGCGCGTCGATTTGACACCGTAGGGACCTTCCCCAATGCGGCGGCTGCCTTGCGGTTCCTGGGGCAGTGCTCGAAGAGCAGCATGAAGAGTAGATGGTGTCTCGAAAGCATTTCAGTCCCGAATCGCCGACTTGGCTTACGCCGACTTCAGACTCGTTTTCCGAAATAGCCACCCTAGAGAAGGTGACGCATGTCTTTTGATGACATCAGCCTACCCAAGGGGGAGCCGACTTACACCACTTGACGAGACGTGACCGAAGGCGGTCACCTTTGGATCTCACAAAGAGCTCATTCGTCTCAACTACATCGGAGTGGTCGTCATGGAACGCAGGAGTCGACCTTCGCAGATGTAATTGGCTGGTCCCGTCATGTACACATGGCCGTCAGACGCCCATTCGACATGCAGACTCCC
>NZ_RBIJ01000005.1 GCF_003633725.1 Brockia lithotrophica | reverse complement strand
TCCGCCGCTAGGTAGCTTGCGCTACCCCGCTCGACTTGCATGTATTAGGCGCGCCGCCAGCGTTCGTCCTGAGCCAGGATCAAACTCTCCGTAAATCCCCTAGCCCAACCGCCTCCTCCGGCTCACCCCCCTAAGGACTTCTCCCGAAAAGAGGCGCCCTCGAGAACCGGCCGGCTAGGTCTGTCAAAGGTGCCTTAGTCCCCTAAGACACCCTCTCCGTTCCTTCTAGGGCTCGTGTAGGCTGTTCTGTTTTCAAGGAGCCTTCGCCTCTCGCGACGACAGTTGCAATCATACACCGCCTCACGGGAAAATGCAAGTGGTAATTTCTTCCAGATAGCCTTTCCCCGTACGCAACTCACCCCGACCTTGGGGTTTCCCCCTCCTCGGGACGCCCGTCAGGTTTCTCTTTGGCCTCCTTTGCACCGCCCGCGGAGAATTCAACCTTCCGCCTCCCTTCGAGGGCGCGGGCAAGGGTCAGTTCGTCTGTGAATTCCAAGGATCCTCCCACGGGAAGGCCGTACCCGAGACGCGTCACGGTAAGTGGGGCGTCGCGGAGGAGGCGGGCGATGAAGTTCGCCGTAACCTCCCCTTCGGTCGTCGCATCTAAGGCGAGAATCACCTCTTCGATGCGCTCGTCCGTCTTTAGCCTTTCGAGGAGCGAACGGATACGCAGCTGCTCCGGCCCCTTCCCTTCCAGCGGAGAAAGAAGCCCGTGAAGGACGTGGTACCGACCGCGGTAAACGCCAGACTTCTCGATGGCGTCGACGTCCTTAGGCCACGCCACGACCATGAGCTGCCGCGGGTCGCGGTGCGGATCGCGACAAATCGGACATACTTCGTCCTCCGTGTAGGCATGGCAAATCGAACATTCCCGGATCCTCCGACGTGCTGTGAGGATCGCTTCGGCAAGCCCTATGGCCTCCTCTTCGCGCATCGAGAGGATGTGATAGGCAAGTCGCGCCGCGGTCTTCGGACCCACGCCCGGCAACTTTTGCAGGCGAAACATGAGCTCCCGAAGCGAGCGAGGGAGCACGGCGATCTTCCTTTCCTCGAGACGTTGAAAACCGGGCGTTCGCGCCTTTCCGCCGACGATCCGCCCGCAATTCTCTAGACCTCGTCAGACTCGTCCTCGACAACCTCCACGCGATCCTCGCCTACCAGGCGCACGGCGAGGTCCACGGGGTCGACCTCGCGGAGCTTTTCCCACTCCCCTTCGTCGATTGCGACGAACTCGACGGGTCTGCCGAGGAAGCTCCGAAGCACCTTGAGGATGTGCTCGCGGTGCTCCGCTTCCCCCACCATCTTCCGATGAATGGGGTAACGAAAGGCCAAGACGACCGACCGTTCGCCCACCCAAACGGGGTATCCCCCCTTGAGCCAAGAGGACGTGCGTACGCTCAGCCGCTTGACCTCCTCGATGACCTCCTTCCAACTTTCTCGGAGTCGGGCTAGTCCCTCCGCATCTTCCGATTCGCGCAGGAAAGCTCGCTCCCCAGCGGGCTTCTCGAAAGAAGGAGCTTGGCCGACATTTGGGGCGTTTTTTGCACCCTTTTCTTTCCGGGAAGAACCCTTCTCCCCGCCGCCGCCCGAAACAAAGGCCGCGGTAGCGGCTTGCCCATCCGTTGCCGACGCGGCGGTTTTCTCGTCGTTCTCCCGCCGTTCCGAAGGATCCGCCGTAGAGGAGGAGCGAAAGGTTTCGGCTAGAGCGAGGAGACGGACCTGGAGAACCAAAAAGGGATAGGGGGTTCCCCGCAAGGACGGAAGAAGTTGGACGAGGCGTTCTGCCAAGGAGAGAAGTGTGGCGGGATCTGCGGGCGCACGAGAAAAGAGAGAGCCCGCCTCCCACGTCATCGCAGAGCCTTCTGCAGGGGAGAGACGGTACGCGAGAAGGTCCTTGACGAGGCGGAGAAGGTACGTCACGATCTGTTCTGCGGTTTTCCCTTCCCGCTCCAACTTCTCGAGCTGCGCAAAGAGCTCGGGAAGCTTCCCCTCCAACACTGCAGCGAGGAGTTCCTTTCCCTCCTCCTCTGAGAGCGTGCCTGCCAGTTCCCGCACGTGGTCGACCTCGACGGGCCCTCCCTGCGCGAAAGCGGCCGCCATGTCCAAGAGCGCCAGAGCGTCCCGCAATCCTCCTGCCGCCAACGCGGCGATGAGATCGCGGGCCTCGGGGCGTAGGTCGATTCCTTCTTGTCGTGCCACGTGCTCCAGGCGCGCCGCAATGGCCGCCGGAGGCACGGGACGAAAGGCGAAGTGCATGAGGCGGGAACGCAACGTGAGGGGCACCTTTTCCGGATCGGTGGTCGCCAAGACGAACAGCACGTGCTCCGGAGGTTCCTCGAGGGACTTAAGGAGGGCGTTCGCCGCCTCCGGGGTAAGCATGTGGACCTCGTCGATGATGTACACCTTTTTGGGCAAGGTGGACGGACGGAGGTAGAGGTTCTCCTTGAGCTCGCGAATCTCGTCGATTCCCCTGTGGCTTGCGGCGTCGAGTTCGAGGATGTCCATCGTCTCGCCGGCTTCGATGCGCCGACACGCAGAGCACTCTCCGCACGGCTCGCCGTCAACGGGGCGCTCGCAGGAGATCGCCTTGGCCAAAATGCGCGCCGTCGTCGTCTTCCCCGTTCCCCGGGGTCCGCTAAAGAGAAACGCGTGGGGAACGCGCTTTTCGCGAATTGCCGCCTTGAGGGTTTCCGTAACGTGTTCCTGTCCCACGACGTCGCGGAAAAACCGCGGTCGGTACTTTCGGTAGAGCGTCTGGTACACCGCCGCTCCCTCCCGCCGGCTACTTCCGGCAGGAAACATTGTACCACAGTGCGGTTAAGCTCCTCCGACCGTCGGGAGATAGATGTGGGCCGTAGTCCCCCTTCCCTTGCTCGTAAGCCGGATATTGCCCCCGATGTCCTGGAGGAGGCGTTGGCACACGGAAAGTCCGAGGCCCGTCCCTTCGGGCTTCGTGGTAAAAAACGGGTCGAAGATGCGGTCGAGGAGGTACGGGGGAATCCCAGGTCCCGTATCCGCAAAGGCGAAGTGGATCTGCCGCTTTTCGGGATCGTATTCCGCGGAAATCGTCAACGTCCCCCCGCGTTCCATCGCCTCGAGGGCGTTGCGTACCACGTTGAGAAATACCTGTTTGAGAAGATCGGGATCTGCAATGACGGGCGGGAGGGAATCGGGGAGGGAAAGAACGAGTTCCGTATCGCGAAGGAGGGTTTCGCTTTCGATCACGGGCAAGAGTTCGCGCAAAACGTCGAGGGGGTCTATCTTTTTGTAGTTCACCTCGCGCGGTTTTCCGAGAAGGAGGAACTGATCGATCAGGGAACCGATACGGTCGACTTCTTTGAGGATGAGGCGTACGTAGTTGGCCTCCTGTTCGAGTCCCTTCCCCTCTAGGGAAGGGAGGAGGAGTTGAAGGAACCCGCGGATCGCCGTGAGGGGATTGCGGATCTCGTGTGCCGTTCCTGCGGCCATCTGACCGATGAGCGAAAGCCGATCCGCCCGCAGGAGCTTTTCGTCGAGCACGATGGGTTCCTGGGTTTCGCGAAAGGCGACGACCGCTCCCCCCTCGGGGAGGGGGATGCTGAACCGTTGAAAGATTCGCCGCCCCTCTTCCGCCCTCCAGACGAACACGTCCTCGCCCCGAACCACGCCGAGACGAATGGGAGGAGAAACAGGAGAATAGTCAGGAAACAAAAACTTAAAAACCTCTTCTATGTTTTTTTGCAGGTCTTCTTCCCGCAGGGAAAAAAATTCGCGAAACCGCTCGTTGGCGTACACGATCTCCCCGTTTGCACGAACTACGACGATACCGAGCCCAAGCATATCGATCAGGTCTTCGACGGGGAAATTGGCGGGGAGTCGACGTGCATCGCCCATGGACTTTCGCCCCTTACCCGTTGCTCGCATGCGCACCCTTTGATCGATTATCGCACGAAGGCTTCCTCAAAGGGAAGAGCGCGAGGTGCTATCGTCCCTTTATTCTACCGTAGATGATCAACTTTTTCCAGCACATACCAGAATGGGCGTTGTATGAAGAGAATTCTATATTGAAAATTCAGATATGTTTACGCAAAAGAAAATGGTGGAGGCGAGAGGATTCGAACCCCCGCGGCGGCATGAGCCGCCCTAGCTGATTTCGAGTCAGCCCCCTTCGACCACTTGGGTACGCCTCCACACGCCAAAAGCGCATTATCTAGTATACCGACGCACGCGAGAAGAATCAACGGGGCTCGCGCAAGCCCCGGAAAAAGGAACGCAAAAGTTCCCCCGCTTCGTCCGCAAGAACCCCACCCCGGACTTCCAGGCGGTGGTTGAAACGCGGTTCTTCCACGAGGTTGTAGACGCTCCCGGCACAACCCGCCTTAGGGTCGTACGCCCCAAAGACGAGGCGCGAGATTCGGCTCTGCACCGCAGCACCGGCGCACATAGGGCAAGGTTCCAAGGTTACGTAGAGCGTAGTACCGGAGAGGCGCCACGTGTTCAGAACCTTGGCCGCCTCACGAATGGCGTGGATCTCGGCGTGACCGAGGGGATCCTGATCTCGCTCGCGCGTGTTGGCCCCGCGACCTACGATTCGCCCCTCGTACACGATCACGGCCCCGACGGGAACGTCGCCCCAAAGGAGGGCCTTCCGCGCCTCGGCGAGGGCTTCGCGCATGTAGCACGCGTCCCGATCTTCCTCCGCTTCGCACGGATGGAGCGCTTCTTCCGCTCCGAGACTATCCACCTCTTCACCCCTCCGGATATCGCCGCACGTGTAAAAGATAAAAAGATAAAAGAAAAAGGGCGGAATTCACCGCCCGTTTGTCTTCCCCTGGAGCGGACGACGGGATTCGAACCCGCGACCTCAACCTTGGCAAGGTTGCGTTCTACCCCTGAACTACGTCCGCATGCGCAACATATATCATAGCGCCCGATGTTCTTCCTGTCAAGGGTGCTCCGGGAAATCGGCCCGGAAAATCCTTTAAAGGCTCACCCCGAGCACGAGCGAGGCGTAGAGGATGTACCCGTTGAGCGCGAGAACCACCGCCGAAACCGTCGCCGCAGCGAACGTGGTGAGGGGGCGGTTTACGAGTTCCCCCATGTACCGCCTCTGGGCGGTAAAGTACACGAGGGGGAGAAGAGCTAGGGCGATGCCGAACGAAAGGAACACCTGGCTGTAGAGGAGGGCATCGCTCGGGTTGATCCCCAAAAAGAGGATCGCGAGCGGGGGTAGGATGCTCAGCGCACGGCGAAGGTATATGGGGATGCGAAACCGGATGAACCCCCGCATGACGACGTCCCCAGAAAGAATTCCCACGGAGGAGCTCGAAAGGCCGGAGGCCGTAAGGCCCACGGCAAAGAGCGTCGCGGCGAGGGGAAGAAGGTGCTCGCCTAAGAGGGCGTAGGCTTCGTCCATCTCGCTCACAAAGAGGCCGCGCTCATGGAAGAGGGATGCGGCGACGACGAGCATGCTCATGTTGATCACACCCGCCACGCCCATGGCGATCCCCAGATCGAGGAGTTCCAAGCGGTACAGCCGCTTCCGCTCTTCCGGGGTCTCGCCGATCACCCGTCGTTTCGTGAGCGCTGAATGAAGGTAAATCGCATGGGGCATGACCGTAGCGCCTAGAATCCCCGCGGCAAGAAGGACACTCCCCTCGTCGCGAAAAGAAGGAACGAAGAGCCCACGAACTAGAGGGAGAGGGTGAACGCCTGTGAAGAAAACTTCGACCACAAACGAAAAGGTGACCACGGTGACGAGGGCGGCAATGGCAAGTTCGAGCGGTCGTACACCACGCCGCTGAAGTTCCAACACGGCAAACGAAAGCACGGCCGTCGCTAAAGCACTTGCGGGCATAGACATTCCGGTGAGGAGGTGAATCCCGAGCGCACCTCCCATGAATTCGGCGAGATCCGTCGCCACGACGATGAGTTCTCCCTGTACCCACATGAAAATGCCGACCCCGCGCCCGAAGTGTTCCCGGATGAGTTCCGGCAGGTCCATCCCCGTGGCAATCCCGAGTTTCGCGGAAAGCGCCTGGATGAGAATGGCCATGAGGTTCGCGGTGAGTACGACCCAAAGGAGCTGGTATCCGTACTTCGATCCGGCGGCGATGTTCGTCGCATAGTTCCCGGGATCGATGTAGGCGACGGAAGCGATGAACGCCGGCCCTAAAAACGGCAGAATCCCCCGCAAACCCCGGGGCCGATCGCGCAGCGCGCGCTGGGCACGATCGTACGTTTGTCCAACTTCCACAGACCATCGCTCCTTCAAATTGGGTTCTGTAGCCTTTGACGGGCGCGCCCGACCCCGGTTTGCCCTTTTCTCGGATCGGCCTTTCGTTTCCCGCGGGAAACACAGTTTGAGGATAACAAGCTTGCTAGACGAGTGCAATCCACAAAACGCCTCGGCGGGTACCCCTTGACATCTCGGCTTCAACCTGATAAGATGACTTTTGCTGAACGGGACACACCGCGGGGTGGAGCAGCTCGGTAGCTCGTCGGGCTCATAACCCGAAGGTCGCAGGTTCAAATCCTGTCCCCGCTACCATGTGGGCCATTAGCTCAGCTTGGTAGAGCACCTGACTCTTAATCAGGGTGTCGGGGGTTCGAGTCCCTCATGGCCCACCAGATGTAGAATTTATGCGATGTGTGGGGCAATCCCCGCTTGATATACTCTTTAAAAATAATGACTTGCTTTGTTTTCTTTGTACACCCCTCGATAAAAGAGGGGTTTTTTGTTTACATTTATCTCGTTTGGTTGCGTAGCTATCCTTTTATCAGTTGCCTTTTAGTATACGATGATAACACGAGATTTTTAGACTCTTTTTTCGATGTCTTATTAGCTGTTTTCTTACTATTTCCGTATACAAGAGCGTTGTAAATTAAATGATTTTTGTTTAATGTAAATTTTTGCTCTCTGACACAAAACAAAAATACTAAAATTGGCAATAAATACATCACAATTAAATTTTTTAAAAATGAGAATATTCTTGATGTTTTACAAATAAAAAATGGCGGTCCCGAGAGGACTCGAACCTCCGACACGCAGTTTAGGAAACTGCTGCTCTATCCACCTGAGCTACGGGACCGTGCCATGTATTATTGTACACCTGAGCAAAATCCCCCGCAAGATGGAGCCCTTCCCATGGCCGTGTCCCTCGGGCACGATGGGCATTCCCGCAGTGTACTGCACCCGCAAATGGGAAAGGACAAAGGCTATCGTACGCCCGAAGCCCTTGCCGCACTTGGACGAAAGGCATACACTCGAAGGCGGAGGCGCCCGAAATGGCCTCCTTGCGTCAAACTTGATTGAACTTTCACCTTCGCTCGGGTATACTGATCATCGCCTCTGCCAAAGGAGGGGCCGATGTGAAGATCTTCTTGGATACGGCCGACGTCGCGGAAATCCGGGCTTTTGCAGACCTCGGAATCGTCGACGGGGTGACGACGAATCCCTCCCTCGTGGCGCAAACGGGCCGTAAAGACCTTCCGGGACTAATTCGGGAAATTGCCGACGTCGTCCACGGACCGATCAGCGTCGAAGTCATCGCCACGGATGCCGAAGGGATGATCCGGGAGGCGAGGGAGATTTCGGCGTGGGGGCTCCCCACGGTGGTCAAGATCCCGATGACCCGCGAAGGGTTACGCGCAGTCCGCGTCCTGAGCGAAGAAGGGATTGCCACGAACGTCACCCTCGTCTTCACGGCGCTGCAAGGGCTGCTTGCGGCAAAGGCCGGTGCTACGTACGTGAGCCCCTTTGCGGGTCGGCTGGACGACATCGCCCACGACGGAATGGAGGTCGTACGTGACCTCGTGCACATTCTGCGCGTGTACGGCCTACCGACGCAGGTGATCGCCTCGAGCATACGCCATCCCTTACACATCCTGGAAGCGGCTCGGGCCGGGGCGCACGTCGCAACCGTTCCGCCTAAGGTGCTCGGACAAGTTCTGCGCCACCCGCTTACGGATGCGGGAATCGAGCGTTTCCTCAAAGACTGGCAAGCCCTGCAAAATCGAGAAAATAACCCCTAGATAAAGGAGGAAATGGCATGAGCCGGGGGTCGGCGTCGGTCCAAGGTTTTGCGGAAGCGGTCGTAGGGCTCGCCCAAACGTACCCCAATCTCATTCTCCTGGATGCCGATCGCGCCGCCCATTCGTTTCTCGTTCCCTTCCGCGAACTCTATCCGGACCGTTTTATCAACGTAGGCGTCGCCGAGGCGACAATGGTGGGGATGGCCGCCGGCCTCGCGACCACCGGGTTCATCCCCGTTGCCATCACCCTCGCCGCACACGCCTCCCAAAGGGCCTTCCCCTTCATCGCCCAAACAATTGCGGTCCCTCGGCTGAACGCGAAAATCGTAGGGCTCGAAGGGAGCGTCTTGGGCAACAACGCGGGTGCTCCACGCCAGGCGTTCTTCGACCTCGCGGTGATGCGCGTCCTACCCCACATGACCGTCGTCGTGCCCGCAGACGCCCACGAAGCCTATCGGGCAACGCAGGCGCTCGTCGCCTACGACGGCCCCGCCTACCTCCGGCTTTCCTCCTGGGACGTTCCCGCCGTGACCGACCGTTCGGACGAGTTCGTCATCGGCCGTTGGAAGCTCCTGCGCGAAGGTTCGGATCTCCTCTTTGTGGCCGCCGGGGCGCTCGTCTACACCGCCCTCGAGTCCGCTAGACGGTTGGCCGAAGTAGGCATCGAGACCGCCGTGCTCAACGCTTCGACGCTCAAACCGCTAGACGAAGGATCTCTGGCCGAGTGGGCCTGCCGGGCGGGTGCCGCCGTTACGCTCGAGGACCACACCACGGTGGGCGGGCTCGGAGGAGCTGTAGCGGAGTTTCTCTCCCGCGAATGCCCGATCCCGCTCCTTCGGCTGGGCGCTCCCGAGGTGCCGGAAACGGCGCAAGAAGAAATCCTCGACCCCGATCGGGTGGCCGAGACGTCCCGAGAATTTCTCGAGCGGCGGCGCGACAAACATCCGAGCGGCAGGTAGGAGACGTTCCGGTTTACCCGCTTTCGGCAACTGCGCGCCCGCGCAAAGCCCTTCCTGCGGGGAAGGGCTTTTTCTGCATCGACCTTTTCGTACAGTTCGGACGAGCTTCGCGCGTAGGCCCTCCCCCCTCGAACTGCCATGCGAAAGGAGGATCGGCTCCTTGCCCTTTCGAATTCTGGTAGAAGTTCCTCCGCCAAAGAGCAACGTCGTAGGGCCGTTTCTCGCCAACGTAGACGCCCTGGCCGCTATGAACGTAGACGCCGTCACGCTTTCCGACAACTCGCTTGCCCAGGCGCGGATGGCAAACGTGGTCGCCGCCCAACTCGTCCGACAGAGGGTAAATCTCCCCGTAGTTCTTCACGTGAACACGCGCGACCGCAACCTCCTGGCGCAGCAGTCCCTCTTCTTCGGACTTGCCGCTCTGGGGATCCACGACGTGCTCATCATTAGCGGCGACGCCATGCGTCTCGGCGACCATCCGGAGGGGAAGGCCGTCTACGAACGGACGTCCATCGACCTCATGTACCTCGTGCGGGGGATGAACGAGGGACGTTCCTTTTTCGGCAGGCCGCTGAAAAGTCCGACCTCCTTTCGCATTGGCGGGGCGCTCAACCCTACGTCTGCAGGGGGGTTTTCGCGGGACCGCGCCTTGCGCAAGGTCGAAGCGGGTGCGACGTTCTTCCTCACCCAACCGCTCTTCGACGACCGCGCCCTCGAAGCCCTCGACGAACTTCGCACTGTCCTTCCGCCCGGAATCGAACTCTACCCGGGATTCATGCCCCTAACCTCGGAAAAAAACGCGCGGTTCATGGCATCCGTCCCCGGCTTCTCCGTCCCGGAACCCCTCCTTCGGGCATACGCCGAACGCCCGGAGGATCCGGAGATTGGGATTGAGTTTCTCCTCGAGCTTTTTGAACGGAATAAACCTTTCCTTTCGAGGTTTGCCGGTGTGTACCTCGTCACTCCAGGGAGAAAGGTAGAGCTCTTACGTCCGCTCGTAGAGTACCTCCGCCGGCAGTTCTCGCGGGAGTAGCCCGGAAGATATTTCCCGGGAAAAGACGAGGTCAGGAAGGTGCGAGGTGCAAAGTTCGGCATAGGCCTCGAGCGCGAGGGGAAAGAAATCGTAGGACCCGTCGAGCAGGCGGAAAAAACGGTCGGCTTCGTAACGGGCGAAATTGGCCAGCACAAAGGTGGCCATGAGATGCAGGAGGTCGGCGCGCAAGCTTCTTAGGAGCGTGTCCTCGTCCCGTGCGCATACCTCCTCTTCGCGGACGGGGGAATCCCCTTCCTCTGGAAGATGCAAAAACCCGTGCGCGAATGCCGCGCGAAAAAGGGCGCGGACGGTGACACGTTTCCCTACCAGGGTGGACCTTTCTTCTCCGGCGAGTAAGGGAAAAAGCCCGTGGGGCTCGACGTAGACCTCCCCACCGAGTTCACCCGCTTCCCGCCGACCGGAACGCAGGGAAAGGCCGTGGGTGAGGTCGGAACGTCTGCGCGGATAGTGGGGGTCTGCGAAGAGGATCCGCACCTTTCCCCAGTTGTGCGCTGCGGTGTAGCATAGGAGGTAGCGTACCGAGAGCTCCTTCGTTTTCCGTGCCGCCTCCCAAAACACCTTCCCTTGGGTGTAGAAGGCTTGCACCCGTGGGACGTTGGCGTACACGAGCCGCGAACGGTCGGGCTCAGGCCAAGCGGCATATGCCCGGCGGAGGACGTACCGCACGCCCGCCTCGTGGGTGAGAAGGAATTCGGGACGTATCAGAGGAACGTTCATCGTCATCCATCCGTACCTCCAATCTACGTTTCATACCATCACCTACGGGAGGATGCCTAACCATGGAATTTTCTGCCGATGCGTGGACCGAAGCGCTCACGTTCGACGACGTGTTGCTCGTTCCCCGATATTCCGAAGTAATTCCCAAGGAGGCGGAACTCGCAACGTACGTCACGCGCAACCACCGACTGGACATCCCCGTATTGAGCGCCGCCATGGACACCGTAACGGGTTGGGAAATGGCCGTAGCCCTCGGAAAACTTGGTGGGCTCGGCGTCCTCCACCGAAATATGGATCCTGTTAAGCAGGCGGAAGCGGTCACGCGCGTGAAGCGCGAAGGTGTTCTGGCCGCCGCCGCCGTGGGGACGGGAGAAACTCACGTAAGGCGCGCCGACGTTCTCGTGGAAGCGGGCGTCGACATCCTCGTCGTCGACACGGCGCACGGACATTCGAAACGCGTGTTGGAAACGGTCGCTACGCTCAAACGGCGCCACCCGCGTACGGACGTCCTCGCGGGAAACATCGCCACAGAAGAAGGAGCACGCGCGTTGATCGAAGCGGGGGCAGACGGCGTTAAGGTGGGGATAGGCCCGGGTTCGATCTGCACGACGCGGATCGTCGCGGGCGTCGGCGTTCCCCAGCTCACGGCCATCCTGTGGGCCGCCCGTGCGGCCCATGCTGCGGGTGTACCGCTCGTAGCCGACGGCGGCATGCGCCATTCGGGTGACGCCGTGAAAGCCCTGGCCGCAGGAGCGAGCGCCCTCATGTTTGGTTCGCTCTTCGCGGGAACCGACGAGGCTCCGGGGCACCTGGTGACCGTCGGCGGAAAGAAAATGAAGGCCTACCGGGGAATGGGATCTGCAGGGGCGATGGCGGAGGGGTCGAGCGACCGCTACTTCCAAGAAGGGGCCGGCAAGTTCGTCCCCGAGGGAGTAGAGGGGTACGTCCCCTACAAGGGCCCCCTCGCCGATGTCGTCTTCGAACTCATCGGTGGGATTCGCTCCGGCATGGGGTACCTGGGAGCGCGGAGGATTCCCGACCTGTGGGAACGGAGGCAGTTCGTCCGAATCACGGGAAACGGCCTGCGAGAAAGCCATCCTCACGACATTTACCTGCGTTCGGAACTCTCCTAGAGAAAACCGCGCCGCCTTTGGGTGAAGAGAGGAGGAGCTCCGGTGCACAAACCCCGTTCGCTGCGGAGTGCGCTCCGCCGCCTCGCGCGCCCTTTGATTCTCATCGGCGCCGCTCTCGGAATTCTCCTCGGACAGCATCCGGCGTGGGCGGAGGGCACATCCCCCTCCGGAACGGACCCGCTTCGGCTCGGCGTACGCTCGGCGATCCTCGTGGAGCTCGAAAGCGGACGCGTGCTCTACGCCTACAACGCCGAGGAACCGCTCCCACCGGCCAGCATGACGAAGATGATGACCGAATACCTCGTGCTCAAGGCCGTACGCGAAGGAAAGCTTCGCTGGGAAGACCCCGTAACGATCGGCGTATACCCGGGATTTCTGGGAAGGGATAAGGGGTCGCGCGTGTTCCTCGAAGAAGGAGAAACCCGCACGGTACGGGAACTCTTTACGGCGATGGCCGTGTACTCGGCAAACGACGCAACGGCGGCGTTGGCAGAGAAGGTAGCCGGATCCCGCGAAGCCTTTGTATCTCTCATGAATGAAACGGCCAAATCTCTGGGTATGGTGCACACGCACTTCGTGACGTGCCACGGCTACCCAGAAGAAGAACTTGCTCCCTTCGTAAAGGCCAACGGGGATAAGAACGTGATGTCCGCGCGAGACGCGGCAATTCTCGCCCGCCACCTCCTCCTCGATACTCCGGAAATCCTCTCCTTTACCTCCATCGTCCGGGCAAACTTCCCTCCGGGGGCCAACCGGAAGCAGGAAATCGCCATGGAAAATTGGAACAAACTCCTTCCCGGCCTCCGTTTCGCCTATGAAGGAGCGGACGGTTTGAAGACGGGGTTCACGGACGAAGCGAAGTACTGTGTCACCGCCACAGCAAAGCGAGGGGATATGCGCCTCATCGCCGTCGTCATGGGTGCGGAACCCGCCCCCGGACCGGAACCCGACAAAAACCGTTTCCTCGCCGCCCACGCCCTTTTCAACTACGGGTTTCAAAACTTCGCGCGTAAGGTCCTCGCCCCGGCAGGCCAACCTGTCGGCGACGTCTCCGTACGCCGTGGGACGAAGGATAACGTACCCGCGGTTCCCGCGGCAGACATTGTCGACGTCGTCCCGGTCGGCCACGAGGAAGACGTACGCGTGACCTGGACTTCTGTCCCGGACCTCTTCGCCCCCGTGCAAAAGGGACAAAAGGTGGGCGAGCTCCGCGTGGAAAGCCCCTACCCGCTCCTCGAAGGAACGCCCGATATCCCGCTCGTTGCCGGAGAGGACGTACCCAAAGCTCCTTGGTGGCGAATTTTCTTTGCGGCCGTCGGGGATTTCTTTGCGAACGCCTACCGTCTTGCCCTTTCCGTGCTGAACCGCGCGTAGGACCCCTCCGTAACCGCAAGTCGGATCCGATGCGGAAAACCCAATTCCACATCGAAACGTGCACCTTCGGGCCCGTAGCTCTATAATAGCTCGGTGAACCTGCGCGGACCGTTTCCGCGTACGGGATTCGATGGTACCGGAGGCGACGGAACATGAGTTGGTCCCTGGAACGCGTGCTCTCGCCGGAAAAAATCGCGGTGGCGGAGCGTTTCCGCGGCGGTGTGATCATGGACGTCACGTCGGTAGAGCAGGCGAAAATCGCTGAGGCTGCCGGCGCAAGCGCCGTAATGGCCCTGGAGCGCGTTCCCGCGGACATTCGTGCGGCGGGCGGTGTAGCGCGGATGGCGGACCCCGCCCTCGTGGAGCAGATCATGCGCGCCGTCCGGATTCCGGTCATGGCAAAGGTGCGGATCGGCCACTTTCTGGAGGCGCGCGTCTACGAAGCCCTCGGCGTGGACTTCATCGACGAAAGCGAAGTGTTGACCCCGGCAGACGAGGAATACCACATCGACAAGACCACCTTCCGCACGCCCTTCGTCTGCGGCGCCCGTGACCTGGGAGAAGCCCTTCGGAGGATTGCCGAGGGAGCGGCCATGATTCGCACGAAGGGAGAAGCGGGTACGGGGAACATCGTGGAGGCTGTGCGCCACCTGCGCCGGATCAACAGGCAAATCCAGGAAGTGCGCGCGCTCCCGAAGGAAGGGCTCGTGGCGGAATCGCGGAAGCTCGGAGTTCCCCTCGAGCTCCTCGCCTACGTGCATGAGCACGGGAAACTCCCCGTTCCAAACCTCGCAGCAGGCGGTGTCGCTACGCCCGCAGACGCGGCGCTCATGATCCACCTCGGAGCGGACGGCGTGTTCGTCGGCTCGGGGATCTTTAAGTCCGAAAACCCGGAAAAGACCGCGCGGGCAATCGTAGAAGCCGTAAAACACCCGGAAGACTACGAGCGGATCCTGTACGTTTCCAAAGGGTTGGGAGCGGCGATGCCCGGGATCGACGTACGGGCTCTTTCGCCCGAACAGCTCATGGCCGAACGGGGGTTGTGAGGACGGGAAGGGACGACCTTCCTGGTCGCCCACTACATTTGGCGAACGATCGCTCCTCGTGAGCGGAGGAGAGGGAGATTTCGGTGCTCGACATCCGCTTCATCCGTGCGCACGCCGACCGCATCAAAGAGGCGGCGCGCCTGAAGGGGATCGAGGTGGACATCGACCGCCTCTTGGCGGTCGACGAACGGCGAAGGGAACTCCTCCAGGAAGTTGAAGCGCTCAAGCAGCGACGCAACGAAAATTCGCGGCGCATTCCGAAGCTCCCGCCAGACGAACGGGAACGTCTCCGCGAAGAAACCCGGCGTTTGGGCGAAACCATCCGGGAAAAAGAGGCAGAACTCGCCGCCGTGCTCGAGGAATTTCACGCGCTCATGCTCCTCGTCCCCAACCCCCCTTCCCCCGATACCCCGGTAGGCGACGAGAGCGCAAACCGCGAGGTGAAGCGGGTCGGCGAACCCCCGAGTTTTCCCTTTCCCCCGAAGAACCACGTGGAGCTCATGCTCCTGCACGACATGCTCGACGTGGAACGGGGGGTCAAGGTGGCGGGCAGCCGTTCGTACTTTTTGAAGAACGATGGCGTGCTCCTCCACCTCGGCGTGCTCCGACTCGCGTTGGACCTGCTTCGGGAACGAGGGTTTACCCTCATGTACGTCCCCGTCCTCGTGAACGCCTTTGCCATGGAAGGAACCGGCTACTTTCCGCTCGGACGCGAGCAAGCGTACCACATTCCGGAAGACGAAAAGTACCTCGTAGGCACGGCCGAAGTGTCCCTCGTGGCCTACCACGCGGAGGAAATTCTCCGCGAAGAGGATCTCCCCCTTCGGTATGCGGGGATCTCCGAGGCCTTCCGGCGCGAGGTCGGTTCGGCAGGACGGGATACCTTCGGTCTCTACCGCGTCCACCAATTTTCCAAGGTGGAGCAGGTCATCCTCGCACCGGCGGACGAGGAACTTTCCTACCAGCTGCACATGGAGCTTTTGGAAAACGCGGAGGAACTCCTCCGCCGCCTCGAACTTCCTTACCGCGTCGTGCAAATCGCCACGGGAGACATGGGTCAAGGGCAGGTTCGAAAACACGACATTGAGACGTGGATGCCCTCGCGCGGCGCCTACGGAGAAACGCACTCCTGCTCTACCTTCCACGACTTCCAGGCGCGGCGTCTCAAGATCCGCTACCGGAAGTCCGACGGCTCTCTCGCCTACGCGTATACGCTCAACAACACCGCCATCGCCTCACCGCGAATCCTCATCGCCCTTCTGGAAAACCACCAGATGGAGGACGGAAGAATTCGGATCCCCGAAGCCCTGCGCCCTTACGTGGGCGGAAAGGCGTACATCGGTTAGACGCCGCACGAGAGGGATCACGGTCCAACTCCCCCGCGAAGACCGCGGGGGAGTTTTTACGTCTGACTCACCCGACGCGGGGGGGAATCCCTTCGGTCCCCCATGTTATAGTACAGGGATGAAAACGCTTCACCTGTGTTTTGGGTATTGAACTTTCGATTTTGTCCTGGTATACTGGACCGCACAAAGGATGGCCTAATTCGGCTTCGCCGCCGAACGGCGAAAGCACACCACGCGCGAGGTGACCTGAGTTGAGTGAGACGACGCGTCTTTCCGCCGGTGTCAAACCCTACGCCGAGCTTGGGTACTGGGATCCGACGTACGAGCCCAAGGACACCGACGTCCTCGCCGTCTTTCGCCTGGTCCCGCAGGAGGGAGTCGACCCGATCGAAGCGGCGGCGGCCGTAGCCGGCGAGTCTTCCACGGCCACGTGGACGGTGATCTGGACGGACCTCCTTACGGCATATGAGCGCTACCAGGCGCGGGCCTACAAGGTGGAACCCGTTCCGGGAACGGACCAGTACCTCGCCTACATCGCCTACAACCTCGACCTGTTCGAGGAAGGCTCGATTGCCAACCTCGTGTCGAGTATCGCGGGAAACGTCTTCGGGTTTAAGGCGGTGAAGGCCCTCCGTCTGGAGGACATGCGCCTTCCTTTGCCCTACGTGATGACCTTCCAAGGCCCGCCCCACGGGATCGTCATGGAGCGGGAGCTCCTCAACAAGTTCGGCCGGCCGCTTTTGGGCGCCACGATTAAGCCCAAGCTCGGGCTCTCCCCCAGAAGCTACGGCCGCGTGATTTACGAGGCCCTCCGCGGCGGGCTGGACTTCACGAAGGACGACGAAAACACGAACTCCCAGCCGTTCAACCGCTGGCGCGACCGCTTCCTTTACGCCATGGAAGCCGTTCACAAGGCCATGGCGGAAACCGGAGAGATCAAGGGGCACTACGTAAACGTGACCGCCGCCACCATGGAGGACATCTACGAGCGCGCGGAATTCGCCAAGGAACTCGGCAGCGTGATCGTCATGATCGACTTGACGATCGGCTTTTCGGCGATCCAGTCCATGGCGAAGTGGGCGCGCAAGAACGGCGTCCTCCTCCACCTCCACCGGGCGATGCACAGCACGTTTACGCGGCAAAAGACCCACGGAATCTCCTTCCGCGTCCTCGCGAAGTGGATGCGCCTTGCGGGCGTGGACCACATGCACGCCGGAACGGTGGTCGGCAAGCTCGAGGGGGACGCCTACCTCACGAAAGGGTACTACACGGTTCTGCGCGAATCCTCCTACAAGGCCGATCCGACGCTGGGCCTCTACTTCGACCAAGATTACGGCGCGATGCCGGGCGTCATGCCCGTAGCCTCGGGAGGCCTGCACGTGGGGCACATCCCTACGCTCGTGCACTACTTCGGTGACGACGCGGTCTTGCAGTTCGGCGGCGGAACCATCGGCCACCCCATGGGAATTGCGGCGGGCGCCACGGCCAACCGCGTCGCCCTCGAGGCGAGCATCAAGGCGCGCAACGAGGGGCGGGATCTCCTCCGGGAAGGTCAGGAAATCCTCGAGCAGGCCGCACGTTTCTCTCCCGAGCTTCGTGCCGCCCTCGAAACCTGGGGCGACGTCCGCTTCGACTTCAAACCGACGGACGCACCCGACTTCGTCGAACCGCAGGCCTAACCCCTTACGAACGGGAAGGAGGAGATCGCCGTGGGAAACTTCGTGCTTCGACACGGAGCCTTTTCGTACTTGCCCCCGCTTACGGACGAGGAGATCAAAAAGCAAATCGCCTACGCCCTCGCAAACGGCTGGGCCGTGAACATCGAGTTCACCTACGACCCCCATCCGCGAAACGTCTACTGGGACATGTGGAAGATCCCCTTCTTTGACGCCAAAGACAGCGACGCGATTCTGGCGGAACTCGAAGCCTGTCGCCGGGAGCACCCGGACGCGTACATCCGGATCAACGCCTACGACCGAAGCTACGGGAAGCAGACGACCCGCCTCACCTTCCTCGTCCAACGCCCCAAGGTAGAACGCGGGTCCACGCTCGAGCGTACGGTAGGGCCGGGCTTTACGCAGCGTTACGCGGTACGTCCGGTAGAGTGAGCGAAGAAACGGGGGTAAACGGGGGTACGGGAGCGCGTACCCCCTTCCCCGCATACATTTCCGTATAAAGCGGAGTGTACGCACCTCTGTACTAGTACAACGCGGAATTTCCGTGCATACTCCCCTTCTGTCAATCTAGTGGAAATCGAAAGATCGGACAGAATCTCCCTACCCCCACCGTCACCGGTCGTTCCGCTCGTGAAGGGGTGTTGCGTCCGCCCAATTCCACATCCGCGCGAAACGCGCGAAGGAGGCGACCGCGATGCATTCGGTTCGTCCCGTGCTCATCGGCATCGCCGGCGACAGTGGGGCCGGAAAGAGCTCCCTCGTAGCCCAACTTGCAAAGCTCCTCGGGAACGATCGCGTGAGCGTCATCGAACTCGATGGGTACCATTCCCTGAACCGCCAAGAACGCAAGGCGGTGAACATCACCGCCCTTCACCCGCGGGCAAACAACCTCGGGTTGTTCATCGACCACCTCTACCGCCTGCGCAGGGGCGAGAAGGTGCTCCGGCCCGTGTACAACCACGATACGGGAGACTTCGACGACCCGGTGTGGGTAGAGCCACGGCCGTACGTGATCGTGGAAGGGCTTCACCCCTTCCTCTTTCAGGTCGCTGCAGACATGTACGACCTCAAGATCTACTACGACACGCACGAAGAGCTCAAGGTTCGGTGGAAGATCCTGCGCGACGCCACAGCCCGCGGGTACACGGTCGAAGAGGTCCTCGCAGAGATCCGGAAGCGCCAGTGGGACATCCGCAACTTCGTAGAACCACAACTCGCCATGGCGGATACCGTCGTAAAGCTCTTCCCCTTGGAGGACGAACGCCCCGACGCCGTAGGTGTGGAATTTAAGGAGCCCGCGGACAACCCGTGGCTCAAGGAAAAGCTCGAGCAGATCTCGGAAATTTCCGTTCAGCCCAAGCGCGATTGGATAGGCGGACGGGAATTCCTCTCCCTTTCGTTCTCGCAGGCGATGCCTGTCTCCACAGCGCACGTCCTCCTGGAACACATGGGACCGCGGGGAGGGGCGATTCTCGGAAAGATCACCCATGCCCCCTTCGTCATGCCGTACCAGCTCGCGTTGGCCATCCTCGCCTCGCGCCTCGAAGCCATCCGCCAAGAACTCGACGCGACCTTCGAAGGAAGGGGGCGTTCCGTTGTCGGGTAACAGGCAGCTTTCGGCAGCGGGTGGCTACCGCGAGCTCGAGGAAAAGGCCCGGAAGGTACGTCAAGACGTGATTCGCCTTCTCCTCCGCCAGGGAAAGGGATACGTGGGCGGCGCCCTCTCCGCCGTGGACATCCTCACGGCCCTCTACTTCCGCGTCTTGCACGTCGACCCGGAACGTCCCCACGATCCAGAACGCGACCGTTTCGTCCTTTCTAAAGGCCATGCGGCCGTAGCCCTCTACGCGACGCTTGCCGAACGGGGCTTTTTCTCCCTAGAAGACCTCCTCGCTCGCTCTCCCGAAGGAATCCCTTCCTTTCCTGATATGCGTGCAATTCCCGGGATCGACATGAGCACGGGAATTCCGGGACAGGGGCTCGCGGTCGCCGTGGGCATGGCGCTCGGGGCGAAGCGGCGGAAGAGCGGGGTACGCGTCTTCGTCCTCCTCGGAGACGGGGAGCTCCAAGACGGGGCGGTTTGGGAGGCGGCCCTTGCTGCGGGGCACTTCCGCCTAAACAACCTCGTGGCCATCGTGGACCGCAACCGCCTTCAACACGGAGGCGATACGGAGGAGGTCGTCGCCCTCGAACCGATCGTCGCCAAATGGGAGTCCTTTCGCTGGTCGGTAATCCCCGTCGACGGCCATTCCTTCGAAGAACTCATCCCCGCGTTGGAAAACGTAGGGTACGCGCAAAAGCCAACCCTCATCCTCGCCCGGACGGTAAAGGGAAAAGGGATTTCCTTCATGGAAAACGAAAGCCGTTGGCACGCCGAAGTGCTCACCCGCGAAGACGCGCTGCGCGCACTCGAAGAGCTCGGCGTAAACGTCCAGGAAATTCCGCTCGAATTGTAACGGTCGGGTTCTCAGCATCCCGAAATCCGTGCCAGAAAAGAAAAAGGCGACCCCTCCTCGGGGTCGCCTTTTCGTCGTGTGTGTGGAAAACACCGCCTTGCGTCAGTCCTCTGCGGGAATGCGGGCCAAAGTCTGAAGCGCGTCCCCCTCTTCCAAACGCACGAGGCGAACGCCTCGAGCCGTCCGACCGAGCACGGGAACCTCGCGCACGGGCATGCGGATCACCTGTCCCTGCCGGGTGACGAGGAGGAGGTCATCGTTTTCCCGTACCACGACCGCGGCGACGAGCGAGCCCGCCTGCCGCGAAACGGCGCGAATCCCCTGGCCACCGCGACTTTGAAGGCGGAACTCCGCCGCAGGCGTACGCTTCCCGTACCCCAGTTCTGTGGCGAAGAGGAGCTCATCTCCATCGCGGACGTTCTCCAGAGCAACTACAAAATCCCCCGCCTTGAGGCGAATGCCGCGAACCCCGCGCGCCTGCCTCCCCATCTCCCGGACATCCCGCACGGGGAAACGGATGGCCATGCCTCCCTGCGTGACGAGGAGGACGTCTTCTTGCCCCGTCCCGAGCTTCCGTACCCCCACGAGCTCGTCACCCCGTTCGAGGGAGAGGGCGACGAGGCCGCTTCGCCGCAGAGAACGAAATTCCTCCGCCGGCGTGCGCTTTACGAACCCCAACCGGGTAGCGAAGACGAGGTCCCCAGGTTCGGAAGCGCGGTAGGGGAGGAGAGCTGTCACACGCTCCTCCGGCGCAAGGGGAAGGAAGTTGGCGAGGTGCGAACCGCGCGTCGTCCGTCCTTGTTCGGGAATCTCGTGTACGAGGAGGGGATACACGCGGCCGCGGTTCGTGAAGAAGAGAAGCGTGTCGTGCGCGTTCGCGTGGACGACGTGCACGATCACGTCTTCCCGAACGCGAACGCCGAGCACTCCCTTGCCCCCGCGCCGCTGAGCGCGGTACGTGCTCGGATCCGTGCGCCGCAGATACCCCCCTTCGCTGAGCGTGACGACGAAGGGTTCGTCGGCAATGAGGTCCGTAGCCTCAAACGAACCGTCTTCGTCGAGAATCCGCGTACGCCTCTCGTCGGCGAATTTCTCCCGCACGTCGAGGAGCTCTTTGCGCACCACTTCGTCGAGACGCGCCGGCGATTCGAGGATCGCCCGGAGGTCGGAAATCGTGCGGCGCAGCGAGCTTTCTTCGTCTGCCAACTTTTCGATGGAAAGTCCAGTAAGCTGCTCCAAGCGCATGTCCAAGATGGCGTCGGCTTGGGCCTCCGTGAAGCCCATCTCGTACGTCCTACCTTCAAGGACGAAGGTAGGCGCACAGAGGTTCGCCCGAGCCTCCTTACGGTCACGGGCACTGCGAATCGGACCGTACCGGTGCACGAGGACGTCGACGAGGTCGACGGCGCGCATGAGCCCTTCCACGATGTGAAGGCGCGCTTCCGCCTTCTCGAGGTCGTGCGCCGTTCGCCGACGTACGACCTCACGCTGGTGGGCGATGTAGTGAAGGAGGAGTTCGCGGATCCCCAAGATTTCCGGTCGTCCGTCGACAAGGGCGAGAAAGATGATCCCGAAAGAAGTTTGAAAGGCCGTGTGGCGGTAGATCTGGTTGAGGATTACCCGCGGATCGGCACCTTTTCGGACCTCCACGACGACGCGGATTTTCCCCTTGCTCGACTCGTCGCGGACGTCCGTCACGCCGTCGAGAACCTTGTCGCGGACGAGTTCGGCGATCCGTTCTACCACCTTCGCCTTGTTCACCTGGTAAGGAATTTCCGTAAAGACGATGCGCGACCGCCCGCCGGAGAGCCCTTCGATCTCCGCCTGTGCACGGATGCGGATCGTCCCGCGCCCCGTCTCGTAGGCCTTCCGAATTCCCTCACGCCCGAGGATCACACCGCCCGTGGGAAAGTCCGGACCCGGGAGGCGCTCGAGGATCTCCGCGAGAGAAGCATCGGGCCGCTCCATGAGGAGGAGTACGGCGTCTATGGCTTCTCCCAGGTTGTGCGGCGGGATGTTCGTGGCCATCCCGACGGCGATTCCCTGCGACCCGTTCACGATCAGGTTGGGAAACCGGGCGGGGAGGACGACGGGCTCCTTGCGCGAGGCGTCGAAGTTGTCGCGAAAGTCCACCGTGTCTTTGTGGATGTCGCGCAAGAGCTCGAGAGCGAGGGGGGAGAGGCGCGCCTCCGTATACCGCATCGCCGCCGCCGAATCCCCGTCCACGGAACCGAAGTTTCCCTGGCCGTCTACGAGGGGGTAGCGGTAGGAAAAGGGTTGCGCCATGCGTACGAGCGTCTCGTATACGGCCGCATCCCCGTGCGGGTGGTACCGCGCCAACACGGTACCCACGATCGTCGCGGACTTCCGGTACGGTTTGTCGGGAGTGAGACCCTCCTCGAGCATGTCGTACAGAATCCGCCTCTGCACGGGCTTTAGCCCGTCCCGAACGTCGGGAAGGGCGCGACTCACGATGACGCTCATCGCATAGTCGAGAAAGGACTGCCGCATCTCGTGGGCGATGTCCACCGGCTCGATGCGGGAATGCAAAGCCACGTCTACCCCTCCTTAGATCGCGGGGATCCCAAACACGGCTCCGCAATTCTCAAATGTCGAGATTGCGCACGGCGTGCGCGTAGGCGCGAAGAAACTCCCGCCTCGGTTCCACGTCCTCGCCCATGAGGGTTTGGAGGATCCGTTCCGCCTCCTCTGCATCCTGGATCGTCACCCGGTAGAGGCGGCGGTTTTCCGGGTTCATCGTCGTCTCCCAAAGTTGATCAGGGTTCATCTCCCCCAACCCCTTGTACCTCTGGACGACGAGCTCCCCCCGAACGTCGGCCCACTCGCGCTTGAGTTCCTCGAGTTCGGCATCCGAGTAGAGATAGCGCGAGCGCTTCCCTTTTGTGGCTTTGTAAAGCGGGGGCTGAGCGATGTACACGTACCCGCCTTCAATGAGCGGACGCATGTAGCGGTAGAAAAACGTAAGAAGAAGCGTCCGGATGTGCGCCCCGTCCACGTCGGCGTCGGTCATGAGGATGATCTTGTGGTAGCGAAGGCGAGAAAGGTCGAACTCCTCGCCGACGCCCGTCCCTATGGCGGTGACGAGGTTGCGGATTTCTTCATTTTGAAAGATCTTGTCGAGCCGGGCCTTCTCCACGTTCAAGATCTTCCCGCGAAGGGGGAGGATCGCCTGGAAGTGGCGGTCGCGACCGTCCTTTGCCGAACCGCCCGCGGAGTCGCCCTCGACGATGAAGAGCTCGCTTTCCCGCGGATCCCGACTCGTGCAGTCGGCGAGCTTCCCCGGAAGGGAGGCGGAGTCGAGGGCTCCCTTGCGCCGCGTAAGTTCGCGCGCCCTACGGGCGGCTTCCCGCGCGCGGGCGGCGAGAATCGCCCGTTCGACGATCACTCGCGCAACCGAAGGGTTCTCCTCGAGAAACCGCGCAAACTCCGTAGCCACGAGCTGCTCGACGAGAGGCTTCACCTCAGAATTGGACAACTTGGTCTTCGTCTGGCCTTCGAACTGAGGCTCGAGGAGGCGAAGGCTCAAGACGGCTACGAGCCCCTCCCGCACGTCTTCGCCCGTGAGGTTCGCATCGCCTTCTTTGATGAGCCCTGCCTTGCGGGCGTAGTCGTTCACGATGCGCGTGAGCGCAGCCTTGAAGCCGCTCTCGTGCGTGCCCCCCTCGCGCGTGGGGATGTTGTTCACGAAGGAGAGGATTTCTTCCGACTGGGCCTCCGTAAAGACGAGGGCTACCTCGACCCGGGTTTCTCCTTCCTGAACGGCAAAAGCGATTGGGGGGTGTAAGGGGGACTTTCCTCGGGCGAGTTCTTCTACGTACGCGCGAATTCCGCCGTCCTCGCGAAACTCGTGCTCTTCACCGGTAGACTCGTCGACCAGGCGTATCGTTACGCCCGGGTTGAGGTACGCGAGTTCGCGCAGGCGTGCGGCGATCGTCGAGAGACGAAACTGCGTCGTCTCCCGAAAGATCTCGGGATCGGGGACGATCCGCACCCACGTCCCCGTCTCTCCCTCCGACGGACCTACGTCCGCGAGCGGCGCCTCGGGAACGCCGCGGTGGTAGCGTTGAAAGTACCGCCGCCCCTTCTGCCGCACCTCTACCTCGAGCGTCTCCGAAAGCGCGTTTACGACGGAAATCCCCACGCCGTGAAGGCCGCCCGCCGCCCGATACCCTCCTTTGCCGAATTTCCCTCCGGCGTGCAGACGCGTGAGCACCGTCTCCACGCCGCTCGTCTTGGTCTGAGGGTGAATGTCTACGGGAATCCCCCGACCGTTGTCCCGAACGCTTACGGATCCGTCGGCATGGAGGACGACCTCGATGCGGTCGGCGTACCCGTTCATCGCTTCGTCGATGGCGTTGTCCACGACCTCCCAAAGGAGGTGGTGGAGTCCCCGTTCGTCCGTAGATCCGATGTACATGCCCGGGCGACGGCGGACCGCTTCGATGCCTTCGAGGACCTGGATCTCGTCTACGGTGTACCGACGCGCTTCGTCCATCCCTTCACCGCCTTTGGCCAAAATGCACGAAAAACGGGACGGCCGACCTCCCCGTCCCGATCGGTTTCCCAGCAACACGCGCTGAGAGTTCCGATCAGCCTGCGTGGCCGCCTTCTCCCGAGGTGAGCTTCCCCGCCCACATGCGAAATAGGCGGTCTGACGTTCCGAAATCCGCCGCGAGTTCGGTTGCGGTTAGGAACACCTGCCACTCCCGACGCCGGAGGAGCTCGGCGAGAGCCGCACGGCGCGAGGCGTCGAGCGGGCCGACAACGTCGTCGAGGAGGAGAACCGGCGGTTCTCCAAAGCGCGAGGCAAACCACTCGGCAACGCCGAAGGCGAGGGCTAATGCGTAACTGTGCTTTTGTCCCTGCGAGGCGTGCAGACGCGCCTCCCGCCCGCCTAGGTAGAACTTTACGTCGTCGCGGTGCGGGCCCGGAACGGGGGCCAGCGGACTTTCCCGCCGGAGACGCCGAAGCTCTTCGGCGAGTACCGCCACCAGCTCCTCCCACGTGGTGTGACGCTCGGCCAATGAGGCGTAGGCAAAAAAAATGCCTTCCCCCTCACCGCTAAGCTCACGGTAAAAGCGGCGCGTGCTCGGTTCGAGCTCTCGCAAGAACTCCCTCCGCCGGAGGGCGATTTCCGCCCCTACCCGTGCAAGTTGGTCGTCCCACGGTTCGAGCTCCTGTACATCGGCTTGCCCCGCGGCGATTCTCTGGCGCAGCACGGATCTTTGTTTCCAAATTGTATTATATCGGCCGAGCAGGTACAAATAGCGCACGTCGGCACTTCCCAACGCCCGGTCAAGAAACCTCCGGCGCAGATCGGGGGCCCCGTCCACGAGGTGGATGTCTTCGGGGAGAAAGAGCACGACGCGTAGATGCGGAAACCAATCCACCCGACGGCGGATCGCGTTTCCGTCCGCCCGAAGGACCTTTTCCCGTACGGTAAAGCGCACTTCTAAGGTCGTCCGGAGGCCGTCACGTACAACCTCACCAGAAATCCTCCCCTCCCGCACGCCCCAACGCAACCACTCCCGATGGCGGTGCGTGCGGAAGGACGTCCCCCACGCGAGAACGGCGATGGCTTCGAGGAGGTTGGTCTTCCCCTGGCCGTTGGGCCCGACGATCGCGTTGAGCCGCGGCGCAAACGCAGCGGTGAGGTCGAGGTTGCGAAATCCGCGAACTTCCAACGATTCGAGTCGCACGCGTCACCCCTGCCCGAATCCGCGTTACGGGATCTTCACGGGGACGATGAGGTGAACCCACCCGGGATCGAGCTCGGGACGCACGAGGAACGGCTTCCACGATCCGTTGAATTGAAGGACGGCCCTTTCTTCCTCCCAACCCTTGAGCGCCTCGAGGAGGTAGCGCACGTTGAACCAGATGGTCAGCTTTTCGCCTTCGAACCCTTCTACGGGAAGGATCTCCCGGTAGCTTCCGAGCTCGGGGTGGTTGGCACTCAGGACGAGGGCTCCGCCTTCGGCATCGAGCCGAACCGTAGGCTGGGCGCTCTTCTGCACCACGAGGGCCGCGCGTTCAAGCGCCTCGCGAAACGGCTCTACGGCCACGAAGAAGGTCGTCTGGGCCTCCAAGGTGAGGAGGTTGTCCGTTTCCGGATACACCCCTTCGAGGAGGCGAATGGCGATCTCCAATCCCTCGCTCCGAAGGCCAAGGGTGCTCTTCCCGAAGGTGATCCGCCAGAGATCGGCTTCGTCTAAGAGAGGGAGGATGTCTTCCAGGCGGGAGGCAGGGGGAATCGCTTCGACGGGAGCGTCTACAGGCACTTCGAGGGGGAGCACCCGTCGGGCAAGCCGGTGGCTGTCCGTGGCGACGAAGACGAGTTCCCCGTCGGCCGCACGCCAGCGAACGCCTTTGAGAATGGGACGCGTATCGCTCGAACTGGCCGCAAAGAGCACACTCCTTAGGGCCCGCTCCAACCTTTCGCCGGCGAGGGGAAGGCTCACTGCCTCGACTTCCTCGGGAAAGGGGGGGAAGTCCTCGGGATCCATGGGGCTTATGCGAAACTCCACGTCGCCCTGTCGGACGCGTACGCGTTCCTCTTCGAGGGCGATTTCCACAGGACCCGAAGGTAGGCGGCGGAGGAGGTCAAAGAAAAAGCGCGCAGGGACCACCGTGCGTCCCTCTTCGGCGGCGAGGTCCACGGGGACCCATGCGCGTACGTACAACTCGCCGCTCGCGCCGGCAACTACGAGGCGGTCGTCCGCAACTTCGAGATAAAGTCCTGCAAGGATCGGCAAGGCGACGCGCGCGTCGACAGCGCGGATCGCCCGTTGCACGGCGGGAAAGAGCACTTCCCGTTCGACGTGAAGCCGCATGGAGGATACGCATCCTTTCTCTTCTTCTCGTGAAAAAGAAAGACGTCGTACCCGTCATAGTCCGTGGAACCTGTGGACAACGTGTCCGACCACGAATTCCCAAGGGAGTGGCCTGTGGATTTCTTTGGGCACGGTCATCCACTTGTGAATACCTTGAGGCGCTCCCTGAGTTCGTTCACGATGCGCGCGAGGTTTTTGTCCCTTTGGATTTCCCTACGGATCTTTTCATGGGCGTGGATCACCGTCGTGTGGTCTTTACCGCCGAATTCCTGGCCGATCTTGGGAAGCGAATGTTCGGTGAGTTCGCGTGCGAGGTACATGGCGATCTGCCGGGGGAGGACGAGGTTGCGGGTGCGTTTTTTTCCGACGAGGTCTTCGCGGCGGATCCCGAAGTAGTCGCTTACGACCTTTTGGATGTCGAAGATGGTGAGGTGCTTTTGCAATTTGTTTGTCTGGACGAGGTCCCGCAGGGCCTCTTCCGCTAGGTCTACGGTGATATCTCGGTTGATCAGGGACGCGTAGGCGAGAACACGGGTGAGCGCGCCCTCGAGTTCGCGGATGTTCGTCTGCACCTGCCGGGCGATGAAGGCGATCACTTCGTCGGAGATCTCGAGTTGTTCCGCACGAACCTTTTTGTGAAGGATGGCGATTCGCGTCTCTAAGTCCGGCGGTTGGATGTCCGTGATGAGGCCCCACTCGAAGCGGGAACGGAGGCGGTCTTCGAGCGTCGGGATTTCCTTGGGCGGCCGGTCGCTCGTGATTACGATCTGCTTGCTCGCCTCGTACAACGTGTTGAACGTGTGGAAGAATTCTTCCTGCGTCTGCTCCTTTCCCGCAAGAAACTGAATGTCGTCGATGAGCAGGACGTCGATCGTTCGATATTTTTGCCGAAATTGTTCGGCGCGGTTGTCGCGGATGGCAGCGATGAACTCGTTCGTGAACTTTTCTGTAGAGATGTACAAGACGCGCATGTGGGGGTGGTGGCGGCGTACGTGGTGTCCGATGGCGTGCAGGAGGTGGGTTTTCCCGAGCCCCACTCCGCCGTAGATGAATAAGGGGTTGTACGAAGAAGCTGGACGTTCGGCAACGGCCAGGCAAGCGGCGTGGGCGAAGCGGTTGCCGCTGCCCACGACGAACGTCTCGAAGACGTACTTGGGGTTGAGGGGAGAGCTTTCAAACGTGCTGCCGGGTGGAGCGCTTGGCGGCGGTTCGAGTTCGTCTTCGGTCACGAGGCGAAGGCGCAAGGGTTTTCCTCCGATGTCGGACAGGAGGGTTTCCAAGGCCGTTTGGTAGTGTTCTTCGAGCCAATCTTTGATGAACGGATTCGGTGCTTCGACGACGAGCGTGTTTTCCGACAAGCGGAGGGCCCGCGTATCGCGAAACCACGTGTCGAAGCTGGGTTTCGGCAGCCGCGACTGCAACCGCCCGAGGACGAGGTCCCAGAGTTCCTGGGCCGGAGATACCCCCGCCGACCAGCGGGGAAGGTTGTGCATTGTGTGCGACATGATATCCACACCCTGTGGATAGATTTGTGGATGACGCCGCTCGTCCACAGTTGAGGGTGAGTCCATCTTAGCAAAGGAGGATAGAACGGTTCAACGATCCCCGCGCCCAATCCACAGAATCCACAAGCCGTGCGGCGAAAAATGTGGATCCTGTGGACATGTGGGTGGACTGCGGATTCCTCTGTGGAAAACCCTATGTTCGGGATTTCTTGACGGGGGCGGGTGGGCGCCATATAATTGGGTACGATTTCACGGGAGGGATCGCACGATGGGGAAACCGACATACAACCCGAGCAAGCGGCGGCGGAAGCGGACGCTGGGCTTCCTCGTTCGGATGCGGACGAAGTCTGGGCAAAAGATCATCAAGGCGCGCCGCCGGAAGGGACGGAAGCGCCTCGCCGTTACAGAGCGGCGTTAAGGAGTTGGGGGATGTGGGCCTCTCCCGAAAGGATCGCCTGCGAAAGAACGAAGATTTTGAGCGCGTGATCACGGGCGGGAAATCGGTAGCCGATCCCCGCCTCGTTGTTTATTATGAGAGGCGAGACGACGGGGGACGGGCCGTTGGGGTTTCCGTGGGGCGGCGGTTGGGGGATGCGGTGTTGCGCAACCACTACAAGCGCAAGTTGCGGGAAATCCTGCGGCGCGCACTTCCCCACATCCGTCCGGGATACAATCTCGTCGTCCTCGTGCGTCGCGGCGGAATCGGGGCAGAGTTTTCCGAGCTCGAGGCATCGCTCGTACGCCTCCTCAAGCGGGCAAACCTCTGGCGGGAGGACGAGGGTGTTCTGCCTTCCGGAGGGGAGGAAGGCGCTCCGGAAACGCGTGGCGCGGAAGGCGAAGAATCGGAGGGATGAGGCGTGAGGAGGATTGTTTTGGGAACACTCCGCGCCTACCAGAGGTACGTGTCCCCCCTGAAACCTTCTTCGTGCCGCTTTTATCCGACGTGCTCGGAGTACACGGTCCAGGCCGTGGAAAAGTACGGGGTCGTCAAGGGGCTTGTGTTGGGGGCCAAGCGGGTCGCGCGTTGCCATCCCTTCCACCCCGGTGGGTACGATCCGGTTCCGTAGAGGAGTGAACAAAGCGCAATGCGGAGGTCGTCGACACGCCGTGCGCTTCTGGCGCTCGTGCTCTTTGGGGTGGCGTTCTTGGGCGGATGCGGTGCCCCCGTGAACGTCCCTCCCGATCCGCGCAACGGGTTTTTGGACGCGTTCTTTGTCTACCCGATCTACCTCCTCCTCGACTGGTTTGCCTCGATTTTGTGGGGTTCGTACGGGTTGTCCATCCTCGCTGTGACGGTCGTCGTGCGCCTCCTCCTTCTTCCCTTTGCCGCCAAGCAGTACCAGAACTCGATGCGGATCCAGGAGTTTCAACCTGAAATCCAAAAGATCCAAGAAAAGTACCGCAAGGATCCGGAGCGGCTGCGCCAGGAACTCGTGAAGTTTTACGCCGAGCATGACATCAACCCGGCGTCGGGTTGCCTTCCGCTTCTCTTGCAGTTTCCGGTGATCATCGGCCTCTACGACGCAATTCGCAGAAGCCCGCACATCCACGGGGCGAGCTTTCTCTGGTTTCCTCTCGGAACGCCTGATCCTCTGTACATCCTGCCGGTGCTTGCGGGCCTCGTCACCTTGGTGATGAGCGAAGTTCAATTTCGCTACACCCAAAAGGTTTCCCCCGTAAAGCTGCCGAAGGAACAGCTCGCGATGCAGCGGGGGATGCTCTACCTCTCTCCGGCGCTCATTTTCTTCTTCGCCTTGAGTCTGCCGAGCGCCGTTTCCCTCTACTGGGTGATGACGAACCTCTTCTCCCTCTTCCAGACGTACCTCATCTACGAACTCCTCCTCCTCCGACGCCGCCGGGAGAAGGGGTCTCCGAAGGAGGGGGGGGAGCGGGAGGCGTGAAGGACAGCGCCGAAGCTGCGGTGGTACGGGGCGACACGATCGCGGCCATCGCCACCCCGCCGGGGGAGGGCGGCATCGGCATCGTTCGCCTGTCGGGGCCCGAGGCCGTAGCCGTCGCGGACAAGGTCTTTCGCGGCCGCGTCCGCCTCGCCCACGCCCCCTCCCATACCGTACACTACGGGCGAGTCGTAGACCCGCGTACGGAGGAAGTGCTCGACGAAGCCCTCGTCCTCGTGATGCGGGCGCCCCGCACGTTTACCCGCGAAGACGTCGTGGAGATTCAGGGCCACGGCGGCTTTTTCGTCCTCCGGAGCGTACTTCGGGCTGTCCTCTCTGCCGGGGCGCGCCTTGCGGAGCCCGGGGAATTTACGCTTCGCGCCTTCCTCAACGGTCGGCTGGACCTCGCCCAGGCGGAGGCCGTCCTCGACCTCATCCGCGCGCGGACGGAACACGCACGCCGGTTCGCGTTGCGCCAGCTTGCGGGCGACGTATCGCAGGTGGTTCGCGGGCTTTTCGAAGAGGCGCAGGCCCTGAGGGCGCAGGTAGAGCTCGAACTCGACTTTTCTGAGCACGACGAAGGGGAGATCGATCGAGAGGAATTTCTTCGGCGCTTGGAAGTCCTCCGCCGGCGTGTCGGAGACCTCCTTCGGGGAAAGGCTCTCGCCCGTCTCGTGCGCGAAGGACCGGCGGTCGTGCTTACGGGACGTCCCAACGTCGGAAAATCCTCCCTCCTCAACGCCTTGTTGCGTGAAGAGCGGGCGATTGTGACACCCGTTCCGGGGACGACGCGCGACGTCGTCACGGGGGAGCTGGAGCTCGCGGGCTTCCGCTTTCGCCTTTTGGATACTGCGGGGCTGCGCGCCACGGAGGATCCGGTGGAAAGCATCGGTGTCGCGCGCGCGCGGAAGGCGCTGCGCGAGGCGGATCTCGTCCTCTTGGTCGTAGACGGAAGCTCACCTCTCGACGAGGAGGATGAAGAGATCGCGCGGTATGTCGCCTCGTTGTCCGTTCCGACGATCGTCGTCGTGAACAAGTCGGACCTGCCCCGACGACTCGAAGACCGGCGTTTGGCCGAACTTGTGCCGAGTTCGCCGATCGTCTTTGTGTCGGCGGCCACGGGGGAAGGACTGGAGGAGTTGGAAGATCGGCTTCGGCTTTCGGTTCTCGGGGACGGGGGTTGGGAGGGAGTTCTTCTCGTGAACGAGAGGCATCTCCGTCTGGCGGAGGAGGCGGAGGCGGCGCTGGCCGAGGCGGAGGCGTCGATGCGGAGTGGGGCGACCTTAGACCTCGTGGCCCTGCCCCTGCGCGTGGCGTCCGAGCGACTCGGGGCGATCCTCGGGATCGACGTCGGCGAGGACCTCGTACGCCAGATTTTCTCTCGATTTTGCGTGGGAAAGTGAAAGTGGGGGGTGAGCGGGTGGCGGAAGGCTTTTGGGCAGGAGCGTACGACGTGATCGTCGTAGGAGGGGGGCACGCCGGCGTAGAGGCTGCCCTCGCCTCTGCGCGCCTCGGTCGACGTACGCTCCTCGTCACGTTGCACCTGGACTTCATCGCCCGGATGTTTTGCAATCCCTCGATAGGTGGCCCCGGAAAGGGCCACATGGTTCGAGAGCTGGATGCCCTCGGAGGGGAGATGGCCCGGGCGGCCGATCGGACCGCCCTTCAGAGGCGGATGCTCAACACGAGTAAGGGTCCGGCCGTTCGCGCGCTCCGCGCCCAGGTCGACCGGGCGGCGTATTCGCGGTACATGCGGCGCGTCCTCGAGGAAACGCCGGGACTCGACCTGCGGCAAGGGGCGGTGGTGGCACTCGACGTCGCCGACGGGCGCGTCCGCGGGGTGCGTTTGGATACGGGAGCCGTGTACGAGGCGGCGGCCGTCATCCTTGCCACGGGGACGTTTTTGAACGGCGTGGTCATCGTTGGGGAACGCCGCACCCCGAGCGGTCCGGAGAACCTGCCCGCGGCGCGCGCCTTGGGGGAGCAACTCGTTCGGCTTGGCTTTCGCGTGCTCCGGCTTCAGACGTCCACGTCGCCCCGTCTCGACGGAAGGACGATCGACGTTTCGCGCCTCGAACGGCAAGATCCCGATCCCGATGCCCCTTACTTTTCTTACACGTCGCGGGCGGAGGAAGGGCTTACGAGCGCGGGGCTTCCCACGTACCTCACGTACACGACCCCTCCGGGGCACGAAATTGTCCGTCTCAACCTCGATCGGGCACCTCAGGTTTCCGGGGCCATGGACGCCGTAGGGCCCCGCTACTGCCCTTCGATCGAGGAAAAGATCGTGCGCTTTCCCCACCGCGGACGCCATCCGATCTTTCTCGAGCCTGACGGTGCAGATACGTACGAAGTGTACGTGCAGGGACTTTCTACGAGCCTTCCGGAAGACATACAGCGGGAACTTTTGCGAACCATTCCCGGATTGGAAGGCGCGCGCATCCTCCGCGTCGGCTACACGATCGAGTACGACGCCGTAGACCCTTTGGAGCTCTGGCCGTCCCTCGAGACGAAGCGTGTGCGTGGCCTCTTCACCGCTGGGCAGATTAACGGGACCTCTGGGTACGAAGAGGCGGCCGCCCAGGGAATCCTCGCGGGGATCAACGCCGCCCGCTTCGTTCTTGGGGAGCCGCCACTCGTCTTGGGGCGCGACCAGGCATACATCGGCGTCCTCGTCGACGACCTCGTCACGCGCGGCGTGGACGAACCGTACCGCATGCTCACGTCGCGCGTGGAGCGTCGCCTCCTCCTCCGGTTCGACAACGCAGATCGCCGCCTCGTTCCCGTCGGCTACCGGGTGGGGCTCGTGTCCGAGGAGCGCTATCGCGCCTACCTCGCAAAGGTCGAAGCGATCGAGGCCGAGCGACGCCGCCTAACCACCCTGCGCGTCGGTCCGGGGGACGAGGAGGTGCTCCGCGCCCACGGCCTTCCCGTTCCGCGGGAACCGCTCTCGGCCTACGAGTACCTCCGACGGCCCGACGTTTCGTTCACCGACCTCCTTCGGGTCCTGCCCCCGCCTTCTCCGCTTCCGCGCGACGTGGCCGAGGCTGTGGAGATCGAGGCAAAGTACGAAGGGTACATCGCGCGGGAGGCCCAGGAAGTCGCGCGCATGCGCCGCCTGGAGGACAAACGCCTCGACCCCGACTTGGACTACGACGCCGTTCCAGGCCTCTCGCAAGAGGCGCGGGAAAAGCTCCGCCGCGTTCGTCCCCTTACGGTGGGGCAAGCGGCCCGCGTGCCCGGGGTGCATGCGGCAGATGTCTCGGCCCTCCTCGTCTACCTCGCGCAGCGGGAGCGGCGGAAGGAGGCGACGCGGTGAACGACGTTTCCCAGGAGCTCCAACGAAGCGAGGAACTCCTCGCCGCGCTTCTGGCTGCCCGTGGGGTGGAATTGGACGGATGGCGTCGCGAGGCCTTTCGCACCTACTACACCCTCCTCGTTCGCGCCAACGAACGCGTCAACCTCACGGCGATTGCGGATCCCCTCGGGGTATACGTCAAGCACTTTTGGGATTCCCTTACCCCCCTCTTTTCGCCTTACTTTCCGCAGGAGGAATTCTTGGTGGACGTGGGGACGGGAGCCGGGTTTCCCTCCCTCCCCATGAAGATCCTCCGGCCCTCCCTCCGGATTTTGGGTCTCGAGGCTACGCGGAAGCGCGTGCTCTTCGTCCGCGAGGTCGTCCGACGCCTCGGGCTCGAAGGGGTCGAGGTCCTGCACGCGCGAGTTGAGGACTACGCCCGGTCGCACCCGGAACGGCACCGCTTCGCGGTAGCCCGGGCTGTTGCGCCGCTCGCGCGTCTGCTCCCTTGGGTGCGTCCCCTTTTGTCTCCGGGGGGAGTTTTTTTGGCCATGAAAGGTCCCGGGGTTCGGGAAGAGATCCCCGCAGCACGGACGGAAATCGAGGCGTTCTGGGATCTCTTCGGGGAAGAGACGCTCTCTCTCCCCGAGGGATTTGGCGAACGCGTCCTCCTCTGGTTCCGGCGGCGGCCCGAAAAGCGAGGTTGATCGATGTTTCACGTGAAACGCCTTCGGGTGCGGGGCCGGCAGGAAAGCGCCGATCCCGAGGAGAACAAAGAGAAGGAGTACACTTGGTGATCGGTAGGGGCGGAGGAAGATGTCCGGACCGCTTAGGCGACTCTGGGGGAAGTCGGGCGGGGACCGAGTTCCCGCGGAGCGCGTACAGGAACTCCCTGTGGACAAGGTGTTTCCCGGGCCGTACCAACCGAGGCGCGTTTTTTCCGACGAGGGAATCGACGAACTCGTGGAGACGATTCGCCGCCACGGCCTCATCCAGCCCATCGTCGTCCGGCCGGTCGGGGAGGGATTTGAGGTCATCGCCGGGGAGAGGCGCCTTCGGGCGGTGAAGCGCCTAGGACTTCCCACGATCCCTGCCATCGTGCGCGAGCTCGGCGATCGCGAGGCGGCGGCCCTCGCCCTCATCGAAAACCTGCAGCGCGAGTCGCTTTCGCCGATTGAGGAAGCGATCGCCTACCAGAAACTCATGGAGCTACACGGCCTGACGCAAGAGGCCCTCGCCCGGGAGCTCGGAAAGAGCCAATCGACGATCGCCAACAAGCTCAGGCTCTTATCCCTGCCGGAGTTCGTGCAAGAGGCGCTCGCGGAGCGCAGGATTTCCGAGCGCCACGCCCGGGCGCTTCTCGCCGTGACAGACGAGGAGGCGCTGCGCAGGCTTTTGGCGGAAATCACGGAGCGCGAGCTCACGGTCAAAGAGACGGAAGCACGCGTGCGGGCACTGGTCGAGGGAAAGCGGGGAACGTCGCGGAAGGGGGCAAAGGGCGTATTTCGCGGGAATACGCGCGGTGTCGCTCGCGATCTGCGCATTGCCTTGAATACCTTGCGACGAGCGGTGGAGATGGTGCGGGAGGCCGGGATCGACGCGGAGGTGGAAGAACACGTCGAGGAGGGACAGGTCGTCCTCCGCGTCGTGTTGCGAAAACGGGCGTAGAGAGGTAGGGAGGAAGCGTGGGGCGGGTAATCGCCATCGCAAACCAAAAGGGTGGAGTGGGCAAGACGACGACCGCCGTAAACCTTTCGGCCGCCCTCGCGATGCTCGGGAAGCGCGTCCTCCTCGTGGACATGGATCCTCAGGGGAACGCGACGAGTGGGGTAGGCGTGAGCAAGGCGGACGTCACATTCGACGTGTACGACGTCCTCATCAACGAAGTGCCCCCCGAGAAGGTCGTGCGCCCCACGGCGGTGGAAGGCTTGGACGTCCTTCCCTCTACGATTCAGCTCGCCGGGGCGGAAATCGAACTCGTTCCCACCATGTCGCGCGAGCTTCGCCTTCGGCGCGCCCTGGAGCGAATTCGGGACGCCTACGAGTTCGTGTACATCGACTCGCCGCCGTCCCTGGGCTTGCTCACGGTGAACGCCCTCACGGCGGCGGACGGCGTTCTCATTCCCATTCAATGTGAGTACTATGCCCTCGAAGGGCTGAGTCAGCTCCTCAACACGATTCGCCTCGTGCAAAAGCACCTCAATCCGCAGCTCACCGTCGAAGGCGTGCTCCTCACGATGTTCGACGCGCGGACGAACCTGAGCATTCAGGTCGTAGAAGAGGTGAAGCGCTACTTCAAGGAAAAGGTGTACCGCTCCATCATTCCGCGCAACGTCCGATTGAGCGAGGCTCCAAGCCACGGGCTTCCGATCACCGTGTACGATCCGCGTTCCAAGGGAGCCGAACAGTACGTAGAGCTTGCGCGGGAGGTGCTCGAACAACATGAAAAGAAAGTCGGCCCTTGGGCGCGGCCTTGACGCGCTCCTTCCCACCCTCGAAGTACGTGAGGGAGAGGAAGTCGTCCAGATTCCCCTCGATTCCCTAAGGCCCAACCCGTACCAGCCCAGGCGCACGTTCGACGCCGAGGCGTTGGAGGAACTCGCCTCTTCCATTCGCGAGCACGGCGTCCTTCAGCCCATCCTCGTGCGGCCACTCGCGGGGGGTGAGGCCTATGAGATCATCGCCGGCGAGCGCCGCGTGCGCGCCGCGCGATTGGCGGGACTGGAGCGGATTCCGGCGGTCCTTCGCTCCTTTGACGACGCGACGATGATGGAGGTCGCGCTCATCGAAAACGTCCAGCGGGAAGACCTCGACCCCATCGAGATCGCCCGCGCGTACCGCGCGCTCATGGAACGCTTTTCCCTCACGCAGGACGAGGTCGCGCGCAAGATGGGGAAGAGCCGCTCGCTCGTGGCGAACTACCTCCGCCTTCTCGCCCTTCCCGAGCGGGTTCAGGAATATGTTTCACGTGGAACGCTCAGCATGGGACACGCGAAGATGCTCGCGGGACTCGAAGACCCCCGGACGATCGGCGAGCTCGCGGATCGCGTCGTGCGCGAGGGCTGGAGCGTGCGCAGGCTCGAGGAATTCCTCCGCAGACAGAGGCGGGGAAGTCGCAGCACTGTGCGGCGTGAGGAAACGGCGGGACGCCCGTCCGAATACGCGGTTCTCGAGCGGGAACTGTCCGAAGCGCTCGGCGCACCCGTGCGGATCCGCGCTTCCGGTGCGGCGGGGGCGGTAGAGATCGCCTTCTTCGATCGCGAGGACCTGGAGCGCATCGCCGAACTCCTCGTGGGGAAGGGCGGGGCTCGGTGAGCGCACTTTGGGGCACCGTCGTGAACACGGCAGCCATACTCGTCGGTACGCTTTTCGGCGTGCGCGTCTTTCGCCTCTCGGCGTCCACGGCAGACGCCGTTCTTCGCAGCATCGCCCTCGCCGTGTCCATCCTCGGGATTCAGATGGTTCTCGCGTCCCCGCACTTCCTCGTCGTCGTCGCGAGTCTCGCCTCGGGCACGCTCCTCGGGGAGCGGTGGGACCTTCACGGGAAACTCGAAGCCTTGGGAAGGGAACTCGAGGCGCGGCTGAGCGCGGGAAGGCGGGGGGGTGTAGCCAATGCCTTCGTGACCGCGTCTCTCGTGTACGTCGTCGGGTCGATGGCCATCGTCGGCGCTCTTGACGGCGGGCTCAGAAACGAGCATCATGTGTTGTACACCAAGGCGTTTCTCGACGGGTTTACGGCCGTCCTCTTTGCGGGCACGTTGGGTCCGGGAGTCGCCTTGAGCGCCGTTCCCGTGTTTCTCTACGAAGGGACGATAGCGCTTTCCGCACGCTGGCTTACGCGCGCGGTTTCCGAGGACCTCCTTCTCAGGATCACCGCAGAGGTGAGCGCCGTCGGGGGGGTTCTCATCTTCGCCATCGGACTCAACCTGCTCGAGCTCACGCGCCTGCGCGTGGCAAACATGTTGCCCGCCTTGGTCGTCGCAGGCTTGTTGGCTCTATTCGTGTAGGGCCGGGGGGATCGGTATGCAGCGTCCTCTGCTCTTCGTCGTAAATCCCCGCGCGGGAAGCGGGCGGGCCGAGCGGATTTGGAAGGCGGTCGAAGGGCGGCTCCGTGCGTCCCAAACCGCGTACGAAGCCGTCTTTACGACCCCCGAGGCCGATGGATACGACACAGCCCTTCGCGTCCTGCGCACCGGACGTTACCGCGCCGTCGTCGCCGTAGGGGGCGACGGAACGGCAAACGAAGTCGTGAACGCCCTCTTGCGGACGGCGCCCTCTCTCCCCTTCGGGGTGATCCCCGCGGGATCCGGGAACGACCTCGCCCACGGGATTGGCTTTTCTTCCTGGGAGGCGGCGCTCGAGGCGGTTCTTCAGGGTACCGTCCGCAGGGCGGACGTAGGGCGTTTAGGTGAACGGTACTTTCTCAACGCCGCAGGGGTGGGAATCGACGGCGTCGTCGCCGACGCGGCAAATCGCCTGAAGGGAAGCGGACGTTGGCCGACCTCCCTTTCCAAGTTCGTGTACGTCCTTCTCCTTCTCGCGAAGTGGGTTCGGTTTCGTCCGCGGAGCGCCCGGATCGTCGTCGACGATCGGGTCTACCTCTTTCACCGCGTGTGGCTCGTCGTCGCCTCCAACCACCCTTTCTTTGCTGGGGGGATGCGGATTTGTCCGGGGGCGAGTCCAGAAGACGGATTGGTGGACGTGTGCGTCGTCCACCGCGTCGGACGGCTCCCGTTTCTCCTCATCTTTCCCCTCGTATACACGGGATTGCACACGCGGACGCCGTACGTCACCGTCCTACGCGGTCGAAACGTGCGCGTACGGTTTCGTCTGGCGTCCTTTCCCGTGCAGGCAGACGGGGAGATTCTCGGCGAGGAACCCCTTCGTCTCACGGTCGAGCCGAGGCGACTTTGGATCTTCGTTCCCCGAGGGCGTGAGGAACTGCGGATTTCCGAGGAAGTTCCCGAACCCATGGCGATGCTTCCCTAGGGAAAAGAGGGGCTCCGGAGGGGTTCTCCGTGTGGTACTTCTACCTTCTGCGGCCGCTCGTGCGCGAGTTCATCCGCGCCTACCACCGCGTCCGCATCGTAGGGCGGGAGCGCTTCGATCCGCTTGGGACGTACGTCGTCGTGGGCAACCACGAGAGCGCCCTCGATCCGGTGTATCTCGACGCGTTTTTCCCCAGGCCCATCTACTTCATGGCGAAGAAGGAACTCTTCGCCTCTCCCGTTTTGGGGCCGCTCGTCCGCGCCTTCGGCGCCTTTCCCGTAAACCGCGAGGCGTACGACATCGGCGCCGTGCGCCGGGCACTCCGGCTTCTCCAGGAAGGAAAAAACGTCGGGATCTTTCCGGAAGGCACGCGCAACCCGCGACTTGCGGAAGCAGCCCTCAAGCACGGGGCGGCCTTTGTGAGCCTTAAGACGGGGATCCCCGTGCTTCCCGTTGCCCTCGTGGGAACGGGCCGCGCGTTTCCCAAGGGGGCGCGCTTTATCCGGCCGGCTCGGGTGGTCCTCGTATACGGACGTCCTCTTTTTCCGCGCAGTGGCGAGGATGCGGAGGGGTTTGCCGCGCGGATTAAGGAAGCCCTCACCGAGCTCTACCGCGAGGGAGAAGGGCGGACGGAGGCGGGGGAAGACGAGGCCAGGCCGAACCACGGGGGGGCGAAAACGTGATCTCCGAACTTCGGGTAGGCGATCGGGTGAGGCTCAAAAAGCCCCACGCGTGCGGCGGAGACACGTGGGAGGTCCTCTTTGTCGGTGCGGACGTGCGCCTGCGTTGTACGACGTGCGGGCGAATCCTCCTTCTTCCCCGTTGGGAGTTGGAACGAAAGCTCCGCGAGGTCATCGCGGAAGGAAACTTCTTCCCGCCGTCGGGGCGTTGACTTCGTACCGCCTCGTCGGCGGGTTTCCTTGTCGGATCGGAGTTCACCTCAAGAGAGGAGAAGCGGAGTGGCGGTAAGCGCAGGAATCGTCGGTTTGCCGAACGTCGGGAAATCCACGCTCTTCAACGCCCTGACGCAGGCGGGGGCCGCAGCGGAAAACTTTCCCTTTTGCACGATCGATCCCAACGTTGGAGTCGTCCCCGTTCCCGACCCGCGCCTCGACGTTCTGGCGGAAATGTTCCGTTCGCGGGAAAAAATCCCCGCAACCGTTCGCTTCGTAGACATCGCCGGCCTCGTGGCTGGGGCGAGCAAGGGGGAGGGGCTGGGGAATCGCTTCCTCGCCCACATTCGCGAGGTGGAGGCCATCGTGCACGTCGTCCGCGCCTTCGAAGATCCGGGCGTCGTGCACGTCGCCGGACGGGTAGATCCCGCGCGCGACATCGAGATCGTGAACACCGAACTTCTCCTTGCGGACCTCGAAACCGTGGAGCGTCGCCTGGAACGGGTGGGGAAGAGGGCGCGCGTAGGCGAAGAAGCGGCGCACAAGGAAGCCGCTTGCCTCGAAGAATTGGCGGCGCACCTTGGAGAGGGAAGACCGGCACGCATGTGGAAACCCGAGGAATGTGCAGACCTCCTCGCCGAACTCCACCTCCTCACCGCGAAGCCGGTCCTCTACGTCGCCAACGTCTCCGAGGCGATGCTCGCGGAAAATCCCGAAGACCACCCGCTCGTCCGCGCGGTGCGCGCCCGTGCCGACGAAGAGGGGGCGGAAGTCGTTGTGCTTTCCGCGGCCCTGGAGGCCGAACTCCAGTCTCTACCTCCGGAGGAGAGGCGGGAGTTTCTCCAGGCCTACGGACTTCCGGCGCCGGGGCTCGACCGCCTCATCGCGGCGGCCTACCGGCTGCTTCGGCAGATCACGTTCTTTACGGCGGGGGAAAAGGAGGCCCGCGCCTGGACGATTCGCGAGGGGACGAAGGCCCCCCAAGCCGGCGGCGTGATCCACTCCGACTTTGAACGGGGGTTTATTCGCGCGGAGGTCGTCGCGTACGCAGATCTCGTCCGTGCCGGAAGCATGGAGGAGGCACGCCGGAAGGGGCTCGTCCGTCTCGAGGGGCGCGACTACGTTGTTCAGGACGGGGACGTGATCCTCTTCCGCTTCCACGTGTAGGACGGCGACATCCCCAATCGTATCCGCACTCCACCGGGGTTGCCCGGAGGTATGAAGTGGTAGAATGGGAGCGAAAGGGAATCCTGTCTGCCTCCGCCGTATTTTTTCGGAATCCCATACAAGCGAGGGGATGAACGTCGTGAAGACCGTAGCCATAGTCGGGGGAGGTGCGGGGGGCACCCTCCTCGCAAACCGCCTCGCCCGCCGCCTCGCCCGCGAGATCGAAGACCACGAGGTCCAGCTCCTCCTCTTCGCCAACCGAGAGGTCCACGTATACGAGCCGGGGTTTCTCTTCGTCGTCACGGGAGAGCACGAGATCGAGCACTACACGCGGCCGCAGAAATCGCTCGTGCGCCGGGGCGTCCGCCTCCTCATGGAAGAGGTGCAGCGCATCGACGTCGAGCGGAAACAGCTGCGTACGGCGCGCAACACGTATTCCTACGACATCCTCGTCCTCGCCACGGGGGCGCGTCCGGACTTCGACCTCGTTCCGGGAATGCGCGAAGGGGCCCACAACTTCTACACGGTCGAAGGCTCGCTTCGCCTGCGCGACGCCCTCGCGAACTTCGAGAAGGGGCGCATCCTCATCGTCCAGGACTTGCCCCTCAAGTGCCCTGTAGCGCCTATCGAAATTTTCTTTATCATCGACGCCTACCTACGTTCCCAAGGCCGGCGGCAGAACGTCGAACTCATCTACAGCCACCCCTCCCCCCAACTACACCACGAACCCGGGATCGCCGAATTCATCGCCAAGCGCTTTGCCGCCCGGGGATACACCTTTCTTCCTGAAGTACGCGTCGTAGAGGTCGATCCCCAGAAACGCGTCGTGCGCACGGAAAAGGGGGAAACGCACGAATACGACCTCCTCATCGCTATACCGAAGCACCGCGGTGCTCCGGTGATCGAGGCGTCGGGATTGGGGGACACGCTCGGGTTTTTGCCCACCGACCGCTACACGTTGAAGCTCGCGGGACGCGACGACGTGTACGTGATTGGAGATGCCACAAACATCCCGATCAGCAAGGCGGGATCGGCGGCGCACTACCAGGCGGAGTCCCTCGTAAACAACATCGTCCACCGCCTGCGGGGCCTTCCGGAGACGGCGCGCTACGACGGGAAACTCGCCTGTTTCCTCGTCTCCGACCTCCACGAGTCGAGCTTCATCGGCTGTGACTACAACACGCCTCCGCGGCCCATCCCGTCCACCGAACTCCTCTACTGGTTCAAGGGAATGTACAACGAAATGTACTGGCTCACCGCACGCGGACTTCTCTAACGGAGATTCAGGAGGTGGCACCCGTGAGCGAGGGAGAACGCCGGACCGCGGCGTCGCTGGACGAGATTTTCACTCCGGAAGTGCTCGAGGTGTTGCGGACGCTGCCCACGGCGTCGGAAGGGCTCAGAGAGGCTCTGTCGGGCCTCGCGGAGATGCAGGAGTATGGGATGCTTCGCGTCCTCATCGAGATCTCCGAGTTTCTCGCCACCCTCAAGACGAGCTTTACGGCGGAGATGATGTCCGAGTATACGGGCTGGGCCGTCCGAGGGGTCGAGTTTTTGGACGACGCCCTGCAGGCAGGAGCGGGGGATTTGGCGGGAAGTGCGGTTTCCGCCCTGCGCGCCGCGCGCGAGGCGCGGGCCGAACTCAAGGAACCCCTCACCCCCATGGGGGCGCTGCGCATGCTCTGGGACCCGGAGGTGCGGGAGGGGATGACGTTTTTTCTCCTCTTTTTCAAGGCCTTGGGAAGGGAACTCGCCCGCTCCCGGCGCGGCGAGGGCGCTCCTTCGTCCGGGCATTCGGCGTAGACGGGGAGAATCGTTCGCGGCGGCCGCCGAAGGGGACGGCCGCCTTTCTTGCGTATGAGAAAAGAACTCTGGTATAATACGATGACGTCCGTTCGGACCTCGCGTCCGACTCCTTGCTCCGAAAGGGGCCAGATGTCCAAAAGGAGGGTATCGATGAAGCGGAGTTACGAGCTCGTGACGATCCACCGACCCGACCTTCGCGACGAAGAAGTTGCCGAGGAACGCAACCGCATCGTCTCCGCGATCGTTGAGCGCGGAGGAGAGGTGACGAAGGTCGACCCGTGGGGGAAGAGGCGCCTCGCCTACGAGATCAATAAGTTTCGCGAAGGAATCTACACCGTGTTCGAGTTTACCGCCCCGCCCAAGGCGGCGTACGAGCTCGAACACGTCATCCGCCTCAACGAGTCGATCATCCGCCACCTCATCGTCCGCACGGACGAGGACTGAGCGCAAGGGCCTTCTTCCCGAAGGTCTGCGCGTGGAGAGGGGCGGGGGAGGATGATCAACCGGGTCGTTTTGGTTGGCCGTCTCGTGCGCGATCCGAACATGCGGTACACGCAAAACGGCGTCGCGGTGACGACGTTCACACTTGCCGTAGACCGCCCGTTCGTAGGTGCAGACGGAGACCGAAAGGCGGACTTCATTTCGATCGTCGCCTGGCGGAAGCTCGCGGAGATCGTAGGGGAAAACCTGAAAAAGGGGCGGCAGGTCGCCGTAGAAGGGCGGCTCCAGTCCCGGAGCTACGACAACCGCGACGGGCAGCGGGTGTACGTCACGGAGGTCGTTGCGGACAACATCCTCTTCCTCGACTCGCCGCGCGGACGGCGGGAGGACGGGGAGGCAGAGGTTGCCCCTGCGGCGGGCGGTTCGGTCGATCCGTTCTTCGACGCGGAAGAAGTGGACTTGAGCGAAGACGACCTCCCGTTCTAAAGGACATCGGCAGGCGACGGCTCAGGGGAAATTCGATTTACGGAGGTGGAAACCTTGGCGCGCAGGAGCCGGAAGAAGAAAAAGGTCTGCTACTTTACGGTGAACAAGATCGACCGCATCGACTACAAGGACGTCGAGCTCCTCAGGAAGTTCATCAACGAGCGGGGGAAGATCCTCCCCCGCCGGGTGACGGGGACGAAGGCTCGTTACCAGCGCATGCTCACGCGGGCCATCAAGCGCGCCCGCCACCTCGCGCTCTTGCCCTTTACGACCGACGTGTGAACGCGGCCGCACTTTGGGCGAACGGGAGGCCCGTTCGCCTTTTCTTTTCTTCTCGGACCGAGGGAAGGGGAGGGGGATGGACGTGAAGGTCGTCTTTCTCGCGGACGTTCCCGGCCACGGGCGCAAGGGCGAGGTAAAGGACGTAAGCGACGGGTTTGCCCGCAACTTTCTCTTTCCGCGGAAGTTGGCGGAACCGGCAACGGAAGGGGTTTTGCGCCACCTCGCCCACGAGAAGGAAAAGCACGCGCAAGGGGAAGCGCGCAAGCGCAAAACGGCCCTCGAACGGAAGAAGGCCTTGGAGTCTCTCACCTTGCGCATTCCCGTCCGCCTGGGGGAGTCGGGGCGCCTCCATGGGGCGGTGACCTCGCAGATGATCGCAGAATTCCTGCGGGAGCGGGGAATCGACGTGGAAAAGAGGCAGATCCTCCTCGAGAATCCCATCCGCCACCCCGGGGCGTACGTCGTCCCCGTCAAGCTATACGCAGAGATCACCGCAGAGCTGCGCATCGAGGTCGTGCCGGAAGGGGAAGGTCGCTGAGTCGGGCGGGGGAGGGCCGGGGGTGTAGGGCATGACGTTTCTCGGAGAGGAGAGCGGCACACTTCGCGTGCCGCCGCACAGCGTGGAGGCGGAGCAGGCGCTCCTCGGGTCGATCTTTCTCGACCCCGAAGTCCTCCTGGGGGCTTCTGAAATTCTCGCGCCGGAAGACTTTTACCGCGAAGGGCATCGGCGCATCTACGAAGCTATGCTCGCCCTTGCCGAGAACGGAGAGCCCGTAGACGTCGTCTCCGTAGCCGCCAAGCTCCGCGAGCAGGGGATTTTGGAGGATGTCGGAGGGGACACCTACCTCTTCGACCTCGCGGCGAGTGTCCCTTCGCCCAAGAACGCTCTGTACTACGCCGAAGTCATTCAGGAAAAGGCTCTCCTCCGTAAGCTCATCGACGCGGCCGAGGCGATTGCCGCCCACGGCTATACGGGGGGCTCGGCCCGCGAGGTTTTGGAAGAGGCCGAGAGGCTAATCACCACGCTCGTGGAATCTCGGCCGGAGGAAGGGTTTCGACGTCTGCAGGACGTGCTCGTCGAACTCTATCAGACGTTGGAACGCCTCGCCCAAGGGGAAAAGGAGGTCCGCGGCCTCTCTACAGGCTTTCTCGATTTGGACCGACTGCTCGCAGGGCTTCGCCGTTCCGACCTCATTATCATCGCCGCCCGTCCTTCCGTGGGGAAGACGGCCTTTGCCCTGAACATCGCCCACCACGTAGCCCTCCGGGCGCGCAAGCCGGTTGCCTTTTTCAGCCTGGAGATGCCCGCGGAGCAGCTCGCTCTGCGCCTCCTGTCCGCCGAGGCCAATCTCGACGGGCAACTCCTTCGCTCGGGGGAACTCGGCCCCGCGGATTGGGACAAGCTCACCCTCGCCATGGGCAAACTTTCCGAAGCGCCGTTTTACGTCGACGACTCTCCGGGCCTGACGCTGATCGACATGCGCACCCGCCTGCGCCGCCTCGCGCGCGAGGTGGGGCCCCTCGGCCTCGTCGTCGTAGACTACCTCCAACTCATGCAGGCGGGCCGCAGGGCCTACGAAAACCGCCAACAAGAGATCAGCGCGATTTCCCGAGGGCTAAAGGCCATCGCCCGGGAATTCGAAGTCCCGCTCATCGCCCTCTCCCAGCTTTCCCGTGCCGTGGAGCAGCGGCAAAACAAACGCCCCGAACTTTCGGACCTGCGGGAAAGCGGGAGCATCGAACAGGACGCCGACGTCGTGGCCTTCCTCTATCGTGAGGATTACTACAACGAGAGCACGGAGGCTGCCGGGAAGGTCGAGGTTCTGGTAAAGAAACACCGCAATGGCCCCACGGGAAAGGTGGTTCTTGGGTTTTTGCGCAGCTTCAGCAAGTTCGTCTCGCTCGCCCCGCATGCTTAGCGGACGGGCGGAAATGCGACGGGAAAAGAAAGAAAGTCTTGTAGAACACACGCGAGATGTGCTAGACTTGCTTCCTAGATAGACAGAGAGAGCCCCGGCCTGCGGAGCGCGATCGAGGGAGGCCGTGCATGCAGGATCCTACGTCGCGCTCATCCGCGCCGCGCCCTGGGTGGGAGCGGTTGCGGGAAGCATGGAATCGGAAGAAGGAAGAGCTTAGCGTGCGACTGTCGCTTTCCCTCCCGAAGGGGATGGGTTTGGCGACGGAGAGAGTGCTGCGCGTACGTGCCGCAATGTTGGGTCTCCTTTCCCGGTGGCCGAACGTTCGGGAACGGGTGGTAGCGTTCACCCATCGCCTTCCGGAAGCCGGAAGGAAAGCGCGCGCACTCCTCGTTCGCTTGCGCATCCGAGAAACGGTCCATCGCCTTCGCGCCCTACCGCCGCAGGTCAGGTACTCCACGGCTGCGGGAATCGCCGCAGTCGCCTTAGCGGGCGGTGCGTGGGCGTTCGTCCGCAGCCAAACGGTCGAACTCGTCCGTGTCTATGCGGACGGCGAACCGCTCGGATACGCATCTTCCGCTTCCGTCGTGCAGGACTACCTCGTCCATCGCCTCGAACGCATTGGGCATGCAGCGGGTGGCCGGGCCTTTGCGGTGACGCCCATCGCCCTGGAACGGGTGAAGGTGTTCCGCGGTTCGGCGGAAGACGATGCCGTCCTCGAACGCTTGGGCGACCGTATTGCCGTCCGAGTGCATGCGTATGCGCTCCGGGTGAACGGCCAGCACATCGCCTACCTCGCAAGCGAAGAACAAGCGCGTGCCCTTCTGTCCGATGCGTTGAGCAAGCTCGGCGGGACGAAACTCGTGTACACGGGTGAACCCTCCGTCCACGTCGTCCCGCTCGCGGCTCCGGCAGAAGGGAGCTCCTCCGAACCCGAGAAGAACATCCAGCTCAAAGAATCGGTCGAAGTCGTCCCCACCATCGTTTCCCCGGAGGAACTCGCAGAACCGTCTGCGGTGGAGGCGCTTCTCCTTTCCGGGAGCGAGCCCGAACTCTACCAGATTCAGCCGGGAGACACCTTGTGGGGAGTGGCGCAGAAATTCGGGATCACCGTGGACGACCTCGTCCGCCTGAACCCGGGGCTTTCCGCCGACGACGTCCTCCACCCGGGTCAGCAGCTCAACGTGGGGCGTCCGAAGGCACTCCTCACCGTGCGCGAAGAGTCGACGCAGACGGTCGAGGTGGACATCCCCTACGGAACGAAAGAGGTAAAGGACGATTCGCTCCCTGCCGGAAAGCGGGTCGTCAAGGTGAAGGGGCAACCCGGTAAGAAGCGCCTGGTGTATCGCGTGGTCATGGAAAACGGGCTCCTCAAGGAGCAGGAAGTGCTTCGAGAGGAAGTCCTCGAGCCTCCGGTCGATGAGGTTGTCGCGATCGGGACGAAGGTCGCGTACTCATTCACGCCCCAAGGCGGATACCCCGTGTACGAAGGTACCGGGAACTTCATCTGGCCTACGATGGGCGGCTACGTGACGAGTCCGTTCGGCCCCAGGTGGGGCGGGTTCCACACGGGGATCGACATCTCCGGTGTGCAGGATCGAACGATCGTCGCAGCCGACCGGGGGACCGTGGTCTACGCCGCCTGGATGTCCGGGTACGGGAACCTCGTGATCATCGACCACGGGAACGGGTATTCCACGTACTACGCCCACCTGGCGCAGATTCTCGTCTCCGCAGGTCAACGCGTGGAACAGGGGCAAAAGATTGGGATCATGGGCATGACGGGGTATGCCACCGGCATTCACCTCCACTTCGAAATTCGGAAGAACGGAACGCCCACGAACCCTCTGAGCTACTATCGGGCGCGCTGACCGTCTGCGTCCTTCCCCGGGCCAAAAGGCCCGGGGTTTTTTATTCGGTACGGGGCGGTCTCCGTACGGCAATCGGGCGCAAGGTATAATGGAGCTCGGAGGGATGGGAAATGGCGGAGACCATCCTCATCGTAGAAGACGAAGAGGCGATCGCCGAGATCGTAAAGTACCACCTGGAAAAGGAAGGGTTCCGCACGCTCACCGCATACGACGGAGAAACTGGGTTGCGCCTAGCCTTGGAAGCCCCTGTAGATCTCGTGATCCTCGATCTCATGCTTCCCAAGCTCGACGGCTTCGAACTCCTTCGGCGGCTGCGGAGGGTGCGCGACGTACCCGTCCTCATCCTCACGGCCAAGGGCGAGGAGCTCGACAAGGTCCTCGGACTCGAACTTGGGGCAGACGACTACGTGACCAAGCCATTCGGCCGAAGAGAGCTCATTGCCCGCGTGCGAGCTCACCTTCGTCGGGTACAAGGGCAGCGGCGGGAGGAGCCGAAGAGAATCCTTCGCGTGTTCGACCTCACGGTGGATCTGGGAATTCTCGTCGTGCGCCGGGGCGATGAGGTCCTTCCTCTGACGCAAAAGGAGTTCGAGGTGTTTACGTACCTCCTCCTAAGGCGGGGCAACGTAGTGTCGCGGGAGGAACTCCTGCGCGAGGTGTGGGGATACGAATACACCGGCGACGTGCGCACGGTAGACGTAACGATTCGCCGCCTGCGGGAAAAGGTAGAGCGCGACCCCGCGCGGCCGGAAATCGTGCGTACGCGGAGGGGGGCGGGGTACTACATCCCCCATGAAGATGACGAACGTACGTAGGTGGTTTTCCCGGACGGTTCACGCCCGCGGCACACCGCTGTGGCTCAAGTTCACGCTCATCTTTACCCTTCTCCTCCTCTTCACCCTCGAGCTCGTGGGCGCGCTTTTCGCTACGAACCTGAAGGCGTTTTACGTCGGCCGCCTGGACGACGCTGTGCGCGTGGAGGGGGAGTTCTTGGCGTTTTACCTCGCCCCTTACCTTTCCGCGGAATTCCCCGCCCGGGAGGACGTCCTCCTCGAAGACATCGAGACGATCGTTCGCAACTTCACCCCGCTGACGAGCGGGCGCGTCTACGTGGTGGACAACCGCGGCTTTGTGGTCGCGAGTGTTCCGTCCGACGCGCGGGTTGTGGGGCACAAGTTGCGCCACGAGGGGGTCGAACGCGCCCTGGAGGGAGTGGCCACGGTGGGTCCGTTCGTCCGCGGCGAGGAAGGGGAGGTCTTTCGCGTAGCCGCCTTTCCCATCCGCGATCAGGGGAACGTCGTCGGTGCGGTGGTCATGGACGTCCCGGCCGCCGAGACGTTTCGGCTCATCGCCGACCTGCGGAGGCTCTTCTTTACCTCGGGGGCCATCGCCCTCGGGGTGAGCGCCCTTGTCGTCCTCTTTTTTGCCCGGGGGATATCGGCTCCCATCGTCGCCCTTACGGCGGAAGCGGAAGCCCTGTCGCGCGGCGAGTTTCCCTCGCGCAGGCCGAGCGAGGAGGCCGATGAGCTCGGCCGTCTCGACCGCGCGTTCGTGCGGATGGCCGAGGCACTTCGCGATGCCCTTCACACGTTAGAAGCGGAACGCCGTCGCCTCGCGGCGGTCGTCGCCCACATGGCGGAAGGGATTCTCGCCGCCGACGACCGCGGTCGGGTCTACGCGGCGAACGCCGTAGCCCTCGACCTCCTGGGTGTTTCCCAGGCTGAGGAACGTACGCTTTCGGAGCTCTTTGCCCTCCCGTCGGACGAGGACCTCGGAAACCTCTTTAGCGAAGCGGGGGCGTTTCTCCTGGAGAGGGGAAACCGAAACCTCCGGATCAAGACGAACCCCCTGCCCGACGGTGGCGTCGTCGTGGCCGTCACGGACGTCACGGAGGAAATGCGGCGCGAGGCGCGGCAGAAGGAGTTCGTCGCCCACGTGTCGCACGAGCTGCGGACGCCCCTCACGGCCATCCGGGCGTACTTGGAGGCGGCCGAGGAGGAAGAACTTTCGCCGAACGCGCGGCACTTCCTCACCGTAGCCCTGCGGGAGGCTCGGAGGATGGAGCGCCTCATCGCGGACCTCCTCACCTTGAGCCGCATCGACGCCGGCGAGATGACCCTCCGCCTCGCCCCTACGGACGTCCGACTGTGGATTGCTGAGGTCGTCGAGCGCTTTGCCATGCGCTTTCGCCAAAAGGACGTGGAGTTTACGTACCGTCTCCCCGAACGCCAGCTTTGCGTGTTTCTGGACGTGGAGCGCATGAACCGCGTGCTCGACAACCTCTTGGACAATGCCCTGCAGTTTACCCCTTCCCAAGGGAAGGTGAGCCTCGAGGTAGGGGAAGAAGGCGGGCGACTGCGCATCTCCGTATCCGACACGGGCGTGGGAATCCCGGCCGCCGATCTCCCCTACGTGTTCGAACGCTTTTACCGCGTAGACCGCTCGCGCACTCGGAACCCTGGAGGAACGGGGCTCGGCCTCGCTATTTCCCGGGAAATTGTCCGCCTGCACGGCGGGGATATCTCCATCCACTCTCAGGAGGGTGCGGGGACGACGGTCACGCTCTACCTCCCCGGAGGTGGGGATTGTGCGCGCTGAACGCCTCTTCGGCATCCTCCTTGGCTTTCTCGTGGGGGTGAGCGTGTTTCTCACGTACCGAATTTGGCAGGAAGAACCTCCCCTCCTTCCCTATGCCCGCGCCGTCGAACCCGCTCCCAAGAAGGAGGGGCAGCTTACTCCTGCGGACTTCCTGTGGGGGGTTGGGATCTACCGCGTAGGAGACGACGTACGGATCGTCTACGGACTACCGATCGGCTCTCTCGCCTCTGCCGTACGCGGCCCTTGGCGGGAAGGATCCCTCCTACCCTCCCCCTACCGCACGTTCACCTTTACCCCTTTGTCGCCCTTTCCCTCTTCCCCTTCGCTTCCTTTTGCCGGCGTCGAAGCAGGAGAAATTGAGGAATTCGGTCTTTGGGAAGATCTTCCGCTCGCGGAGCGTCCGGCGCGCGGAGGGAGCTTTCTCCGCGCCGGACAGACGCTGTACGTCGGAGAGGCGGTCCCCGAAGGTTGGACGCCCCTCACGCCGTACCTCGACCGAAGCGTGCCCGCACGTGAGTTTCCCCGAGGGGAAGGACGGGTGCCTTTTGTAGTTCCCACCTCGGAAATCCGCCTCCCTGTCTACCGCCTCGCCTACGAAACCCCTTCTCCCGAAGAGCTCCTCTCGCGCCTCTTTTTCGACGCACCCAACTTTCGCGCCTTTCGCGAGCGAACGGGCGCCCAGATCTTCACGAACGGGGTGGAGAGCGTACGCTTCGGACGGGACGGTCAGGTTACGTACTTCGCTCCGGCCCTACGGCGAGACGAGGGCACGCACCCCTCCCCCCTCTCTTCTGCGGCGGTGTTTTTGAATCGCCACGGGGGACTCCTCTTCCCCGCGGCTTTCGTTGGTGAGGAACGCGAAGGCGGCGACGTGATCCTCCATCTCGTCGAGCACGTGGAGGGATTTCCCCTTCTCGTGCCGGGGCCGACCGGCCCTGTTCCCTTCGGGGAGATCGAGCTCCGGATGAACGGACCGCAGGTCGTGGAGGGACGATGGCCCCTGCGGAAGCGTGTCTCCCTCGAAGTGCTCCCGGAGGCGGTCACCTTGCCTCCCCCGAGTGGGGAGATCCAGAGGCCGACCCCGGATGCCCTTTGGCTCGTCGCCTACGAGTTCGTCGAAGGCGACACGCCGGGACAGGGAATCGCCCGTCCGCGCGCATACTGGTGGTTGCCGCAGACGCGTCGGTTTGTCCCCACTGAAGGAAGGGGGGGAGGGTCGTGAGAGAGGCGAAACCGCTCCTTTACCTCCTCGTCCTCTTTCTCGTCCTCGACGCTTTCCTCCTCGTCCTCTGGCTCGGGGAGCGATTCGTGTACGAGGGTCTTCGCCCCCTCCTCCCCGGGGATACGCGGACCGCTGGACTTCCCGCGGGGATCGGGCGGGACCAGCCGTACCTCTCCTATTGGACGGTAGACGAGACGTACGCAAACCTCGCGCTTCCCGAAGTTCGGCTCGTAGCGGAAGGCCGGGGAGAGTGGACCGCTCTCCTTCCGACTCCTCTGCCCGAGGGAAGAGAAGAGGTTGCGCTCGCCGAATACTTCCCCTACGCGCGCAGTTTCCGCTTGGTGGGTAAGGCGGGCGGAAGGACGGTCTACCGCCAACTCCTCGACGGGTATCCCGTCTTCGACGGATGGGTGGAGGTCGAGGAAGACCGAAGGACGGTCCACCTCCACCCCGTCGTGCCGCGGGAAAAGGGGCCACCACGACTCCTCATCCCTCCGGAAAGCGTCGCCCAAGTGCTTGCGGATGCCGGAGTCCTCCCCCCGGGAAAGAAGATCGATCGGCTCGAAGCTGGCTTCCGCCTCGTGCCCTACGGGGAAAAGGACCCCCTCCGCCTGATCGTCCCCGTATGGCGAGCGACCGTCGGAGACCAAGTGTACGACGTAAGCGGGTTTCTCGGCCTCCTCCTGCAGCAAGGAACCCCCCGTCTGCAACCTTGAGGGAAGACCTTTGCTCACCTCCGCTCGGGCGATTTTCCCGCTAAAGGAGGGCCGGGTCGGGCACGCTAAGGGCAACGAGAGCGCATGGCGAAAGGAGGGTTTGGCGTGCGTTTGCGCCCGCTTGCCCGTTTCCCTTTTCTTGGGGCGGTTCTCGTTGCCCTCGTCCTCTTTCTCTTTCGGCCCGATCCGAAGGAGGCGCCCGTGCCCTCGAGTCCCCCCGCGCCCGTCGGAGCCCTTCTTTCCGACGACCTCGCCCAGGTTGCTGAGCGGGCGGCCTTGGGTGTCGTCGGGGTTGTCAACCTCTCCCGCGCTCCCGGATTGTGGGAACGAAATCCCCGACCCGTTCCCGTAGGCACGGGCTCGGGGATCCTCTTTTCCGAAAAGGAAGGCTCTCTCTACGTCGCCACGAACCACCACGTCGTGGCGGGGGCAGAAGAAATCGACGTCGTACTCTCCGACGGCCAAAGGCGAAAGGCTCGCCTCGTCGGAGCCGATCCCCCGAGCGACCTCGCCGTGCTCGTATTTCCCAGGCCCGACGTCGCCTACGCCCTTCTCCCCTTCGGAGATTCGACTCGGCTGCGCGCCGGCGAACCCGCTTTGGCCATCGGCAATCCTTTGGGGCTTCTCTACTTTCGATCCGTCACCGCCGGGGTGATCAGCGCGCCCAAGCGCACGATCCCCTACGACCTGAGCGGAGACGGGAAGGTCGATTGGGAACTCGACGTCATTCAGACGGATGCGGCGATTAACCCGGGAAATTCCGGCGGTCCCCTCCTCAACCGGGCGGGAGAGGTTGTGGGGATTACGAGTGCAAAGATTTCCGCCGTCGGCGTGGAAGGGATCGGATTTGCCATTCCGAGCCACGTGGCGAAGCCGATTCTCGAGGCCCTTGCCCGCGGGGAGCGTGTGGTTCGTCCGTACCTCGGAGTGCAGCCCAAAAACACCTGGGAAATCCCCGCAGAACAGCAGGCGCACACCCTCCACCTGCCCGAGAGGCCCACGCGCGGCGTGGTGCTCGTAGACGTCCTCCCCGGTGGTCCGGCAGACGCAGCGGGACTTCGCCCCCTAGACGTGATCGTCGCCGTCGACGGCGTACCCGTGAACGATGCGGCGGACCTACGGGCCGTCCTCTACTCCCGCCATCGTCCCGGAGAGCGGGTACGCATCGAGTTCTTGCGCGGCGAAGAGAGGTCGGAGGCGGAGGTGGAACTCGGGAGCATGGACGCGGAAAAGGCCAAGCAGGAGTGAGATTCTGGTATAATGGCTCGCAGAACGTGCGTGCGAGAACACGGAGGGCCGGCAAAAAGGGGGTGCGAAGCGTGGAAGGACGCGCTCTCGCCGAATGGGAAAAGCGCGCCGAGCGGGAATACGCGCGGTGGTTGGCGGCTCCCGTGGACGAAGACACGGCTCGGGAACTCCGCCGGCTCACGTCTGAAGAGATCCTCGACCGGTTCTACCGCGACCTTCCCTTCGGCACGGGAGGACTGCGCGGCATCATGGGCGCAGGTACGGCGCGCATGAACCGGTACGTGGTCCGGCGCGCTACTGCGGCTTTGGCCCGCTACCTTTTGGGGACGTACGGCGACGGGGCGCGGGGTGTGGTCATCGCTTACGATTCTCGCCGCAACTCGCGGTTGTTTGCCGAAGAGGCCGCGGGCGTTCTCACCGCTGCGGGGGTGCGCGCGTACCTCTTTGACGACGTACGCCCGACACCGGAGCTCTCCTTTGCCGTACGGCACCTCAGGGCCCTTGCCGGGATCGTGATCACGGCAAGCCACAATCCGCCGGAGTACAACGGATACAAGGTGTACGGCGAGGACGGAGGGCAGATCACCCTGCGGTTTGCCGAAGCCCTGACACGGGAGATGAAGCACATCGCCGATCCTTTCGGAGTGCCCATGCTTCCCCTTGCCGAAGCCCAGGCGCGCGGCCTCGTGGAGTACGTCGGTGAGGCCGTAGACGAGGCGTACTACGCGCGCGTCCTCGACCTCCTCCCCCTCACTCCCGAAGGTCAGCGCAGTGCGGCTTCCGTGCGCATCGTCTACACTCCCCTGCACGGGACGGGGGGCAAGCCCGTGGAGACGGTGCTCCGGCGGAAGGGGTTTTCCGAGCTTTTCCTCGTCCCGGAACAGCGGGAGCCGGATGGGAACTTCCCCACCGTACGCGTTCCTAACCCCGAAGAGGAAGAGGCCTTTCGCCTGGCGCTCGATTGGGCCAACAGGCTCGAGGCCGATCTCGTCCTCGCGACCGATCCCGACGCCGACAGGCTCGGCGTTTTCGTCCGTGGGTCCGACGGGATCCTCCGGCGCCTTACGGGAAATCAGCTCGGCGTTCTCCTCCTCGCCTACATCCTGCGCAGGCGGAAAGAGGAGGGAACTCTACCGCCCAACGGCGCGGTGGTGAAGACCATCGTCACCACAGAACTCGGGCGAAAGATCGCCGAGGCGTACGGACTCAGCGTCTTCGATGTGCTCACGGGGTTCAAGTTTATCGGGGAAAAGATCCTGGAGTTCGAGACGACCGGCTCGCACACGTTTGTCTTCGGGTTTGAGGAGAGCTACGGTTACCTAGCCGGTTCGTTTGTGCGCGACAAGGACGCCGTTCAGGCCGCGCTTCTCGTGTCCCAGTTGGTCGCCGAACTCCGCGCCCAAGGGCGTACGGCGTGGGATCTCCTCCGGGAAATCGAAGGGCAGTACGGCGTTCACCGCGAAAGGCTCCTCTCCTACACCTATCCCGGGGCGAGCGGTGAAGTCGTTCGGGAGAAGAAAATGGCCGCCTTTCGCCGCCTTGCGCCGGAAGCCGTAGGGTTCCTTCCCCTCGTCCGGCGAGAGGACTATTTGGAGCGCGCGGCCACGGACGTGCAGACCGGAGAAAAGACGCCTTTGGCGCTCCCGCGTTCCGACGTCGTGCGTTGGATCTTTGCAGACGGGTCGTGGCTTGCTGTACGGCCTTCGGGAACGGAGCCGAAGCTTAAGGTATACCTAGGTGTCGTGGGAGCGGACGAAGGCGAAGCTGAGCGGAAGCTCGCGCTGCTCGAAGACTTCATCGCAGAACACTTTTCCCGTCCCGAAGAAGGAACGGGTGCGTAACCCTTTCCTTTGGCGGAAGGCGTAAGCGCTTCCCAGGGAAGGGCGAAAATCCCGGGCGGGGCGCGGGGGTAAGGGGGAGAAGAGGTGGGGCCCAAACGAGGGGGAGAAGAGATCCCCCCTCCCAATCGGCGTAGGAACGACCTCTTTGTGCGCGCCGCGCGTCGCGAAGCAGTGGAGCGAGTGCCGGTGTGGTACATGCGGCAGGCGGGACGGTACGACCCGTTGTACCACGCCTTGAAGGGCGAGCGCGATCTGCTTACGGCGAGTCGCGACGTGGAGACCGCGGTGCGGATCACCCTTCTGCCCGTAGATCGGCTCGGGGTGGACGCCGCGATCCTCTACGCGGACATCCTCACCCCGATCGCCGGCGCAGGGTTCGACGTGCGGTTTATCGAAGGGAAAGGTCCCGTGATCGATCCGCCCGTGCGCGGAGATGAGGACGTCGCGCGCCTGCGCGCCTTTGCGCCCGAACGCGTTTCCTTTGTGGGCGAGATTTTGTCTGCCCTGCGAGATGCTCCCGTCCCCGTCATCGGCTTTGCCGGGGCGCCGTTTACCGTGGCGAGCTACCTCTTGGAAGGCGGGGCGACGCGGGAGTTCCGCCGTACGAAGGCGGCCTACCTTTCCGCCCCTGCGTTTTGGCACGAGCTTCTGGAGGCCCTTGTCGACCTGACGGTGGACTATCTCACGTACCAAGCCCGCTCTGGTGCGGATGTACTCATGTTGTTCGACAGCTGGGTGGGGGCTCTGTCCCCTTGGGACTACGAACAGTACGTCCTTCCGTACGTGCGACGGCTTTTCCAAGGGCTCCGTCGGGAAAATCCGGGGCACGTGCTCGTCTACTATCCGGGAGTTTCTTCGGGAGAACTTTTGCCGCTGCTCTCCGATCTCTCCGTGGACGTGCTCGGGGTGGACTGGCGCGTTCCTCTGTCCGAGGCCGCCGTACGTACCCGGGGTCGCTTCGTCCTTCAGGGGAACTACGACCCCTCGTGGCTCCTCGCCCCCGAGAACCTTCTCGAGGCCTACGCCGAACGTGTCCTCGAAGAGGGGGAACAAACCCCCGGCCATATCTTCAACGTCGGACACGGCCTCTTCCCGGAAGTCGATTTGGGAAAGCTCAAGCACCTTACGGATTTTGTCCGCACGACGTCGGCCGCACGCAGACGCGCGCAGGCCAAAGGGGGATCTCCATGAGGGTGGGCGTCCTCGTCGCATCCTACGGCGCGCCGCGCAGCTTGGAGGAGATCGCGTCGTACTTCACGCACATCCGCCGCGGACATCCTCCGAGTCCCGAAGAACTCGACGACCTCATCCGGCGCTACCAGACCGTCGGCGGGACCGACCGCCTCCTCCGCGAGACCGAACGCCAGGTGTTCTCCCTACGCCGGATACTCTCCGCGCTTCTTCCTTCCGACGATCTTCCGCTCGTAAGCGCGTACCGCCACGCGCCCCCGTACCTGGAAGACGGGGTTCGGGAGTTGGCGGCTCAGGGCGTCCAAAGCATCCTCCTCCTTCCCCTCGCTCCCCACTATTCTCCAGCCCACCACGTCGAGTACGCGGAGCGCGTCCGGAGTGCGGCCGAACCGCTAGGTCTCGAAGTGCGCGTCGTCGAGGACTACGGCACCCACCCTTGCCTTGTGGCGTGGTGGGCGGAGGTCGTACGCGGTGCCTGGGAGGACGACGGTTCGTACGTCCTCTTTACGGCACACAGCCTTCCCGTTCCGCCGGAAGACCCGTACGTCCGAAGCCTGGAACGCCTCGCCGCCGCCGTCGCCCGTACGGCCGAGATCCCGGAAGGGAGGTACCGTCTCGCGTTTCAAAGTGCGGGGCGGCCGGGCCTTCCGTGGATCGGTCCCGACGTAGGGGAGGTCCTTCCGGAGGTCGCGCGCCGCGCGCGCCGAGTTCTCGTAGCTCCCATCGGCTTCGTAAGCGAACATCTGGAGGTCGCCTACGACCTGGACGTGGAGGCGAGGGCGGTGGCGGAAGAACACGGCCTCGCCTTCCACCGCCTCCCCCTTCCGGGATCGTCGGCGGCCTTTGTCGGGATGCTCGCCGCGCTCGTCTTGGAGGAACTTCGCGAGGCGCGGGCCTACGCGGAAGATGGACGCCGCTCGGGGAGAGAGAAGGTGTGAGCGAAATGCGGGTCGCCGTGTTGGGCGGTGGCGTTTCTGGTCTTGCCGCCGCATACTACCTCCTGCGAAACCGAGATCGCGCTCCCGACCTGCGCGTCGACGTGTACGAACGGGCCCCGCGGCTCGGGGGCGTAGTGGAGACCTACGTCGCAGACGGAGCGATCATCGAGCGCGGTCCGGACGCGTTTTTTGCCAAGGGCGATGCGATCTTTGCCGTGCTTCGCGAACTTGGCCTCGAGGACGACCTCGTCGTGCAAAATCCGGAGGCAGGGCCGACCTACGTATGCCGCCGCGGCCGACTCCTCCCCCTCCCCCCGGGCACGGAAATGGGAGTTCCGCGGCGCCTTATCCCCCTGATCCGCACTCCGCTTCTTTCCCCCGCGGGCAAACTCCGCGCCGCGCTCGACCTCGTGCTTCCTCCGTTGCAAGCTCCGGGGGACGTTTCTGTAGGCGAATTTTTCCGCCGGCGCTTCGGAGAAGAGGTGGTCGAAGCGCTCATCGAGCCCCTCGTAGGCACGGTGTACGGCGCCGAGGCGGACATCCTGAGCCTCGATACCTTGTTTCCCACATACCGCGAGCTCGAGCGACGCTACCGAAGCGTCCTCCTCGGGTTGCGGCGGTCTGCCCGCACGTCTCCGCAGGGAAGACCGAGGCCCGCCGGGCAGGCGCCCGGAGCGGGGAAGTTTGTCACCCTCCGTTCGGGTCTCGAAGAACTCGTCCGTCGCCTTGCCCGGGAACTGCCTTCCGACGCCGTCCACCTGCGCACGGGAGTGGATGCCCTCACCTGGGAGGACGGGCTCTGGAAACTCACGCTTTCCACGGGGAAGACCGTTTCCGCTTCCGTCGTGGTGAGCACCCTTCCCGCGTGGGAGCTCGCGCGCCTTTTGCGCGGGATGGGGCGGGAAGACGGTGCGGCCCTCCTCGAAGAAATTCCGTATTCTTCCACGGCCAACATCGCGTTTCGCTTCGCCGCTTCGCCGATCCCGGGTTTCCCCGGTGCGGCGATCCTCGTCCCGCCGCGGGAGCGACGCGTCGTAAGTTCGGTATCCTTCACGTCGCGGAAGTGGCCGCATACGGTGCCCCCGGGAGAATCCCTCGTACGGGTGTTCGTCGATCGGCGCTCTGTAGAGCGGTATTCGACGGACGCCGAAATTCGGGAAGCCGTGGAGGAAGACCTCGTGCGCCTCTTTGGCAATCCCCTTCCCCCCGTCCGCTTTGCCCTCGTGAGCCGCTTCGAGCGCTCTCTTGCCCTGTACACGGTGGGCCACAAGGAGCGCCTCGCCCGCATTCGCGCCTACTTTGCCAACTTTGGCCTTCCGCTCGTGGTTCGCGGTGCGGTTTTTACCGGCGTAGGGATCCCCGACTGCCTCACGGGAGGAGAGCGGGCGGCAGAGGAAGTCCTCGAATACCTCACCGTTTCGGCCAGGCGCCCGTAGGCGGCGCGCAAAACGGAAGCTGCGAGGAGGTCGTTCCGTCGTGAGCCTGCACATCGGTGCTCGCAGGGAGGACGTTGCGCCCAAGGTCCTGCTTCCGGGAGATCCTCTGCGGGCGCGGTTTATCGCCCGCGAATTCCTCGAAGATGCCGTGGAAGTGAACGCCGTCCGCGGGATGTACGGCTACACGGGGACGTACCGCGGGGAACGGGTGACGGTGCAAGGAACGGGCATGGGCATGCCCTCCATGGCGATCTACGCTACGGAACTCATGCGCGAGTACGGGGTACGCACGCTCATCCGCGTAGGGACGTGCGGCGCCTTTCTTCCCGAAGTGCGCCTCAGGGACGTCGTCCTCGCTCAGGGTGCTTCTACGGATTCGAACATGAATCGCCTACACTTTCGGGGCATCGACTACGCCCCCCTGGCCGACTTCTCCCTTCTCTACGCCGCCTACCGAACGGCACGGCGCCTCGCGCTCCCCGTCCACGTAGGCGGTGTCTTTACCACCGATCGGTTTTACGGCGACGCGGACAAAGAAGCCTACGAGAAAAAGCTCGCCGAACACGGGACCCTCTGCGTAGAGATGGAAACCGCGGCGCTGTATACGATCGCCAAAGCCTACGGGGCCCGCGCCCTGTCCATCCTCACGGTGAGCGATCACCTCGTGACGCGGGAGGAGACCACAGCGGAGGAGCGCGAGCGGACGTTTACGGCGATGATCCGCCTCGCCTTGGAAACCCTCGTCTCCGATGAAGAAAAGGAGTAGGCGGCGGCCGATTTTCCGATTTCGGAATTCGCGGTGGAGTAAGTTCTTTCGTTGGGATACAATGTGAAGCGCCTGGTTTTGCGCTGCGGATTGCCCGTTCGTCGTTTTTCCGGGAGCATTTTCGAGAAACGGTTGGGAGTTTGGGAACACGCGGGAGATCGGGAGGGGGAAGGCGGTGAAGGAGACGCGATGGGACAAGCGGTCGTGGCGTGATCTCACATCGGATCCCCGCCCCGACGCCTTTGTCCTTCAGCTGATCCCCTTAGACGGCGGGGAAGCCCGTTCGCTGCGCGTTTCCCGCCGCGCCTTTTACGGGACGCTGGCGGCGGCGGGGTTCGGGCTCACCGCGCTTACGGGATTTGCCGTCCACCAGTACGCAACGTCGGGAAACCTGCGGGAGGAGCTCCACAGCGCACTGCAGGCCAAGGAGCAGGCAGAGGCGGAGGCCCGCGAGTCGCGGGCGAAAAACGTCGCCCTGGAAGACGAACTCGTGCGCTGGAAACAGCGGGTTACGGTGCTCGATGGCCGCCTCACGGAGACGGAACGCAAGCTCTCCGCGCTCGAGGGGCTCGCCGCGGCGCTGGAGACGCAGGTTACGGGGAAGAGCACTATTGCCCGGGGAGAGACCACTCCGCTTTCTGCGTCCACGTCCGGCCCTCGGCCCACCTCCCTCGTGGGGGAAGAACCTCCCCGCGGTACGGCGGGGAATGCGTCCGCGCTCTTCTTTTCCCTCGCCGAACGCCTGAACGGAAGCGAGGAGCGCGGAGCGGCGATTGGAAACAAGATCGCCCTTTTGGGAGAGATCGCCGAACACGTGCCGAGCATCATGCCCGCCGATGGGAGGATTGTGTCGGGATTCGGGATGCGGCGCGACCCCTTTACCTTTGCCTTGCAAATGCACACCGGGGTCGACATCGCCAACGTTTCGGGAACGCCGATTCACGCGGCGGCCTCCGGCGTCGTCGTCGACACAGGGTGGGTCGGGGGATACGGGCTTACCGTACGCATCGCCCACGGGAACGGCGTGGAGACGTTTTACGCGCATTTGAGTCGGGTGGTCGTACAACGAGGACAGAGCGTAAAGAAGGGCGAACTCATCGCCTACATGGGGTCTACGGGTCGGAGCACGGGGCCACACCTCCACTACGAGGTGCGCCTCGGCGGTCGTCCGATCGATCCGGTTCCCTACCTTGGAGGTGTGGTCCATGCTGTCTCGGAAGAAAGGCCCCTCGACTGAGCGTCCCGCAGGGGAAGGACGGGTGACGTACCTCGACGCTTCGACACGTGTCGAGGGTACGCTCGCGAGCGAGGCGGCCGTGCGTATGGACGGGAGCTTTCGCGGGGACATTCACTGTCAAGGAGAGCTCATCGTCGGTCCTTCCGGTCAAGTGGAGGGCGACGTTTGGGCGCAAGGTGCGCAGATTTCGGGGCGGTTTCGGGGAAAGCTCATTGCCGAGGGAACCGTAATCCTGCGCCGGGGATCTCGTTTTGAAGGCGAGCTCCACTATCGAGACCTTGTCGTCGAAGAAGGGGCACATCTCGTCGGGACGTTCCAACGCCTCGAAGAGGAACCTTTGGAAGCGGGTACGCCCGTTGGAACCGCCGGCGACTTTTACGCGCGCCGCATCGGGCGGAACCGCGAGGAATCGGAGGTTGCAAAGGAAGGTACGGACACAGAGATGCCGAACGAAGGGGGAGTCTCGTGAGATGCCGCGTGGGTACGTGCAGGTAAGGCACGAAAGTGCCGCAGACATCGGTGCCGTGGCCAAGATCTTCGTCCACGAAGCGACGGGTGCCCCCGTTCTTTTCCTCGAAACGAACGACGACAACAAGGTGTTTGCGGCCGCCTTCCGCACGCCGCCGCCCGACGACACGGGACTTCCGCACATCCTTGAACATTCGGTGCTCAACGGTTCGCGCCGGTTTCCCCTGAAAGAGCCGTTCGTCGCCCTCGCCAAGGGGTCCCTCAACACCTTTTTAAACGCCATGACCTACCCGGACAAGACCGTCTACCCCGTGGCGAGCCGTGTGGCCAAAGACCTCTTCAACCTCATGGACGTCTACCTCGACGGCGTGTTCTTCCCCCGCCTCCACGAGGACCCTACCATCCTCATGCAGGAGGGGTGGCACCTGCACGTCGAGGACGGCGAGCCGCACATCCGCGGCGTCGTGTACAACGAGATGAAGGGGGCGTACTCCCAACCGGAAGCCCGACTTTCCCGTGCCCTCGAACGTGCCCTTTACCCCGATACGGTATACCGCTTCGACTCCGGCGGTGACCCGGACGCAATTCCCGGCCTTACGCAGGAAGCCTTCGTCCGCTACCACGAAGAGCACTACCATCCCGGAAATGCCCTGTTCCTCGTATACGGGGATTTGGCTGCGGAGGAAGTGCTGGAGTTTCTCGAGGATCGCGCGCTGCGCCACTTTTCCCATAAGGCTCCGACCCCCCTTCCCCCGCTACAGCCTCCTTTCCCCACCCCACGGGTGGTTCTCGAAGCCTATCCCCTGCCGGAAGGCGAAGAAAAGGGGGAAACCTACGCCGCATGGGGGAGCGTCCTCGGCGAGGAAGCACGGGACACGTTGTGGGTATTTGCCTTAGAAATCCTCGCCTACGCCCTCGTCAACCGTCCCGCCGCACCGCTTCGGCAAGCCCTTCTCGGCACCGGGCTCGTTAAGGACGTCTACGCCTACGTGGAGGCGGACGTTCGCCAGCCCTACTTCGCCCTCGTGGGCAAGGGAATACCGGAAGGGCAAGCCTTTGCCTTTTTTGCCGCGGCGCGCGACGCCGTGGAGCGCCTCGTCCGCGAGGAGATCCCCCTGGGGCTGCTTCAGGCGGCTCTCACGCGCAAGCTCTTCGAGCTTCGGGAGGCCGACACGGGGAGCTACCCGAAGGGACTCGTCTACCTCCTCGAAGCGCTTCGGAGTTGGCGGTACGACGGCGACCCCTTGGAACCGCTCAACTTCTCCGCCGTGCTGGAAGACATCCGCATGCGCACCCCCACGGGATTCTTTACCGACCTCCTCTCCCGACTCTTCCTTCGGGGGACGCATCAGGCGCTCGTCGTCCTCGAACCCAAGCCCGGACTCGCCCAGGCTAAGGAGGCGGCCCTTACCTCCGTCCTCCGCCACTCCTTTGCGAGCCTTTCCCCATCCGCACAGGAGGAACTGCGTCGGCGCACGGCCGAGCTTGTGGAAAAGCAGCGGACGCCGGACCCGCCCGAAGCCAAGGCCCTCCTTCCCCGCCTCGCCCTCCACGACGTACCGCGATCCGCTCCTAAGGTCCCTACGGAGGTCATCCGCGAAGGAGGCGGGGTGATCCTCCTGCACCCGATCCCTACCCGACGGATTGCCTACGTATCCCTGTACGTGTCGCTCGCCTCGCTCGCCCCCGAGGACCTCTTCTACGCGGGCCTTCTTCCCTCTCTCCTCAGCCGCATGCCGACGGAGGCGCACGACGCCGAGACGCTGGCCGAACTCCTCGATCGCCATACGGGCGGTGTAAGCGCGTCGATTGCGGTCTACGAACGGGCGAAGGGGAAACCAGAACTTCACCTGGCACTCCGGGGCCGCGCCTTGGCCGAAGAGCTTCCCCGCTTGGCGGGGCTCATGGAGGAAATCGCCACGGGGACGCGTATCTCCGCGTTCCCCCAGTTCGCCGAACGTCTACGCGAGAGGCTCGCCCGACTGGAATCCGACCTCGTTCCGCGCGGGCACCTCGTCGCCTCCCAGCGCCTTCTCGCGCAGATGAGTCCTGCAGCCGCGGTCTTGGAGCGGACCGGCGGCGTGGAACACATCCTCTGGTTACGGGCGCTCCTCGAAAAGGGGGAAGAGGCGCTCGCCGCAGCCGCCCGGGAAACGGAGCGCGTCTACCGCGAGCTCTTCCGCGTTCCCGCCGTCGTCTCCTTTACGGCAGACCCCGACCTTGTGGACACCGTCCGGACGGCGTTTGCGCCCCTTCTCGCTTCCCTTCCGAACCGAGAGCCGGTGGAGGGTGTGCTTCCCGCGCTTTTGCCCGCCGCAGACGAGGCTCTGCTTTCCGCCGCGGACGTGTTTTACGTCGCCAAGGGGCTCGACCTCGCACCTCTTGGGTACGAGCACCGCGGTTCTGCCTACGTCCTCGAGCAGCTCCTCCGCCTCGAGTACCTCTGGAACCGCGTGCGCGTAGAAGGCGGGGCATACGGTGCATTCGCCCGCATCGACCGTCTGGGCCGCCTCGTGATGAGCTCGTACCGCGATCCCCACCTCGAAGAGACGATCCTCGTCTACGATGAGGCGGTGTCCTTCCTCCGGGAGGTTGACCTCGGGGACGAGGACATGCACGACCTCATCTTGGGCACGATCGCCCGCCTTGACCAACCCCTCAGCCCCCCCCTTCAAGGAGAACGCGGCGATGCGGAATACTTTTCGGGGATCACGCCCGAAGAGCTCGACGCACGGCGGGCCGAAGTCCTTGCGACGACGCCAAAAGATCTGCGGGCGTACGTACCTTACCTTGAAGCGTTTGCCCGCGAAGGACGCGTCGTCGCCCTAGGGCCTAAGGACGCGCTCATCGCCCACGGACGGTTTGTTCGGCACACAAACCTTTTGCCCGGGGGAAAGGGCTTTTAGGGATTTGCCTTTTGCGCGAGGGGAAAACGTACGGTGACGCGCCACCCCTCCCCTTCGGCCTCCGGCGGGTCGACGCGGGCTCCACCTTCGCTGAGGAGGCGTGTGGCGAGGGCAAAGAGGACCTCCTCGGCCTCCAGACCCTGCCCCAACGTCGATTCTCCCGGCGGCGCACTCCGGGGCACGGGGCCCGTTCCTCCCAGCCGCAAAAACGCCTCTTCTTCCTTCGTTCCGCTTACAAGGGAGGGGAAGGGGTCGCCGAGCATCTGAAGCCAGGTGAGCGCGAGGTGCAATCCGATTTCCAGGCGAAGCGGATCCCCGCGTACGAGGAGCGGCTTTTGCGGCAAGGCGACGGCGAGTGGGGAAATACGGGCCGCCTGGTCAACGGCCGTGCGCAGGAGGACGCGGAAGTCTACCACGGACTCCCCCTCTTTGCCCTGGGGATCCGAAAGGAGGAGAAAGGCGCGGAGCGTCCGTTCGATGTGTGTGGCGTCACGCAAAAGCGCTTCGCGCTCCCCACCCTTCGCGTGCAGTTCGAGGAATCCGCGGATGTGCGTGAGGGGATTGAAGATTTCGTGGGCGAGAAACGAAAAGAGCGGCCGCAGAGCCGTAAACGGCGAAGACTGGGGTCGCGGCTGAGGTTCCGAACTTCCGGAGGGAGAGAGGCGCGGAAGGGCGGCGAGGATCGCGGTGGCGATCCGGCGTACGGGGGGGTAGCCCCGGAAGAAGGCCACCAGCGTCCTGTGTGCCGATCCGGGAAGGGATACGGCCAACGACGTAGAGCGGTGCCAGGCCACGTGGGGGTGCTCCGCGCCCACGAGCCAGGTCGCCGCTCCCCCACGGCGCACAAGGGCGTAGGCCGTGGGCGGATAGGGAGGGAAGGCGAGCACGGTTCCCGGTCGAATTTCAAACGGACGTTCGGAAAACGTGGTCCCTTCCGGATCGGCCGCGGTTGCCGACGCGACGCCCGTCGCCTCTACGCACGCGAGGAGAAACCCGGCCTCCCCGGCACGTACGAGTTCCCGAACGAGGGATTCCACGACACGGCGGCACTCCTTTTGCCCTTCTCCTCCCTCGGGAACGGTCCAGATTTCCGGTTCGCGGTAGGGAGAAAGGTTTGAATCGCGATAGGCAAGCCAGAGGTCGCGGACTTCGGCTCGGGGAAACCTCTCCTCTCCCCGTTCGAAAAATCCGCGCCACAGATCGAGGTATGGGATCGGGAACCCCGAACTTGCCTCGTCTTTTGGCGGAAAGAAAGACGGCATGGACGCTTCCCTTTCTACGCGTAAATCCGTAGTTCTCGTAGACTAGTACTCGAAACCGCTTTCCCTGGTATTCTTTCCGCAATTTCGAGGAACTTTCCTGCTTCTTGGGCCAACGAGACCGGGAAATTGGTCCTGTTGTCCTAGGAATACGTACCCTGCCCGCTGCGTCGCCTCGGGTTGATTGCGACGACGATCTAGGGGAAGAAGGGGAATCTTCGTGGGAGAAGAGACGCTCCTTACCCTCCTCCGACGCCGTCTGGTTACCGTGGAAGGGCCGGAAGGGTCCGGGAAGACCACGTTTGCCCTCCGTCTTCGGGAGGAGCTCGTCTCCTCCGGGTACGACGTCGTGTTCACCCGCGAACCGGGGGGGACTCCCCTGGGAGAACAGGTGCGCACCTTTCTCCTCAGCGAGGAGTCTGCGGACGTCGATCCCCTGACCGAGGCGCTTTTCTACGCGGCGGTGCGCCGTGAGCACGTGGTTCGCGTGATTCGCCCGGCGCTCGAGGCCGGGCGCGTCGTACTCGTGGACCGCTTCGTCGACTCAAGTCTGGTGTATCAAGGGATGGTTCGAGGAGCCGGGGTAGAACGGGTACGCGCGATCAACGAAGTCGTGCTCGAAGGGTTGTGGCCTTCTCTCACCTTTTACCTCGACCTCCCCGTGGAGGAGGCCCTCGAGCGCCTCACGCGCGACGAGGGGCGGGTCTACAGCCGCTTCGACCGTCTGGACGCCGCATTCCACGCCTCCGTTCGGGAAGGCTACGAACGCCTCGTTCGCTCCGAACCCCGCTTCGTCCGCCTCGACGCGCGCCTCGCGCCCGATGAACTCGTCCGACGAGCACTCCCCATTCTAACACGACACCTGGCCGGCGAAGCGCCTTTGCCCTAAGGCCCTGAGACGAACGCACGAGGGGGGTCGGCGAATGTACGCCGTGGGGATCGATGTTGGAGGGACTCAGATCAAGGGAGGGGTCGTCCGCGAAGACGGGGCTATCCTCCGCTTTCGAAGCGTGCCGACGCCGCGGGAAGGAGGAGAAGCCGTCTTCGAGGCGCTCCTAGACCTCGTTCGGTCCCTTCTTACGAATGGGGAGGGGGTGGCGGTTGTGGGGGTCGGCGTCCCGGGGTGGGTCGACGGGCGAACGGGGGTGGTCGGCCACGCCCCGAACCTGGGGTGGCGGAACGTTCCCCTGCGGGATCGCCTCGCCCGCGCACTTCCCCTCCCCGTCGCCGTAGAGAACGACGCAAACGTCGCCCTTCTCGGGGAGCTTTGGCGGGGAGCCGCTCGGGGAGCCGAGTGGGTCCTCTTTTTCGCCTTGGGAACGGGGGTCGGGGGGGCAATTCTTGCGGAAGGAAAGCTCCTCCGCGGGGCACGCGGCTTTGCCGGCGAATTCGGCCACATCCCCGTTCGGCGCGAGGGCGGGGATTTGTGTTCTTGCGGGAAGCGCGGCTGTCTGGAGGCGGAAGCTTCCGGTCGCGCCATCGCCCGCCGCGGCCACGAAGCGGCGGAAACGGGGCGATCGCCCTACCTCGCGGAAGTTCTTGCCCGCGAGGGACGGATTTCCGCCCGCCACGTGGCGGAGGCGGCGAGTCGAGGAGACGCCGCCGCGCGGGAGATTTTCGGGCAGGCGGCAGAAGCCCTGGCGTTCGTCGTCGGCGGCCTCGTGAACGCCTTGAACCCCGAACGGGTTGTCGTCGGCGGCGGGGTGAGCCGCGCGGGAGAGGTGCTCTTCGCCCCGCTCCGCGAGGCCCTTCCCCGGTACGCCTTGCCGGAGTTTCTCTCTCCTGACCTCCTCTTGCCAGGAGAGCATCCGGAGGATGCGGGCGTCCTCGGAGCCGCGTACCTCGCGTTTACGGAAGGACGCGGGGCCAGAGGTCTTTGAGGCGCTCCCAAAGCGAAGGTCCCTCAGGAGAAGGAGGCGTAGGCTTTGCCGCGGGGAGGAGCGTAGGCTCGCTTCCCCGTACGAAGGCGAGGCGCGTACTTCCCTCCGTAAACCGGCCCGTGTTCCAACCCGAACGCAGATCTACGGAGAGGAAGGTGACTCCGGGAGGCGGGGTAAAGTCTTCGGGAGGAAGGTCGTGTGAGGCCCCTTCCAAGGTGTCGGCCCAGATGAACTTTGCGAGGGCGGCCTCCCGGTTGTCGAGCGTGCGTTCCTGGTCGTACCCTACTCGGGCGACGACGACGCGAAAGGGCGTATACCCGGCCATCCACCCGTCCACCGCGGTCGTTCCGGTTTTCGCCGCCGCCGGACGTTTCAAGCGGGCGGCGACGAGGTGCCCCGTCCCCCCCTCGTCGAGAACGCGTTCGAGGAGGTGGGTGAGGACGTAGACCGTATCCTGGCCGGCGACCCGCCGTTCTTCCGGACGGTGCGCGTAGAGAAGTCGCCCGTCTGCGGTTTCGACGCGTTCTACGAGGTAGAGGGGGCGGTACACGCCCCCCGCGGCAAGCGTCGCGTATGCCTGGGTGAGGGACCACGGACTCACCTCGGAGGTCCCGAGGGCGAGGGAGAGGACGGGGAGGAGCGGTTCGGCGATTCCCACATCGCGGGCTCGGACGGCGACCCGTTCCGGGCCGAGGCGGGAGATCGTATCCACGGCGTAGACGTTGTCGCTCGTCTGGATCGCGTACGCGAGGGGGACGTCCGCATTTGCGTACCGGTCGCCGTAGTTTTTCGGGGTGTACGGCGTTCCGTCCGCCTGGACGAACGTCTTTTCCCGACTCGGACCCAAGGTGAGGGGCGTGTAGCCCTCTTCGAGTGCGGTGAGATAGACAAAGGGTTTGAACGTCGATCCGGGCTGGCGCGGCGCGCGCGTGCGATCGAGCTGGCTTTTTGCGAAGTCCTTTCCGCCGACGAGGGCGAGCACGGCCCCCGTGCGGGGATCGGCGACGACGACCGCCGCTTCAAGGTCGGCATCCGGCGGGATGTGCCGGCGCACGGCTTCTTCGGCCGCAGCCTGGGCCTGGGGGTCCAGGGTCGTGTAGACCTTAAGCCCCGCCCGCCGGGCCGTCCCTTCGTCGATTCCGAGGGTTTCTTCGAGCCAGGTCTCGACCTGGCGGGCGAAGTAGGGCGCCGTCCTCGCTTCTTCGGGATGAGGGAGAAGGCGAATTTCCTCCTTCCACGCCCGTGCGGCCTCGTCCTCGGTAAGGACTCCCGCGGCAACCATGGCGTCGAGGACCTCGCGCTGTCGCTGACGGGCTCGTTCGAAGTGGCGGTACGGATCGTACAGGGTGGGACCCTTGGGCAATCCGACGAGGAAGCTCACCTCGGCGGGGGAGAGGTCCTTGGCTGCCTTTCCGAAGTAGCGTTCCGCGGCCGCCTCGATCCCGTAGGCCCCGTTTCCGTAGTAAATCGTGTTCAGGTAGAGGCCGAGGATCTCCTCCTTGCTCAGGCGCTGTTCGAGGCGCAAGGCGTACACGAGCTCTTTGAACTTTCGCGTCCATGTGCGCTCGTGGCTCAGGTAGAGGTTCCGCGCGAGCTGTTGTGAGATCGTACTTCCGCCTTCGCGGATTTCCCCCGTACGCGCGTTGACGTAGAGCGCCTTGAGGAGGCGCAGGGGATCAACGCCCAAGTGGCGGTAAAACCTCCGGTCTTCGACGGCGAGCGTCGCCGCTTTGACCAGCGGGGGGATGTCCTCCTTTCGCAAGGGGATTTGAAAGATGTTCCCTCCCAAGGGAGAAAACGCCTGGCCCTTTGCGTCGTAGAGGAGCGTTGGGTGATGGATTTCCTCGCGCGGTTCGTACGGAAGGGGTGTGAGGATCACGAGGACGGCAAGTGCGGTCGTGCCTGCCACGAGAAGGACGATGAGGATGAAGAAGACGTGTGCGATCTGTCTCCACACGGGCCCTCCCTCCCCTTCCTCTCAGTATGGGTTCCGGGGGAACGGGGCCAAACCTTGCGTCGGTCGACTGGACTTCCCGCGTAAGAAGCGTATAATCGTCCCGGTAGGTCGCCGATCCTGGAAGGGAAAGGGGATCCCGGGTGGAACTTTGGTTTACCGAATACCAAGCCGAGGGAGTTGCGTTAAGCCTCAAGGTCCGCCGGAGCCTGCACCACGAGGTGTCGCCGTACCAGAGGATAGACGTCCTGGAGACGGAAGCCTACGGTCGGGTTCTCCTTCTGGACGGCATGGTCATGACGACGGAGCGCGACGGCCACGTCTACAGCGAGATGCTCGCCCACGTTCCCCTTGTCACGCATCCGCATCCCGAACGCGTGCTCATCGTGGGGGGCGGAGATGGCGGCGTTGCGTGTGAGGTTTTGCGCCACGCCTCCGTGCAAAGCGTAGACCTCGTAGAGATCGACGCCGCCGTCCTTCGGGTGGCGGAGGCGTTTTTCCCGGAAGCCGGGAAGTGCCTCCGGGATTCCCGCGTACATGTGCACGTCGCCGACGGCTTTGCCTTTCTCGACGGCCGAACGGCGTACTACGATGTCATCCTCGTAGATTCCACCGAACCGGTAGGTCCGGCCGTCCAGCTCTTCGAGCTCGCCTTTTACGAAAAGCTGCGCAGCGCCCTGCGAACGGACGGGCTGTTTGCGGCGCAGACCGACAACCCCTGGCTCAAGCGCGAACGTGTGGTTCGCGCCCACCACCTTGTAGGTCGTGCGTTCCCGCGCGTGTGGACGTACCTCGCGTCGATCCCCACATATCCCTCGGGGTTGTGGAGCTTCACCTTGGGTAGCCTCGGTCCCGATCCCCTCACCTTCGATGCCGCACGCGCCGAGGCCCTCCCCACGCGGTACTACACGCCGGAGGTGCACCGCGCCTCCTTTGCGCTTCCGCGCGAACTCCTCACGGCTCTCCGGGAAGGAGGGGAAGCATGACCTTGGGTGGCACTTCTCTCCCCGCCTTTCTCGAGGCGCAGGCGGAAGGAGACGTCCTCCTCTTCGGAGTCCCCCTCGATCTCACGACTTCCTTTCGGCCGGGCACGCGCTTCGGTCCGCAGGCGATCCGTGCCGCCTCCCAGGTTCTCGAAACCTTCAGCCCCTACCTACGGCGCGACCTTCGGGAAATTTCCTACACAGATGTGGGCGATCTCCCGCTGCCGCACGGCGCGCGCGACCGCTCCCTCGCTTCCATTCGCGCCTTTGGGGAGACGGTCTACCGGCGCGGGAAATACCCCTTTGCCTTGGGCGGGGAGCACCTCCTCACCCTTCCCCTCGTGGAGGCGGCGCATACGGCGTTTCCGGATCTGTGCGTCCTCCACGTAGACGCCCACGCCGACGCTCGGTCCGTATACGAAGGGGAAGAGCTTTCCCACGCCACGGTGATTCGCCGCGTTGCGGAAAAGATCGGTTCGGAGCGCGTTTTCAGCCTTGCCATTCGTTCCGGAGATGCCGAGGAATGGGCCTGGGCGGCGGAACACCTCGTGTTTCGACCGTTCGTCTTCCGCGATGCGATCGAAGAACTCGCCGATCGTCTCGCCCGGTGCCCCGTATACCTCACCCTGGACATCGACGCGTTCGATCCTTCTTTTGCACCCGGAACGGGGACGCCCGAGCCGGGCGGCATCACGCCCCAGGAGTTTTATGCCGGTGTCGAACGTCTCTACCGCGCCGGCGTCCGCCTGGTAGGTGCAGACCTCGTCGAGGTGTCGCCTGCGTACGATACGGGGATCACCGCCGTACTTGCGGCCAAGGCGGTACGCGAACTGCTCTTTCTCTTTTCTCCGGGCGAGGGCCGACCGTAGTGCGGACGGGACGCCGGGTGGGTTTTGGGCTAGAATGGGAACGTCGATTTCGTTCGGGAGGGATGAGGATGGGTTGGGAGGAGGAGTACGTCCGCGAGACGCCGATGGTTGAACTGGCGTACCGCCTTTTGGTGGGCCTTTCCCAGCACGAACCCATGCCGTTTGAAGAGATTGCCGCCCGCGTCCTTGCGCAAAAGGGATATGCACCGGACGACGTCGCTCGAATGGCTCAGCTTTACACCTCCCTCAACGTAGACGGGCGCTTCGTCCACGTAGGAGGAGGGCAGTGGGGACTTCGGGACTGGTATCCCTTCGATAAGTACGAAGAACTCATTCCCACCTTCGAAGAAGAAGACGAACTCGAGGAAGATCTTCTCGAAGCGGAAGAGGAGGACCTCCTTCCTCTGGGGCTCGACGAGGAGGGAGGCGAGGTCGTGCTCGAAGACCTGGAAAAGGATCTCCTCGCCGAGGAACCGCTCGACGAAGAGCTCCCGCTTCCCGAGGAGGAGGACGGAGAGTTCGAGGGGGAAGAAGAAACCCCTTGACGGGTACGAATGCCCGGTCTAGAATTTGTCGAGTGTGCGGTTGAGGGTGCTTGCGGGTGTAGAGGCGAAGGGAAGACAAACCCGCGGGGGAAAACGGGTCGAAGGGGTTTTGCACGATGACGCGCTATGTCTTTGTCACAGGAGGCGTGGCGTCCTCGCTGGGCAAGGGGATTACGGCGGCTTCGCTCGGGCTTCTCCTCAAGGCTCGCGGGCTGCGCGTGGCGATCATGAAGTTCGATCCGTACATCAACGTCGATCCGAGCACGATGAGCCCTTACCAGCACGGAGAAGTGTTCGTGACCGTAGACGGGGGGGAGACGGACCTCGACCTCGGTCACTACGAGCGCTTCATCGACGTGGCCCTTACGCGCCGTTCGAGCGTGACGGCAGGTCGCATTTACCAAGAGGTCATCGACAACGAGCGTCGGGGCGTCTACGGGGGCGCCACCGTTCAGGTGATCCCCCACGTCACGAACGCGATCAAAGACCACGTGTACGGATTGGCCAAGCAATCGGAGGCCGACGTCCTCATCGTGGAGATCGGAGGCACGGTGGGAGACATAGAGTCTCTCCCCTTCCTCGAGGCCATCCGGCAAGTTCGCCACGACGTCGGGCGCAACCGAGTCTTTTACGTACACGTCACGTTGGTCCCCTACCTCAAGGCTGCAGGGGAGCTCAAGACGAAGCCCACACAGCACAGCGTGAAGGAACTCCGGAGCATCGGAATTCAACCCAACGCCATCGTCTGCCGGACGGAGCAGCCGCTTCCGCGGGACGTGCGGGAAAAGATCGCCCTCTTCAGCGACATCGAGACGGAGGCGGTGATCGAAAACCTCGACGTCGCCACGCCGTACGAAGTTCCCCTTCGCCTCCGGAAGGAAGGCTTGGATCGCATCGTGGTCGAGCGCTTCGGACTCTCCCTCCCGCCCGCGGACCTCTCCGCTTGGGAAGAGGTGGTGGAGCGCGTGGCGCGCCTCTCGGGTACGGTCCGCGTAGGGATCGTAGGAGAATTTGTCGCCCTCCACGACGCCTATCTGAGCCTCGTCGAGGCCTTGCGCCACGCGACCATCGCCCACGGCGTCGCGTTGGAAATTGACTGGATCGACGCCCGGGAGCTCGCGCGCGGCAATCCGGACGCGCGCCTCGGGAAGCTCGACGCTCTGGTCCTCCCGGGGACGTGGGACGACCGCGAGGAAGACGGCAAAGCTCTGGCCTCTCGCTACGCGCGCCGTGCGGGCATTCCGTTTCTCGCCTTAGGGTATGGCTTCCCCGTAGCCCTGCGGGAGGTTTTGGGCGTCTGGGGTTCCGAAGGACCGACCGAGGCTAAGGGTTTGCCCGTGAGCGCTTCTCTTCCGGGATACGGGTGGGTAGGTGCCCGTCCTGTGGAACTCGCTCCGCGGGGAATGCTTTCCGAGATCTACGGGAAAGAGCGGATCGAGGAACGCATGCGGCACAGGGAGGGGGTGCCGTTTTCCTGGGCCGAAGAGCTCGGGCGACGGGGAGGCCTTCCCGAGGCGTGGAGCGAAGGCCGCGAGTACCTCTTGGGTTTCCGCCTCGAAGGGCATCCGTGGTTTGTCGCCGTTCAGTTTTACCCGGAGTTTGCCTCGCGGCCCACGCGTCCCCACCCCCTCTTTCTCGCCTTCATCGGTGCGGCCGTCAAGGCGCGCGCCCGCACTCCGCTTCGCTAGGCAACACGATGAGCCCGAGGACATCCTCGGGCTCTTTTGCTTCTTTCCCGTTCGTGAGGAAGGCGACGTTTTTTCCAACTTTTCCCTGGCCGAACTTTCCTCCCCCCAGCTTGTCTTATAATGGAAAAGCGAGGTCGAAAGACGGGCCGAGAGATCCTTTTCCGGGGGGTTTGTGAAAATGCGCGTGATGGTCGTCGACGATCAGGTCGGGATACGCGCTTTGCTCGCGGAAGTTGTCAAGCAGCAGGGCTTTCAGGTCGTGCTTGCCGGGAACGCGCGCGAGGCCTTAGAGAAATTTTCCGAAGGCCCGCCCGACCTCCTCCTCCTTGACGTCAAGCTTCCGGGGATGAGCGGTTTGGAGCTCCTGCGGAAGATCCGCGAGACCCATCCCCACCTTCCCGTAGTGCTCATGACGGCCTACGGTGAGCGCGACATCGAAGAAGAGGCGAAGCGCCTCGGCGTGCACGCCTTCCTGGCGAAACCTTTTGACATAGAGCATTTGAAGGAACTTTTGGACCGTTTTCGAGGGGGCGCCTCTTCGAATTCTTTGCTATAATACAGGATGTGGCCCTGTGCGGCCGAGCAATTGCGAGGAGGGATCCGCATGCCGCTCGTATCGATGACGGAACTCATGCAGCGCGCACGCAAGGAGAAGTTCGCCGTCGGCCAGTTCAACCTGAACAACCTCGAGTTCGCCCAGGCGATTATCGAGGCCGCGGAGGAAGAACGTTCGCCGGTCATCTTTGGCGTGAGCCAAGGTGCGATTAAGTACATGGGCGGGTGGGACCTCGCGGTAGCGATCGCGAAAACGCTCGCGGAACGGACCTTCGTGCCCGTCGTCCTGCACCTCGACCACGGGACGAGCTTCGAGCAGTGCGCGCAGGCGATCCGGGCAGGGTTTACCTCCGTAATGTTCGACGGATCCCACCTCTCCCTCGAAGAGAACATCCGCGAGACCAAGCTCGTCGTGCGCATGGCCCGTGCGGTGGGGGTTTCCGTAGAAGGGGAAGTCGGCGCGATTGGCGGGACGGAAGATGAGATTACGAACGAAGAGGAACTCCTCGCCCGTCCCGAAGACGGAATTCGCTTCTACGAGGAGACGGGAGTTGACGCCCTCGCCCTTTCCGTAGGCACCGCGCACGGGGTGTACAAGGGCGTTCCGAACATCCGCCACCACATCATCCAAGCCGTGACGGAAAAGATCCCCGTGCCCGTCGTCCTGCACGGCGCCTCTGGGGTACCCGACGATCAGATTCGGCGGGCGATCGAGGTCGGCGTGGGGAAGGTCAACATCAACACGGAAAACATGCAGGCGATGACGGAAGCCGTCCGCCGCGTGCTCGCGGAACAACCCGACCTCTACGACCCGCGGAAGTACCTCGGGCCCGGTCGCGAGGCGATCAAGGCCGTGGTGAAGGCGAAGATGCGCCTCTTCGGCTCGTCGGGCAAGGCGTAAACAACGGCCAGTCGGATGCGAGCGTGCGTCGCGCTCCCCTGGGAGCGCGACCTTTCGCATCCCGCATCGAGAAATCCGCGCAGGGCAGGGAAGAAAGCAGGGGGGAGAGGCCGTGGACCGGAGTTTGACGTTGGAACTCGTCCGCGTAACGGAGGCGGCGGCCATCGCCGCGGCGCGTTGGATGGGTCGGGGGAAGAAGAACGAGGCGGACGACGCGGCAACCACGGCGATGCGCGCCATGTTCGACACGGTTCCCATGGACGGCGTCGTCGTGATCGGCGAAGGAGAACTCGACGAGGCGCCGATGCTCTACATCGGCGAGCCCTTGGGGCTTCGCGGACCGGGTCACCCCAAGGTGGACGTGGCCGTCGACCCGCTCGAGGGGACGAACATCGTCGCCAAGGGGTTGTGGAATGCGATTACCGTCGTGGCCATTGCCGATCGCGGGAACCTCCTTCACGCCCCCGACATGTACATGGACAAGATCGCCGTCGGCCCCGAAGCCAAGGGGTACGTACACATCGACCGTCCCATCGAAGAAAACATCCGGGCCGTCGCCAAGGCTAAGGGGAAGGATGTCGAGGACGTCGTGGTCGTCGTCCTCGACCGCCCAAGGCACGAAGAACTCATCGCCCGCATCCGAGAGGTTGGGGCACGCATCAAGCTCATCCCCGATGGCGATGTCGCCGGCGCCATCAGCACCGCCTTCCCCCACACGGGCATCGACATGCTCGTGGGGATTGGGGGAGCGCCGGAAGGGGTGATCGCCGCCGTGGCGCTGAAGTGCATGGGAGGCGACATGATGGGCCGCCTCAAGCCGCAAAACGAGACGGAGCTTCGGCGTTTGCGGGAGATGGGGATCGACAACCCCGATCGCGTGCTCTACCTCGACGACCTCGTTCGGGGAGACGACGCGATCTTCGCCGCGACGGGGGTTACCGACGGCGAACTCCTACGCGGCGTGCGCTTCACCGGATCGAGGGCGATCACCCACTCCGTGGTCATGCGTGCGAAGACGGGTACCGTGCGTTTCGTAGATGCGGAACACCGCCTCGGGCAGAAGCCGAGCCTCGTGATTAAGGACTTCGTCCCCCACGGGACGGAAAAAGAGGCGTAATTCCCTGGGTTCTCCCTCCCCCTTCCTGCATACCTTGAAGAGAAGGACGAAACGAACGTTTCGAAGGGGAGGGAGGACCGTGGGTCTTTTCGGTCTGGACGTTGCGGGAGACCTTCCCCGCCACGGTGTGGAAGGGGCCCCGGGACAACCCGCTTCTCTCCTTTTTTCTGCCACCCCGACCTCTCCCACCGCCCGCGCGTTTCGCGAACGGGCGCAGCTTGCCGCCTCCTCCAAGGATCGCGTTGCCGTCGTCCCGCTCGTCGCCGCCGAAGTGCGGGTAGGGCCGCGGGCGGCGCGGGAAACCCCGCACTTTCTCTGGCCGGTTCGTGCCCCGCTCATCACGAGCCCTTTCGGCCCTCGGGGGGGCGGGTTCCATTTCGGGGTGGATCTCGTGAGCGCCCGCGGCGACTACACGATTTTGGCCGCCCGATCCGGCGTGGTCGTCTTTTCGGGAACAAACGGCGGGTACGGGAACCTCGTGATCCTCAGGCACGAAGGGGAGTACGAGACGTATTACGCCCACCTCGCCCAGCGGTACGTCCGGGAGGGACAAATCGTTCGGGCGGGGGACCCAATCGGCTGGATGGGGCAGACGGGGAACGCCACCGGCGTACACCTTCACTTCGAGGTCCGGTACCAGAAAACACCACAAAACCCGCTCGCCTTTCTCCCCTGAGGGGGTTTTCTCTTTTCCTTCGCCCCCGTCGCCTTGAGTCCTTGCACGTTTTCGTAGTACAATACCCTTCGTGTGATCGGCGGAAGGGCGAGGTGAAGAGGATGAAGAAGGGCATTCACCCGGAGTTTTACGAGGACGCCGTGGTGATCTGCGCCTGCGGAAATACGTTTCGCACGGGATCTACGAAGAAAGAGATCCACGTGGAAATTTGTTCCGCATGCCACCCGTTTTTCACGGGCAAACAAAAGTACGTAGACACCGGCGGCCGCATCGAGCGGTTCAAAAAGCGCTACAACCTTTCCTGACAGCTTATCCTGCGTAAACTTTCCCCTCCCGTCCACCCTAGGGACGGGAGGTGGCTGTCTGTGAAGAGGGTTCTACGCGTAGGTTGGGCGGGGCTCTTTCTTTCCCTCGCCCTCTCGTTCGGGTCCGGAGGATGTGCGGCTCCCGCTCCGGGACGGCCCACTTCGGAAGAGCTTCCCGCAGGCCCTCCGGTTTCGGCGGAAGGGCGCGCTCCAGAAGGATACGGATTTACCCCCCTTGCCGCACGGGATGGGCGTGCTTCCCGCCCTTCTGGGGTTTCTCCTGCAGGGGCGATGGAGGCTTCCGAGCTTGCGGCGCAGGTGGCGCAAGAGGCTGCGGGAGTCCAAGGCGTAACCCAGGTGGAAGCTCTCGCCGTCGGCCGCACGGTATTCGTGGGCGTCGCGGGGGAGGAAGGGGCGTCGGAACGCGTGCGCGCCCACCTTGCGTCGCGCTTTCCGCGTGTGGACGTGCGCGTCACGGGAGACCCCGATCTCGTGCGCCGGATTGAAACTCTCGCCGAGCGCGTCCGGAGTGGAGAGAACCCCCGGGCGCTCTACCCGGAATTCGACGCTTTGGGGAGGGCACTTCCCGCCGGGACGTTCTGAACGGCATTTCGGCGAACGGAACGGGAGGAGAGTTCTTGCGCAGGTTGCGGAGGGTGGGTCAGGGCGTCGCCTTGGCCCACCTTTTCGTATCGCTCCCCGATCAGCGAACGAAGGAGGTGGTGGAGATGTGGGAGAAGGTTCGAGAACTCGCTGCACGCCACGAAGTCGTGACGCGCCTTCTTGCAGAGGCGGCGGAACGGCAGGACTTCGAGGCGCTGGAAGCGCTCTCGCGGGAAGAGGCGGAGCTCGCGCCGATCGCCGAGGGCTACCGCGCGTACGAGCGCTTAGAGCGCGCCGCACAGGAGGCCCGCGAGCTCCTCGCGAACGAAAGCGATCCGGAACTCCGCCAGCTTGCCCGTGAGGAGCTCGAGCGTCTCAAGGAAGAACGAGAAAAGCTCGAGAAAGAGCTTCGGCGGCTACTTCTTCCCCGCGACCCGCACGACACGAAGAACGTGTTTTTGGAAATTCGCGCGGCGGCGGGAGGGGAGGAGGCGGCCCTGTTTGCCGCGGACCTCCTGCGCATGTACAGTCGGTACGCGGAACGCCGGGGTTGGACGGCGGAAGTTCTCGACATGCACCCTACGGACCTCGGCGGCGTGCGGGAGGTCGTCCTCCAGATTCGCGGAAAGGGGGCCTACCGCCGCCTGAAGTACGAAAGCGGAACGCACCGCGTGCAGCGCGTGCCGGAGACGGAAGCGGGAGGGCGAATCCACACCTCCACGGCTACGGTAGCCGTACTCCCTGAAGTCGAGGACGTGGAGGTGGAGATCGACGAGAAGGACCTGCGCATTGACGTCTTTTCCGCCGGAGGGCCGGGGGGTCAGCACGTGAACAAGACGATGTCTGCGGTGCGCATCGTTCACCTTCCCACGGGAATCACGGTATCCGTGCAGGACGAGCGTTCCCAGCACCGGAACCGGGAAAAGGCGATGAAGATCTTGCGGGCGCGGCTCTTCGATTACTACGCGCGCCAGCGCGAGGCGGAACTTTCGGAGACGCGGCGTCAGGCGGTTGGGACGGGAGAACGAAGCGAGCGGATTCGTACGTACAATTTTCCGCAAAACCGCGTCACGGACCACCGCATCGGCCTCACCCTCTACCGACTCGAAGAAGTGTTGGACGGCGACCTCGACGAGCTCCTCGACGCCCTCGAAACTCACTTCGAGGCGGAGGCATTGCTCCGCGAGGGGAATGGCTAGGGATGTACGGGGGTAGGGAGGACGGTCGTGCCCCGACGTTGTCCTTTCGCAAGGCATACGAAGCGTTGCGTGAGGGTCTCGTTCGTGCGGGGAAGGGGGATTCGGAAGCGGAGGCGGAGGCCCGCTTTTACCTCCAATGGCTTTACGGCCTGAGCGCCCTAGCCTTTTTGGAGGCGATGCGCGGAGGAGAACCTCGCGTTCCCGAGCCGCTGATCTCGGCCTTTCTCCGGGCCCGGGGATGGGGAATCCCCTTTGCTTACCTCGTAGGCGAGGCGGAGTTTTTCGGGTTGCGTCTTACGGTGACGCCCGACGTCCTCGTTCCGCGAGGGGACAGCGAGCGCCTCGTCGAGGCCGTCCTCGCACTCACCCAAGACGACCTCGAAAAACCCCGACACATCCTCGACCTGGGTACCGGAAGCGGGGCCTTGGGACTTGCCCTCCTCTCCCGTCGCCCCCGCTGGACGGCGGATCTTTTGGATGTGTCCTATACTGCCCTTCGCCTAGCTGCCCATAACGCCCGCAGGCTCGGGCTCGCAGGGCGCGTGCGCATTCTTTGGGGAGACGCGTTTGCCCCCTCCGCCCTGCCCGAAGGGCTTGCGGCGGCGTATGACGGGATCGTCGCCAACCCCCCATACGTCGCCACGGAGGAAATTCCCGCGCTCGCCCCGGAAGTGCGCTGGGAGCCGATCCTCGCCCTCGACGGCGGAGCCGACGGCCTTCGCCCCTACCCCCGGATCGCCGCTCTCGCCGAAATGCTCCTGAGGCCCGGGGGGTTTCTCGCCGTGGAGGTAGGCGGGGGACCGGAAAGGGTGGCCCGTGTTCGCGGAATGGTTTCTCCCCGGATGTTCGAGTTTGCTGGGGAGGTCGTCGACTATGGGAGACGCCTCCGCGGCCTCCTCTGGAAGCGCAAGTAGCGCCTTTTCTCTCGAGGTGCGAAACGCGCCTAGGGCGTTTAGAACCTCCCGCCGCAGGGCATCCTGATTGGCGGGAGGGACAGGCCATGAAGCACGATGCGCGGGCAGCGCTTTTCGTCTACGCGGGGCTTCTCGCCGTCGCCCTGCTTCTCGCCTACTTCGGTGACGTCGCCTTTTTCCGGCGGGTCTACGACGTACCCCGCCTGCGCGTCGTCGCGCACAGCGACGCGCCTTACGACCAGTGGGTAAAGGGGGAGATCGCCCGCATCGCGCTCTCCTGGTGGGAGGTAGCGTCTTCGGCGAAAGGTCGGGGCGCGCAAAACTCCCCGGACAGGCTTCGCGGGACTTCTCTTGCCTTATCCGGCGACGATCTCGAAGTCCTCCGCCGGGCGGTGCGTACGTGGCTCGCCGAAGGCGGCGTGCCATACGGATTTCGCATAGACGTCGGCGAGATTGCCCAGCCCCCCCGCACGTACGGGGGGCACCTCCTCGCCGCAGGCGAGGCGCCCACGATCCTCATCACCCTAGGGGAGGGGAAGGGGCACAACTTTTGGACCCTCCTGTTTCCCCACCTCACTCCCAAGGGCGCGTACCTGCAGGAATCTCCGCCGCGATCGGAGGGAAACGCGCTTTCGCACGAACGGGAGGAGGAACGCCGTTTTCCGGATCGGGTCGATCAGCTCGCCCTTACGGGCGGATCCGAACCTTCGCCGCTTTTGCCTTTCCCTTCGAGAGCGGAGGCGGAGGGGCGGCAGGAAGGGAAATTCGCCTGGCATTTCTACGTGTGGGATTTCGTCCATTCCTTGTGGGAGCGCACCTTCTATCGCTGAAGCCGAGCTGCCGCGTTCGACGCGGCGGCTCTTTTTTTCCGCCCTTGCTGCCCGTGCCCCAGGCCGGTATAATGGACGGCGTCCACCTGGGAAGAACAGATGTACACCGGAGGAGGAATGAAGCAGTGGCGTTCGGCGAGGGGCAAACGGTGCGCATCGGCCTTCTCGGCCTCGGCACGGTCGGAACGGGCGTCGTGCGCATCCTCACCCAGCACGCGGAGGAACTTCGCGAGCGAACGGGGGTGCGGTTCGAGGTCACGCGAATTCTCGTTCAGGACCCGACCAAGGAACGCCCTGTCAAAGTGCCTACGGCGCGGTACACCGTGCGCGGCGAGGAGGTGGTCCTCGCCGACGACGTGGACGTGGTCGTAGAGGTCATGGGCGGCATCGAACCGACGCGGGCGTTGATCGAAGCTGCCCTTCGGGCGCGGAAGCCAGTGATCACGGCAAACAAGGACCTTCTCGCCCTGCATGGCCTTGGTCTACACGCCCTTGCCGAGGAGAACGGGGTGGACCTCTTTTACGAAGCGAGCGTAGGCGGCGGAATCCCTCTTTTGCGCACGGTGATCGAGGGATTTGCCTCCGATCGGATCACGCACACGTACGGAATCGTGAACGGTACCACGAACTACATCCTTTCCAAGATGGACCGCGAAGGCGTGGACTTCTCTGAAGCGCTCCGGGAGGCCCAGGAACTCGGATATGCGGAGGCCGATCCAACCAACGACGTAGACGGCCTCGATGCGGCCTACAAAATGGTCATCCTCTCCCGCCTCGCCTTTCACGCCCCCGTCCGACTGACGGACGTGCGGGTGGCGGGAATTCGTTCGGTGACGCGTGAAGACCTCCTTCGTGCCCGCGACTTTGGCTACACCGTCAAGCTCATCGGTTGGGCGGCCCGGAAGGACGGACGCATCGAAATCGGCGTCGCCCCCACGTGGGTAAAGCGCGACCACCCGCTCGCCCACGTCCACGGCTCCTTCAACGCGGTGTACGTACACGGCGAGGCGGTCGGAGAGACGATGTTCTACGGCCGAGGCGCGGGGGATCTCCCGACGGCCATGGCCGTCGTTTCTGACCTCGTGGCCGCTGTAAAAAACGCCCTCTTGGGCGTAAGCGGGCGGGGGCACATCCGTTTGCGCCAGTCCGTGGAAGTCGTCCCTCCGGAGGAAGCGTTCGTCTTTCCCTACGCCTTTCGCCTCACGACGGACGACGTCCCCGGCGTGCTTTCCGAACTCACAGCGGTCGTCGCCCGCCACGGACTGAGCATTTCGCGCATGCTCCAAATCCCCAACACCCATACGGCAGAAATCACGTTTTTGACCCACCGGGCCCCCCTATCCGCCGTGGAAAAGGCTCGGGAAGAGTTTGCTTCCCTCCCCTTCGTGCGGGAAGTCCACACGCTTTTCCGCGTGCTTTCCTAGGACTGCCCACAGGATTATGCACAGAGTTATCCACATCCTGTGGACAAAGGGACCCGCTCCTCCCGCATTTTCCCCGGCGTTCTCCGCCCTCGTCCTTGTCGCCTAAAGGGCGGGACGGTACAATGGGCGGAGAAGAGGCGACGCGGGAGGTGGGGAATTGCTGGAGGGCGTGACCGAGGTGTGGCCGATCTCCGCCGAGGACGCGCACCTCGAGCATCCAGGAATTCGGCGTGCTGCTTCCCTCCTCCGGAGCGGGGAACTCGTGGCCTTTCCCACGGAGACCGTCTACGCACTGGGGGGGCTTGCCCGTCTGCCAGAGGCATTGGCACGGATCTACGCCGCGAAGGGGCGCCCGCAGGGGAAGCCGCTCAGCCTCCTCGTCCTCGACCGAAAGATGGCCGAGGCGTTCGTGCTCTTTTCCCCGCAGGCCGAACGCCTCTGGGAAGCGTTTGTCCCCGGTCCCCTCACGCTCATCCTTCCCGTTCGCCCCGGGGTGCGGTTGGCGGCCGTGCACGGGCTAAAGGGGGCGGCGGTTCGTTCCCCCGACCATCCCGTGGCCCGGGTTCTCCTTCGGGCCGTCGGCGAACCCATTGCGGCGCCGAGCGCAAATCGGAGCGCTCGTCCTTCGCCTACGCGTGCCGAGGACGTGCTCCGCGACTTTGCGGGCTCGCTCCCCCTCCTTCTCGACGGAGGAGAAACTTCCCTGGGCTTCGAGTCGACGATTGTCGACCTGAGCGGGGATCTCCCCCGACTCGTTCGCGAGGGGGCGGTTTCCGCGGAGGCCGTCGCCGAAGTTTTGGGGCACCCCCTTCTCCCCCCTGAGGCTACCGCTCATCCGTCTGGGGGACGGGAGGGGGCAACTTCCTCCCTTCTTCGCCTCCGTGTCCCCCTCCTCGTTTGGGAAGCGGCGCCGCCCGCGGATGAAGGTTCTTTTGCCGCCCTCCTCCTTCGGGGGGTTGCCCGGCTTCGCCGGGCAGGAGTCCTTCCGCACCGCGGGCGAGAAGAAGGCTCTCCCCTTCGCCTCGCCGTAGTCCTCCCCGAGGGTTACCGCGTTCCCACGCCGGGATCCTTTCCGCACCTTCTCGTTCCGTTTGCCTTACCCCGCGGTGCCTCGGGAATGCGGCAGTTCTACCCGGTCTTGCGGGCGTTGGAGGCGGCAGAAGTCGCCGCCGCCTTCGCGTTTCTCCCCCCCGGCGAAGTCCTCCGACCTTTGCGCGAACGCCTGCTTGCGGCGGCCTCCGAGGTGTGCGACGGTTCGCCGGAGGAACCGCGGGAAGGAGGCGGAGGGTCGTGAAGATCCTCTTCGTGTGTACGGGAAACACGTGTCGGAGTCCGATGGCCGAAGCGCTTGCGCGTCACCTTCTTGCGGAATACGGCGTGGAACCTCGGTCTCGGGGGATCTTTACTTGGGAAGGGATCCCCGCTTCGCCGGAGGCAGTGGAGGTCCTTCGGCGGCGGGGGATCGACCTCAGCGCGCACCGCGCTGCCCAGCTGCGTCCAGAAGATGTCGCCTGGGCGGACGTCGTGCTCGCGATGACCGCCGCGCACCGCGAAGCCCTCCTCGCCGCGTTTCCCGAAGCTCGGGAGAAGATCTGGACGTTTGCGGAATGGGTATCCGAGGTGAGCGGCCGCGATCTCGGCGGGGACATCGAAGATCCGGCCGGGAAGGGGATCGAGGCGTACGAGGCCACGGCCGCACGTCTCGAAGAACTCCTTCACGCGCTGGCCGATGCCTTTTCCTCCGGGAAGCTCGGCGTTGCGGCAGTTTCCGGAAACGGTCCTGACGGCGATGCGCAAAACGCGTCCGAGGCGGATGCTCCCGCCCGCGGTGCGGAAGCTTTGTCGGGCGGGACCGCGGAGGAAGGGCGGCCGGACGGAGACGCGCACGCCTAAAGGGGGGATCCCATGTTTCGCGAAGCCTGGGGAGAGTTGCGCATCGAAGGGGAAGAAGGGGTCGTCTACCGCCTGGACGAAGTACTCGAAGTAGAGGGAGTCGCCTACGCCATATTCCTCCCCGAAAACCTCGGGCTTTCCCACGAGGGCGTCGTCTTTCGGATCGCGGAGACAGACGCAGGGTACACCTTTGAACCGGTGGAGGATCCGGAAGAGTGGCAAAAAGTCGTGGACGCCTACAACGAGGCGGAGTATCGGGCGGCCCACGGAGAGGAAGACTCCGAAGACGAGGACGAAGCGTAGTGAGCTCGGGCAAAGGGTTTTTCCGGTGGTGGGAGATGGGGAAACACGCGCGGAGGTGAACGGGTGTGAAGGAGACGATCGCCCTCGGAGCCGACCACGGCGGTTACGCCCTCAAAGAGGTCGTCAAGGAATTCCTGCGGTCGGAAGGGTACGAGGTCCTCGACGTGGGTACGTTTGACGAGACCTCCGTGGATTACCCCGACTTTGCCGAAAAGGTTGCCCGTGCTGTCCTCGCAGGCGAAGCCCAGCGGGGGATTCTCCTCTGCGGGACGGGAATCGGGATGTCCATCGCCGCCAACAAGATTCCCGGAATTCGCGCCGCCCACGTTCAAGACCCGTACTCCGCGCGCATGGCGCGGGCGCACAACAACGCCAACATCCTCACCTTTGGCGGCCGCGTCGTCGGCCCCGAACTCGCGAAGGAAATCGTGCGCGCCTACCTCACGGCGGAGTTCGAAGGAGGGCGCCACGTCCGGCGCCTCGAGAAGATCCGCGCCCTGGAGGAAGGCAGGAAGGAGGTCTGACGCGGTGGAAGGCGAGCGGCACGGCGGCGGCATCGAGGAGGCGGCCGAGGCCTTCCGGGCGGACCTCGCGTACCTCGGGGAGCGCTTTCCCCTCTCCTCCCAGCACCTCCTCGTGGTAGGACTCAGCACGAGCGAAGTTGTGGGGCTGCCGATCGGGAAGGGGTCCAACCTCGCCGTAGCCCACGCCCTCTTCGAAGTGCTCGAGGCGTTTCGCCGGGACACGGGGGTGCACGTCGCCGTGCAGTGTTGCGAGCATCTCAACCGCGCCCTCGTCGTGCGCCCCGAGACTGTGGAACGCTTTGCCCTGGATCCCGTGCTCGTCCGTCCCGTGCCGGAAGCCGGCGGCGCCTTTGCCACCGTCGCTTACGACGCGTGGGATGGTACGTGCGTAGAAGCCGTCCGCGCCCACGCGGGGATCGACGTCGGCGCCACGCTCATCGGCATGCACCTAAAGCCCGTGGCCGTCCCGGTACGGCCGCCTAAGCCATTTGTCGGTAAGGCCTTTGTGACCATGGCGGTGACGCGTCCCCGACTCATCGGGGGGCCGCGGGCCCGCTATCCCGAATACCGGAGGTGAACGCGGTGGCGCCGTTGGAACACGTACGTGCCGGCGACCCCGAGGTGTTTCAGGCCATCATAGCCGAGCTCGGTCGCCAAGAGCACGGGCTCGAGCTCATCGCTTCGGAGAACTTCGTTTCCCTCGCCGTCCTGGAAGCCATGGGGACGGTTCTTACGAACAAGTACGCGGAGGGGTACCCCGGCCGCCGCTACTACGGGGGTTGCCAACACGTCGACGTCGTGGAGGAACTCGCCCGCAGCCGGGCGAAGGCGCTCTTCGGGGCCGAGCACGCCAACGTCCAGCCGCATTCCGGTGCCCAAGCCAATATGGCCGTGTACTTTTCCGTTCTCAAGCCTGGCGACACGATCCTCGGCATGGACCTCGCCCACGGCGGTCACCTCACGCACGGAAGCCCCGTGAACTTCTCGGGGCAGATGTACCGCGTGGTGAGTTACGGCGTGGACCCCGTGACGCACCGGATCGACATGGACCAAGTCCGTCGTCTCGCCCGGGAACATAGGCCGCGGATGATCGTCGCGGGGGCGAGCGCCTATCCTCGGGTGATCGACTTTGCCGCCTTCCGGGAGATCGCCGACGAAGTCGGAGCGTACCTCATGGTGGATATGGCCCATATCGCCGGCCTTGTAGCGGGGGGCGTGCACCCGAATCCCGTACCTTACGCGCACTTCGTCACCTCGACGACGCACAAGACGCTCCGCGGGCCGCGGGGCGGATTTGTGCTCACGACGGCCGAACACGCTCGCGCCCTCGACCGTGCGGTGTTCCCCGGGGTACAGGGGGGGCCGCTCATGCACGTGATCGCCGCCAAAGCGGTTGCCTTCGGGGAGGCGCTGCGGCCGGAGTTCCGCACCTACGCCGCCCGCGTCGTGGAAAACGCCCAGGCGCTCGCCGCCCGCCTGCTCGAGCACGGGTTCTCCCTCGTCTCTGGCGGCACGGACAACCACCTCTTGCTCGTCGACCTCCGCGGGACGGGGCTCACGGGGAAAGAGGCCGAAGAACTCCTGGACGCCGTGGGGATTACGGCAAACAAGAACGCCGTGCCGTTCGACCCTGAGCCTCCCGCAAAGACGAGCGGGATTCGCCTGGGGACGGCCGCCCTTACGACCCGTGGATTCGGGCCGGACGAAATGCGTCTGGTCGCCGACCTCATTGCCCGCGTCCTTCGCCACCCTGGCGACGAAAGGGTGCGCGAGGAGGTGCGCGGGTCCGTAGCCGAACTCACGCGCCGTTTTCCCCTCTACCCCGAATTGTGGGAGGCGGTCGGCGGGGAGGCGCCGCCTCACACGCGCGGCACGGCATAAGGACGATCGTTCCACCAGCGGAGCTCCATCGGTGCTCCGAAGAGCTCTTCGAGCACTTCCGCACGTAAGACCTCCTCGCGCGGCCCCTGGGCGCGGATTCGCCCACCTCCCAAAAGGAGAACGGAATCGAAAAAGGGCCCCAACTCTTCGAGCCGGTGGGTCACGAAGACGATGGTGAGGGTGGGATGGGCAGACCTTAGGCTCTTGAGTGTGGCGAGGAACGCCTCCCGCGCGGCGAAGTCCAGTCCTTCCGTGGCTTCGTCCAGGACGAGGAGTTCCGGCGCGCGCACGAGGGCGCGTGCGAGGAGGACTTTTTTCTGTTCGCCCAGAGAAAGCTCGCCGTAAGGTACGTTGAGGCGGGAGGCGAGACCCACGCCCGCGAGGGCCCTTTCGGCCTGGCATGCGGCCTCCGGGGGCACGCGCCCGTAGAGGGTCGTTGCCGCAAAAAGCGCCCCGGCGACGATTTCCAGAGGCGAATCCCCTGGATAGAGGCGGGTCCCGAGTGCCGAAGAGACCCAGGCGATCTTGCGCCTTCTCTCCGCGAGCGGAATGCGGAAAAGGGGGGTTCCTTCCCAGAGCACGTACCCCGAACTCGGGTGGAGCTCGCCGCCGATGACCTCGAGGAGGGTGGTTTTGCCTGCTCCGTTGGGGCCGAGGACGGCCCAGGCGCTCCCGCGTTCCACCGACCAATTCACGTCCTCCAAAAGCGTGCGCCCCTTTCGGCGCACGCCGACGTTTTTAAGTTCGAGCACGGGACGTCCCTCCCTCGAGAGGATCGCGTTGCGCGTTTCTCTTTTCCCTACCACAAAACGTGCCGTCATGCCAAGGCTTTGGCCGACTTGGGGTACAGATGCCCCTCTGGTATAATGGGCCTGGCGGTTTTTCAAGGCGGTTTCTTGTCGAAGCGAAGGAGGCAACCCCGTGGCGCGGGTGCACGTTTTCGACCATCCGCTCATCCAACACAAGCTCACGATCTTGCGCGATCGGCGGACGGGGCCCAAGGAATTTCGCGAGTTGGTCAACGAAATCGCCATGCTCATGGCCTACGAGATGACCCGCGACCTCCCCACGGAAGAGGTGGAGGTCGAAACGCCCATCGCCGTGGCGCGTTCTCGGGTGCTCGCCGGGCGGAAGCTTGGTCTCATCCCTATCCTCCGCGCCGGCCTCGGAATGGTGGAGGGGATGTTGAGGCTCATTCCTGCGGCAAAGGTAGGCCATATTGGCGTGTACCGAGATCCGGCGACGCTCGAGCCCGTAGAGTACTACGTAAAACTTCCCCCCGACCTACCCGAACGCGATCTCTTCCTCCTCGATCCCATGCTCGCCACAGGAGGGTCGGCGGTTTGGGCGGTGGACGCCGTGAAACGGCGCGGAGGAACCCACGTGCGTTTTGTTTCCCTGATTGCCGCGCCGGAAGGGATTCGCCGCCTTACGGATGCCCACCCAGACGTGGACGTGTACGTCGCTGCCGTGGACGAACGCCTCGACGAACACGGGTACATCGTACCCGGGCTCGGCGATGCGGGGGATCGCCTCTTCGGGACGAAGTGATTGGATCGTTTGCCGGCGTTACGAAAGAGATTGCGAAAGAAGAGTAGCTCTTACGGAAAAACTTTTTCACAGAACGTTCACGGGCGGGGAACCGCGTCGGTTGACTTCGTCCCTCGGATCCGCTAGGATATGCGTGAATGCCCGGATTTCGCGGGGAAAGCGGTGAACACCGTGAAGCCGAGGAGGTCGCAGTCCCTATGGCGGACGGCGGCACTTGTCTCGACCTTGAGCGGGGAGTTCGTAGGGTCCGTGTTGGTCGGGGTGTACGTCGGTCGCGCGTTGGGCGCGGAGCTGGGGCAGGCGTCCGTGGGAGCGGCGCTCGGCGGCCTTGGCGGCTTCGCCTTGGCGTGGTACGCGGTGTTCCGAACGCTTCGCCCTTTTCTGCGGGAGGAGGATTCCCGTGGCCCGAGGGAAGGGCGATGAGCTGGGTTGCTTTCTCGCCCTGTGGACTCGCATAGGCGCGGGAATCCTAGGCGCAAAATTTTTCCTGTTTTTTATCGTTTCCGGTATAGGTGAAATTGCGAGAAATTTTTTTGTCGGATGGCTCCTTGCTTACGCCCTCCTCTTTACGGCCTACCGCCTTTGGGGGAAGGCAGCAACCTCTCTGGGTGGCGGAAGGCTCACGCTGCTCGCCCTCCTTGCAGCAGGTGGGAGGCTTCCGGCGGCCGTCTTCGCGGGGTTGGCGGCCTGGTACGTTGGCGGCCTGGTCGGTGTGTACGGCGCGGTGGGCGGTGCGGCTTTCTTCTATCTCCTTTTTTTCTCCTTTGCAGGGTGGTGGTTCCGCGCGGGAGGAAGGGCTCTCCGACCCCCTCCTTCCGAACGGGGGGATTGATCGAGGATTACGGCGGGAAGGCGGTGAACTTTCTTGGGGGAGCACGGGACCCCGTTGGTTCAAGTCTTCGGTGTGCACCTCGACCTATCCGTGGCGATTTCTTCGACGGTGACGGCCCTCTTGGTTCTCTGGCTCGCCTTGCGCGGCGCGCGCAGCGCGCAGGCGGGGGTCCCCCAAGGTCTGGGAAACGCGTTGGAGTGGTACTACGAGTTCATCGAAGGGATCGCCCGGGATGCGTTTTCCTCGGAACGGGCGAAGATCTTTTCCCCCTTCCTCGCCACGCTTTTTCTCTACACCTTTGTCGCCAACCAGGTGGGGCTCGTCTTCAACTTCGTCGTAGGGGACAAGAGCTACTGGAAGTCCCCGACGGCGGATGCGCACGTGACGCTCACTATGGCCCTCATCGTACTCGTGGCGGCGCACGCCATGAGCATCCGCCTCAACGGCGTCAAAGGATACCTGAAGGGGCTTTTGCAGCCGAGCCCCATCGGACCTCTGCTCGTGCTCATGGAGACGTTCACGAACACCCTCACCCACGGCCTTCGTCTCTTTGGCAACATCTTTGCCGGCGAGGTTCTCGTGGGGCTCCTCGTAGGGACCCTCAAGTACAGCTTTCTAATGGCGATTCTCCTCTCTCCCGCCCTCCTCATCTGGCAAGGGTTTAGCCTCTTTATCGGAACGATCCAGGCGTTCATCTTTACCGTCTTGGCCGCGGTGTACATCGCCCAGCGCGTAGAAGCCCACTGACGCCTGGGCGAGGGTATAGATTTCCCGGGAAATCCCGGAGATCGCACCAAATCCACAGAAGGGGTGGAAAAGAAGACATGACGAGCCTCTTGGCGGTAGCGATTATCGCAGCTGCAGCAGCTCTCGCGGCGGCCATCGGAGACGCCATCGTGGTCAAGGAGACGATCGCCAGCACGGCGCGCCAGCCGGAATACGGCGGTCAGTTCCGCACGACGATGTTCATCGGGATCGCCCTCATCGAGGCACTCCCCATCATCGCCATCGTGATCGCCTTCATCCTCCTGGGTCGATGAGATGCGGTTGGACGATATCGAGCTGAGGTGGCCGCCGGCCACCTCAGCCTTTCTCCGCCGCAAGTCGCGCGCGAAAGGGTGAGACGCGTGCCTGAGACTTCAGCCCAAGCGGCCGGGGGTGACCTCACGCTCCTCGGCCTTCCCGTGCAGATCGGGACGATGCTTTTTCAGCTCGTCGTATTTCTCCTTCTCGTGTATTTGCTCCAACGCTATGCGTGGCCTTACGTAGCGCGGGCGCTCGAAGAAAGGCGCGAGCGCATTCGCGCGGACCTAGAAGAAGCTGCCCGCCAACGCGCGGAAGCTCAGGCGCTCATCGAGGAGCAGCGACGGCTTCTCGACGAAGCTCGGGCCAAGGCGGAGGAGATCCTCCGTCGAAGCGAGCGGATTGCCGAAGAAGAGCGCGAGCGCATGCTCGAAGAGGCGCGGCAGGCGGTAGAGAAGATCCGGGCGGATGCCCAGGCGGACATCGCCCGCGCCAAGGAAGAGGCGATCCTCGCGCTGCGGCGTGAGGCCGTGGAGCTCTCGATCGCCATGGCGGAAAAGATCCTCGCCCGCGAGGTAGAGGCGAAGGGCGACAGGACCTACCTCGAAAAGCTCCTCGAGGAAGTGAGCCGCTGATGCGAAGCCTAGAACGACGGCGCATTGCCCGCCGCTACGCCCGTGCCCTCGTCGATGCGGCGGTTGCGGCGGGTGTCTTTTCCGAAGTGCTCCCTGTGCTCGAGGCGCTTGTGGAGGCCGTCCGCCTCGATCCGCACCTGCGCCGGGTCCTCGCGGCGCGTTCCCTTCCTCCGTCCGCAAAAGAAGCCGCGCTCGCGGAAGCCCTATCCGGTGCGCCGGAGGTACTCCAGAGATTCATCCGCCTCCTCGTTCGAGAGGGGCGTATCGAATTGCTGCCGGAAGTTCTCGACGCCGTTCGGGCGGAGCGCGACCGCCGGGAAGGCGTGGTTCGCGGCGTGCTCGAGCTTGCGCGTCCGGAAGACGAGGAGTACGTTCCCCAACTGCAGGCGCAGTTTGCCGCCCGGTTGGGAAACGATCTACGCCTTGAGGTACGCCACGTACCCGAACTCATCGCGGGTTTTCGCCTGCGCGCGGGAGGAGTTCTCTTCGACGGGAGCGCCGCCGGACAGCTCGAACGCGTCCGTAGACACCTCGTGTTTGGCGAGCAAACCGTCAATTCGTGAAGGAGTGACCGACGGGCGATGTGTGCGATCAAGCCGGAAGAAATCAGCGCCGTCCTGCGGAAACGCTTGGAGGAGTTTACCGTAGAGGTCGAAACGGAAGAGGTCGGTACGGTCATTCAGGTGGGCGACGGCATCGCGATCCTCGAGGGTCTTGAAGGGGCGATGGCGAGCGAGCTCCTCGAGTTTCCGGGTGGGACCATGGGGATGGTCCTCAACCTGAACGAGGATTCCGTGGGGTCCGTCATCCTCGGTCCGTACCGCCACATTCGCGAGGGAGACATCGTCCGCCGTACGGGCCGCATCATGGAGGTCCCCGTCGGCGAGGCGCTCATCGGACGCGTGGTGAACCCCCTCGGGCAGCCCCTCGACGGGCGCGGCCCCATAGAGACAAAGGAATACCGCCGCGTCGAATCGCCGGCGCCAAGCGTCGTCGACCGGAAGAGCGTACACGAGCCGATGCTTACGGGGATCAAGGCCATTGACGCCATGATCCCCATCGGGCGCGGGCAGCGCGAGCTCATCATCGGGGACCGGAAGACGGGTAAAACCTCCATTGCCGTGGATACGATTATCAACCAAAAAGGGCAAAACATGATCTGCATCTACGTGGCCATCGGGCAAAAGGAGTCGTCCGTGGCCAAGGTCGTGGAGACCTTGCGGCAATACGGCGCGATGGACTACACGATCGTCGTATCTGCGGGCGCTTCCGACCCCGCGCCGCTTCTCTACCTCGCCCCGTATGCTGGCGTGTCCATGGGCGAGTACTTCATGTACAAGGGGATGCACGCCCTCGTCATCTACGACGACCTGTCCAAGCACGCAGCCGCCTACCGCGAACTCTCCCTGCTCTTGCGCCGCCCGCCCGGGCGCGAGGCCTACCCGGGTGACGTCTTCTACCTCCACTCCCGCCTTCTGGAGCGCGCGGCGAAGCTGAGCGACGAGCTGGGAGGCGGAAGCCTCACCGCCCTACCCTTCATCGAAACGCAGGCGGGCGACGTATCCGCGTACATTCCGACGAACGTGATCTCCATTACGGACGGGCAGATTTACCTGGAGCCGGACCTCTTTTACTCCGGGATCCGTCCGGCGATCAACGTCGGGCTATCCGTTTCCCGTGTCGGCGGTGCGGCGCAAATCCGCGCGATGAAGCGCGTGGCGGGAAGCCTGCGCCTCGACCTCGCCCAGTACCGCGAGCTTGCGGCCTTTGCCCAGTTCGGTTCTGATTTGGACAAGGCGACTTTGGCACGCCTGCGCCGCGGCGAACGCCTCACGGAGCTCCTCAAGCAGGACCGCTTCGAGCCCATGCCCGTAGAGAAGCAGGTGATCTCCCTCTACGCGGGGACGCGCGGCTACCTCGACGACATCCCCGTGGCGGACGTGCGCCGCTTCGAGCGTGAGCTCCTCGCCTACATCGAGACCGAACACCCCGAGCTCCTCGAACACATTCGTACGACCAAAGACCTCCCGCCGGAGGAAGACCTGAAGAAGGCGATCGAAACCTTCAAGGGGATGTTCCGCACGTCGGAGGCGACGGGGGCCTAGATCTGCGCCGAACGTGGCGGTAGGAGGTGAGAAGTCGCGATGGCCAAAGGGTTGCGGGAGCTTCGATCGCGCATTCGCAGCCTCAAAAAGACCCAGCAAATCACGCACACGATGGAGCTCATCTCCGCCTCGCGCTTGCGCCACGCGCAGGAGCGAGCCCTCCTCGCCAAGCCGTACGCACAAGAGTTGCGGCGCACGATCGCCGGCATAATGCGCGGGTTGGAGACGCGGCCGGATTACCAAGAACTCGTCTCCCGCCAGCCGCTTCTCGTGCAGCGCCCCGTGGAGCGCACGGCGTATCTCCTCATCACCTCGGATCGGGGACTTGCGGGGGCGTACAACGCCAACCTGTTCCGCTTCCTCTTGCGCACCCTCGAAGAGCGGCACGGCGGAGATCGGTCGCGCTTCGTCCTCATCGCCGTAGGTCGGAAAGGGCGGGACTTCTTCCGCCGCCGCGGATTTCCCGTGGTAAAAGAGGTTACCGGCCTGAGCGATTTTCCGCGCTACGAAGACGTGCAGGAGATCGCCAAAGGGGCGGTGCAGGCCTTCGCCGAGGGCGTATACGACGAGCTCGTTCTCGTGTACAACGCCTTTCACAGCGCGCTTGTACAGCGCCCCACGGCGGTGACGCTTCTCCCCTTGGGCAAAGGGCTCTTTCAATCCCAAGAAGACGCTTCCGAGGCGGTTTCGGAGGGGGAAGCGGAATACGAGTTTGAACCCTCGCCGGATGCCGTTCTTCAGGTACTCCTGCCTCGCTACGCGGAAGCGCTCATCTTTTCCGCCGTACTCGAAGCGAAGGCGGGCGAGCACGCGAGCCGCATGGCGGCGATGCGCAGCGCTACGGACAACGCGAAGGAGATCATCCGCACGACGACGATTCGCATGAACCGCGCCCGTCAGGCGGCGATTACCCAGGAAATTTCCGAGGTCATGGCCGGAGCGGAGGCGCTCAAGGGGTAAAGCGGCGTCCGCTTTCCCGGCGAGCGGCCTCCCGAGTCATCCTCGAGCGTAGGAGAGGTGTCCATGGAGACGAAAAAGGGCAAGGTGCTTCAGGTCATGGGCCCGGTTGTCGACGTCGTCTTTGACGACGGCCACCTGCCGGCGATCTACAACGCCCTGCGCATCGACTACGAGCCCGACCGCGAAGGGCGCATTCCCGTGCACCTCACGTTGGAAGTCGCACAGCACCTCGGGGACAACGTCGTGCGTACGATCGCCATGTCCTCCACGGACGGCGTCTTTCGGGGAATGGAAGTCGTAGACACGGGCGGGCCGATTACCGTCCCCGTAGGTCCGGAGGTTCTCGGCCGCCTCTTCAACGTGCTGGGGGAGACGATCGACCACAAGGGTCCCGTGGAGGCGCGCGAGCGGCGGCCTATCCACCAACCCCCGCCCCCCTTTGAGGAGCTCTCCACGAAAGACGAGATCCTCGTGACGGGGATCAAGGTGATCGACCTCCTTACGCCCTACCCCAAGGGCGGGAAGATCGGCCTCTTCGGCGGTGCGGGCGTGGGCAAGACCGTGCTCATCCAAGAGCTCATCAACAACATCGCGATGAAGCACGGCGGGTTGTCCATGTTCGCGGGCGTAGGCGAGCGGACGCGTGAGGGAAACGACCTCTACCACGAGATGATCGAAGCGGGCGTCATCGACAAGACGGCAATGGTATTCGGACAGATGAACGAACCTCCGGGAGCGCGGTTCCGCGTGGCCCTCACTGCCCTCACGATGGCCGAGTACTTCCGTGACGTCGAAGGCCGTGACGTCCTTCTCTTCATCGACAACATCTTCCGTTTCGTGCAGGCCGGGGCCGAGGTATCCGCCCTTCTGGGCCGCATGCCGTCGGCCGTAGGGTACCAGCCGACGCTCGCGACGGAAATGGGCCAACTTCAAGAACGCATCGTATCCACGGTTCGCGGGTCCATCACGTCGATCCAGGCGATTTACGTCCCGGCCGACGACTACACGGACCCCGCTCCGGCGACGACCTTCGCCCACCTCGACGCCACGACGAATCTCGAACGGCGCATTGCGGAGATGGGGATCTATCCGGCCGTGGATCCGCTTGCCTCTACCTCGCGCCTCCTCGATCCGAGCATCGTCGGCAAGGAGCACTACCAAGTAGCCCGGGGCGTACAGCAGATCCTCCAGCGCTACCGCGAACTCCAAGACATCATCGCCATCCTGGGGATGGAGGAGCTTTCGGAGGAGGACAAGATCGTCGTCCACCGGGCGCGGCGCATCGAGCGTTTCCTTTCCCAACCGTTCCACGTGGCCGAGCAGTTTACGGGCACGCCCGGAAAGTTCGTGCCCCTGGAGGAGACGATCCGCGGTTTCCGCGAAATCCTCGAGGGGAAGCACGACGACCTTCCGGAGCAGGCCTTCTACATGGTGGGTACGATCGACGAGGCCGTGGAGAAGGCCAAGGCCCTCGTATAAGGGGGTGCGCCGGTGTATCCGACGCGCACGTTTCACCTGGACATCGTTACCCCCGACCGCAAGGTTTTTTCGGGGGAGGTCGTCTTCCTCTCCACGCGTACGGTCGAGGGTGGTCTCGGAATTGCGGCAAACCACCTTCCCCTCGTCGCCACGCTCGACATCCACGCGGCCGCCTTGCATTTTCCGGACGGATCGCGGAAACTCGTCTCGGTCTGTGGCGGCATCCTCGAGGTGCGGAGGGACCGCGTGACGATTCTCGCCGAGGCGGCAGAACTTCCGGAGGAGATCGATCTCGACCGTGCGCTGCGCGCCAAGCTCGAGGCGGAAAAGGCGCTCCAGAAGGCGCGGGATGTGGAATACACGCGCGCTGAGCTCGCCCTTCGGAGGGCGCTCGTACGGCTGCAGGTCGGATCGAGTGCAGAGGGCGACTGACCTTTTCCGGATGGCCGGGGCTTTCTTGGTACAGCCTCGGTTTTTTCTTTGTGCGGCCTTTCTGTTAGACAACAGGAGGGGAACCTGGTATAATCCCAAAGTAAACGCGCGGGTTAACTCTACCGACATAGAGAAAACGAGGGAGGGGGGTTTACGTGCCGGCGAACTACCTCACATCGCTCCTCGCGCTCCTCATCTTCACCGTGTTGGCCTTTGGCGTTCCGGTGGTCGTCATCCTCCTCAACGACCTCCTCGCGCCGAGGCGTGTGTACGAAGAAAAGCTTGCCATTTATGAAAGCGGTAACGTGGCGCAAGGGGACGCCCGCGTCGCGTTCCGCGTAAAGTACTACCTCTACGGGCTTCTCTTCGTCACCTTCGACATCGCCGTCTTGCTCGTTACCCCCGCCCTCCTCGTTCTTTCCGGACGCGGGTGGACGGCCGCGGGAATCGTCCTGGGCTTTTTCTTCTTCCTCGTCCTCGGGTACGCCTACGCATGGCGAAAGGGGGCCTTGGAATGGAAGTAGGGCGCGACTTCGACCTCGGACTCGAAGGGCTGCCGGAAGCGGACGTAGAGGAAGTGAAGCGCAACGTCCTCTTCACCTCCCTCGATCGCCTCTTCAGTTGGGCGCGCTCGAATTCGCTCTGGCCCCTCACGTTCGGACTCGCCTGCTGCGCGATCGAGATGATGGGAACCAGTGCCGCCCACTACGACGCCGACCGCTTTGGCGTCTTCTTCCGCAACTCCCCCCGGCAGGCAGATGTGATGATCGTCGCAGGGACCGTGACGAAGAAGATGGCCCCGCTCCTCCGCCGCCTCTACGACCAGATGGCCGAGCCGAGATGGGTGATCGCCATGGGGAGCTGTGCGACGGCGGGAGGGCCGTACATCAACTCTTACGTGGTAGTCAAAGGCGTCGACCAAATCGTTCCCGTAGACGTGTACATTCCCGGCTGCCCGCCCAGCCCTGTAGCCCTCATTTACGGAATTAACCGGCTTCAGGACAAAATCCGCTACGAGGCACGGCGAAAGGGGGCGGAGATGCTCCGTGGCTGAGCACACCGCTTTGCCCGATGCCCAATCCTTCCTCGACCGAGTGGTGGCCCTCCTGCGCGAGCGCTTCGGCGAGTCGGCCGTTTCGGAACCGCACGTAAATGAGAAGAGCCGCAACCTCCCGACGCTGACCGTCGCGCGGGAGGTGTGGCACGATGCGGCCCTCCTCCTCCGCGACCACCCGGAAACGGACTTTTCGTTTTTGAACAACCTCCACGGAACGGACATGGGGAGCTATTTTGACGTCTTCTACGTCTTGCAGTCTTTTCGCCATCCGCACCTCCTCGCCGTTCACGTTCGCGCGGAGCGCGACAACCCGCGCGTGCCTTCTGTGGTGGACGTTTGGCCGGCGGCGGATTGGGCGGAACGGGAGACGTACGACCTCTTGGGGATCGTCTTCGAAGGCCATCCGGATCTTCGGCGGATCCTCCTCCCCGAGGATTGGGTGGGGCATCCGTTGCGCAAGGATTACGTGCCGTACGACGAGGGGGTGTAGGCGGTGCTCCGAACAGAAGAATACGTGCTCAACGTGGGGCCGCAGCATCCGAGTACGCACGGCGTCTTTCGCATCATCGTGAAGCTCGACGGGGAAACCGTTGTGGACGCCGAACCGGTGATCGGCTACCTGCACCGGGGAACGGAGAAGCTCGCGGAAAACCTCACGTACACGCAGATCATCCCCTACACCGACCGTATGGACTACCTCTCGGCGATGATCGGGAACTACTCCCTCGTCTACGCCGTCGAGACGCTCATGGGGATCGAGGTTCCCGAACGGGCGGAGTACCTCCGCGTCATCGCAATGGAGCTCAACCGCATCGCGAGCCACCTCGTCTGGTTCGGCACCTTTCTCCTCGACCTCGGGGCGATCACGCCGTTCCTCTACGCCTTCCGCGAGCGAGAGAAGATCGTGAACTTCCTTGCCGAGTTGTCCGGTGCCCGCCTTACGTACAGCTACATGCGCATCGGCGGAGTAAAGTGGGATATCCCCGACGAGACATGGCCCGCGCGCGTAAAGTCCTTCCTCGAAAACGATTTGGAACGCACGATGCAGGAATTTTACGACCTCGTTGTCGGCAACGAAATCGTCCAGGCACGACTCAAAGGGGTGGGCCGCTACGACCGGGAAACGGCCATTCGCTACGGCCTTACGGGCGTAAACCTGCGGTGCACGGGCGTGCCGTACGACGTGCGTCGTGCGAAGCCCTATTCGATCTACGACCGCTTCGACTTCCGCATTCCCGTGCGGAGCGAGGGGGACCTTTGGGCGCGCATGAACCTCCGCCTCGAGGAGATCGTGGAGTCGAAGCGCATCGTCCTCCAGGCCCTCGAAGGACTTCCCGAGGGGCCGGTCATGGGCAAGGTTCCCAAGCTCATCCGTCCCCCCGCCGGTGAGGTGTACGTTTCTGTAGAAATGCCCCGCGGCGAGCAGGGGGTGTACATCCTCAGCGACGGAAAGTCCCCCCATCCTTACCGCATTCATTTCCGTCGTCCCTCGTTCCACAACCTCCAGATCCTGCGCGAACTTCTCATTGGCGAAAACGTCGCGAACATGATCGCCATCCTTGGCGGCATCGACATCGTCCTCGGGGAGGTGGATGCCTGAATGCCGGGAGTGCTCGCGGGGCCCCCGAACGTTACGACCTTTCTCTGGCTCACCGTCGCCGCCCTTGTCCTCCTCTCGCTCATCCTCCTGTACGCTACGTACGCGATCTACGTGCACCGTAAGCTCCTCGGGTTCATGCAGAGCCGCTTGGGTCCGAACCGCGTGGGGCCGTACGGCCTTCTCCAGACGATTGCCGACGCCGTAAAGCTCCTCGCGAAAGAGAGCATCATCCCCGCGCAGGTGGACCGCCCCCTGTACCACCTCGCCCCCGTGATCGCCTTTGCACCGGCGTTTCTCGTCTTCCTCGTGTTGCCTTGGTCTTCCACGCTCCGCTTTTCCGACTTTGCTGTGGGGCTCCTCTTGTACATCGCCGTATCGTCCCTCACTACGGTGGGCGTGCTCATGGGCGGCTGGTCTTCGAACAACAAGTGGTCGCTCATCGGGGCCATGCGCTCGGTTGCCCAAATGCTCGCCTACGAGATCCCCCTCATCGTTTCCGCCTTAGGCGTCGTCGTGCTCGCGGGGAGCCTCAACCTCACGGACATCGTAGAGGCCCAGCGGAAGGTCTGGTTTGTGTTTCCCCAAATCGTCGGATTTCTCGTGTTTGCCGTCGCCGCGGTGGCCGAGCTCAACCGATCGCCCTTCGACCTTTCTGAAGCGGAGTCCGAGCTCATCGGCGGATACCTCACGGAGTACGGCGGCATGCGTTTCGCCCTCTTCATGCTCGGAGAATACGTATACCTCTTGGCCATGGGAGCGCTCGCAACGGCCCTGTACTTCGGTGGTTGGTATCCGCTTCCCATCGGGGGCACGCTTCCGGGGCTAGACGCGGTGCCTGGGTGGATCTGGTTCCTCCTCAAGGCGCTCCTCCTTTCCTTCGTGCCCTTTTGGTTTCACGCGACGTTTCCCCGCATGCGCATCGACCAGCTCATGGTCTTTTCTTGGAAGGTTCTCCTCCCCGTTTCCCTCCTCAACCTCTTCGCGACGATCGTATACCGAGCTTTCGCAGCATGAGGTTCGAAGCCCCCGAAAAGCGCCTGTGGGGTGAGGTCGGAGTTCCGCGAAACCGAAATTCGGGAGGTGGCGCACGTGAAGGTCCCCGGCGTTCTCAAGGGGCTCGGGGTCACTCTGCGGGAGCTTTTCGAACCCAAGGTAACCCACCTCTACCCCGACGAACCGTACGAGTTTCCCAACCGCCTACGCGGAAGCCACGTCCTCTACGTGGACAAGTGCATCGTCTGCAACCAGTGCGCCAACGTCTGCCCTACGGGTGCGATTACCTTGGGGGGAAAGCCCAACCCCGACCCGACGAAGAAGGGCAAGGTTTTGGATTTCTACGAGATCAACTACGAGATCTGCATCTTCTGCGATCTGTGTACGGAAGTTTGTCCGACGGACGCGATCACGATGGCCGCTACCGTCGAGCATGCGGCGTACCGACGGGACGACCTGCACAAGGACATCGTCTGGCTCGCGGAAAATCCGCATAACCTCGCCCACGTGCGGAAGGAGACGAGCCGCCGGTGATGTGGAGCTATGCGTTTTTCCTCCTCTTCGCGTTACTCACCTTAGGCAGCGCGTTTCTGCTCCTCTCCCTGCGGAAGACCCTTCACGCGGTGTTTGCCGCCATGGGGGCCTTCCTCGGATTGGCCGCCCTCTACTTCCTTCTTGGGGCGGAGTTCGTCGCCGCGGTTCAAATCCTCGTGTACGCGGGTGCCGTAACGATCCTCGCCGCATTTGGCGTGATGCTCTCCCGCCATCGGGAGGAAGGGAGGACCACCACGGGGGAGATCCTCGGGCTCGTCTCCGCCCTGAGCTTTTTCCTCCTCGTGGCGGCGTTTCTCTGGAAGGCGCGTTTCCCCCTCCTTGGTGCGCCCGGAGAGGGGTTTGTCCGCCTGCACGACATCGGAGAACTCGCCTTTGATCCCGCCTACGGCCTCGCCGTTGTCCTCGGGGGGCTCCTTCTCGCTCTCGCCCTCATAGGGGCCGTCCTCGTCGCAAGGGAGGATGAACCATGAGCGCGTCGCTTCTCCAATACCTCCTCCTCGGGGCGATGCTCGTCGCCTTGGGGCTTTACGGCGCGTTTACGCGGCGCCATGCGGTGCTTGTGCTTTTGTCCTTAGAGGTGATGCTCGGCGGCGTCGTCCTCAACTTTCTCGCCTTTTCCCACTACCCCCTCGTTTCCCCGGGGGCGATGGCGAATCCCGGCGTCCTTCAACTTCTGGCCCTGTTTACGATCGTAATTGCGGCGGCGGAGCTCGCCTTAGGGCTTGCGGTGACGATTTCCCTCGCACGCCTTACGGGAACCTCTTGGGCCGACGAGTACGATTCCCTCAAACACTGACCTACCGCAGAAACGGAGGTGTGCTCGGCGGTGGACCTCCTCGGCTTAGGGTATCTGGTCGTCCTCGCACCGCTCGCGTCGTTCGCCCTTCTCCTCGCCTTCGGCCCCTCGCTCGGCCGTCGCGCCCATTTCGTGGGGATCGCGGCCACCCTTTTCTCCGCCGGGGCCGCCACGCTCCTCCTCGTTCGCTTCTTGCAAGAGGGGCCGGTGGTCGGGCCGCGGCTTACGTGGCTCACCTTGGGCGATCTCGTCGTCGACGTGCGCTTCGAAGTGAGCGCCCTGAGCGCGATCATGCTCCTCACCGTTTCTCTCGTGAGCTTCCTCGTACACGTGTATTCGGTTGGGTACATGGAGGGCGATCCTCGGTATCCCGTCTTTTACACGCACTTGAGCCTCTTCACCTTTGGGATGCTCGCCCTTGTGTTTTCTGCCAACATGCTCGCCCGTTACCTCTTTTGGGAAATCGTGGGTCTCGCCTCTTTCCTGCTCATCGGGTTTTGGTTTGAAAAGCCTGCTGCGCGGGAGGCCGCGAAAAAGGCCTTCCTCGTCACGCGCGTAGGCGACGTCGGCTTTTTTGCCGCGTTGCTCTTCATCTTTGCCTACGTGAAGAGCTTCGACGACGCCGACCTCTTTGCCGCCGTATCGGGAGGGGTGATTCCCGATTGGGCCCTTACGGCCATCGCCCTCCTTCTCTTCCTCGGGGCGGTAGGGAAGTCCGGGCAGTTCCCCCTTCACGTGTGGCTGCCGGATGCCATGGAGGGTCCGACGCCGGTTTCCGCACTCATTCACGCGGCCACGATGGTCGCCGCCGGGGTGTACCTCGTCGCCGCCGCCTACCCCGTATTCCTCGCGGCCCCCTACGCCCTCGATGTCGTCGCCTGGGTTGGGGCCTTTACCGCCCTGTTTGCCGGGACGATGGGTTTGGCGGAGTACGACATCAAGCGAGTCTTGGCCTATTCGACGATCAGCCAACTTGGACACATGACGCTCGCCCTGGGCGTCGGGGCGTACGTCGCGGGGCTCTTCCACCTCACGGCCCACGCGTACTTTAAGGCGCTCCTCTTCCTCGCCGCCGGGAGCATCATCCACGCCACGGGGACGCAGGACATTCGCGAGATGGGCGGCCTCCTTCGTCGCCTGCCGCGAACGAGTATCGCCTTTTTGGCCGGCGCGCTTGCCCTCGTGGGCATTCCTCCGTTTGCCGGGTTCTTCTCCAAGGAGTTCATCCTCGAGCGTACGTTGGAGGCCAACCCCGCCCTGTACGGCATGGGGCTGGCTGCCGCGTTCGTCACCGCCCTCTACGTCGGGAGGCTTGTCGGCTACGTGTTTTTCGGCGAGAACCGCACCCCCCATGGGGTGCACGAAAGCCCGCCCGTCATGCTCGTCCCCCTGTACGTCCTCACCGCCTTCGCCCTCGGGTATGGGTTTTTGGAAACTCCCTGGGCACCGCTTCTCAGCCGTTTCTTTGCGTCAGACGGGACAGTTTCCGAAATCCACCCTCCCGTCTTTGGTCTGGACGTCCTCTTGGGGGTGAGCGTCGGACTTCTCGGGCTCCTCGTGGGCGGCTACGCCGTCCTTCAGGGGACGCGCCTTGCCCCGTGGGGCCGGTTCACCCGCCCCGTATTCCAAGTGCTCGCCCGCCGGTACTACATCGACGATTTCTACCACATCGTCTTCGTCCAGGGGGCGGTCGCCCTCGGTCGCGCCGCGCAGGCGATCCAAACCTTCGTCGTAGAAGGGACCGTCGCCCTCGTGGTCCTCGGAACGGAGGCCCTTGCGCGCCTCGGGAGCGCCGTGCAGAACGGACGCGTGCAGACGTACGGCGCCGTGGCCACCCTGGGCATCGCCCTTCTCCTCTTCTTGGCGCTGTGGAAAGGAGGGCTCTGGTGAGGTGAGCGACCTATTCCTGCTTCTCGCCCCCCTGGGGACGCTTCTTTTCGGCGGGATCTTCCTCCTCTTGCTCCTCCTCGTCGTCCCCCCCGAGCGACGGCTGGGTTTCCCCTATCTGGCCTCGGTGTTCGTCCTCCTCTCCTTCGCCTTTCTCGTAGGAGACGTGCAGAGGTTTCTCGTCGGGGGAACCCCCCTCCTCCCCTCCACCGCCCTTTTCGGGCGGCGGGCGCTGTTTTTGGACGGGTTTTCCGCGTTTTTCCAAGGGATTTTCCTCTTCGGCGCGCTCTTTTCCCTCCTCCTCACGCCCGGGCGTCGGGCGGAGGTGACTGGTGAATACGCCGAGCTCGAAGGAGAACGCTCGGCCCTCCTCCTTTTGGCGACCTTCGGCGCGGCGCTCATGGCGTCGTCCTACGACCTGCTCGTCCTCTTCGTGGGGATGGAGATCCTCACCGTAGCGGCGATCGTCCTCGTCGCCCTGCGGCGGAGGCGCACGGCCTCGCAGGAGGCGGCCTTTAAGTACGTCGTCTTTTCGGGGATCGCGAGCGGCATCTTCCTCTACGGGCTGTCGTTCCTCGTCGGCGTGGCTGGAGAGACGGACGTGCCGCGCCTGTTTCAGAGCTTTGCGGAAATGCCCTGGGACGTCTATCCCCTCGCCGTCCTCGGCGTCGTGCTCGTCTTTGCGGGGCTGACCTTCAAGATTTCCAGCGTTCCCCTCTACCTCTGGGCGCCAGACGTGTACGAGGGAGCGCCAACTTCGGCGACCGCCTTTCTCGCCGTCGTCTCTAAGGCGGCCGGATTTGCCCTTTTCCTCCGCCTGTTTTACCCCCTCTTCATCGGTCTCCCCGGAATGTGGAGCGGATTCTCCCAGCTCGTCGCCGGACTTGCGGCGTGGATTGGCGTCCTTACGATGTTCGTCGCCAACCTCGTGGCGCTTCGCCAGACGAACCTCAAGCGCCTTCTCGCGTACTCGAGCCTCGCCCACTCCGGGTACATCCTCGTCCCCTTCGCTGCCTCCAGTCCGCTCGCTCTGGAACAGATGCTCTTCTACCTTCTCGCCTACCTCTTCATGAATTTGGGCGCCTTTGCCGTGGCGGATGTCGTCTCGCGCGAACGCGGCGACGAGAGCCTCGACGCCCTCCGCGGCCTTTACCGCCGGCGCCCGCTCCTTGCGGCGTTTATGACCCTCTTCGTCCTCTCTTTGGCGGGGATTCCCCTGACTGCGGGTTTCACGGGAAAGCTCTACCTCTTCCTCGGCGCGATGTGGGGTGGGCAACGGGCGCTTGCCATCGCCATGGCGGCGGCGAGCCTCATCGCGTACGTGTACTACTTCCAGATTTTGCGTATGATCTTCATGCGCGAAGGAGAAAGTGAGGCACCCGTCGCCCTTCCGTGGCCACAGGCCGCCGTCCTCGTCTTCACGGCGATCGGTACGCTTCTCGGCGGAGTGTGGCCGGAGTCGTTCTTTCAAGCGCTCACGTGGATGTTCGGTGCTTAGGCGCAGTCACGTGGTAGTTCGAGGCGGTGGAGGACCTCCCTTCCACCGCCTCTTTTTTCGCGCATGGGGGAAGGGCGGTTTCCCCCCGCTGTACGAAACCGTATAATATGTCCAGGGAGGGCTTTTCGTGGACCTGCGGATCCTCGGCGTTTTTGCCCTCGTAAACATCTTCGCCGCCCTCGTCTTCGTCGTCGCCGCGTTCTGGGCGGTCGATGCCGTCCGTTGGGAGAACTTCGTAAAAGACCCCCACTCCCGCCGCACACGCACGCTCCGGGCGCTTTTCGCCTTGGCGCTTGCGGCGGTTTTGTCGTGTTTTTTTGCGCAGTACCTCCTTTGGTCTTGGGACCTGCGCCACCTCTTTGGCGGATGATTCGAGGAGGTTTCCCCCTACGCTTTTGGATGGGCGCCGCCGCCCGTGCACGGCCGGCAGGAGATCTGGCAGGAGGGGAACGACGTTGGCCCTGTACCGCATCGAAGGTGGGGTTCCGCTCACGGGAACAATTCGCGTAGGAACGGCCAAAAACGCGGTTCTCCCCATTCTTGCAGCGGCGCTGCTTGCAGAAGAGGGGACGACGGAACTCGAGGAAATTCCCAACTTGCGCGACGTGGCGACGATGGAAGCCGTTCTCGAATCCCTCGGCGTCCGCATCGAACGCCGCGGAACGACCCATCGCCTCGATGCCCGGGCCATCCACTCCACCGAACCCCCGGCGGAACTCGTCGGGCTCATGCGCGCCTCTGTACTCGTCATGGGCCCGCTGCTTGCGCGGATGGGCGAGGTACGTATCGCCTTACCCGGCGGCTGCAACATCGGAAGCCGCCCTATCGATCAGCACCTCAAGGGCTTTCAAGCCCTCGGCGCGGAAGTTCAGCTGGAGCAGGGGATCGTGACCGCCCGCGCCTCTCGCCTCCTCGGGACGACGATCTACTTCGACTTCCCGAGCGTAGGGGCGACGGAAAACGTGCTCATGGCGGCGACGCTTGCCCACGGAGAGACGGTGATCGAAAACGCCGCCCAGGAACCGGAGATCGTTGACCTCGCGAACTTTTTGAACGCCATGGGGGCGCGCATTCGCGGAGCCGGGACGGGGACGATCCGCGTAGAGGGTGTGTCTCGTCTTTCCGGGACTTCGTACCTCCCCATCCCCGACCGGATCGAAGCGGGGACCTACCTCGTCGCCTTTGCCCTGACGGGAGGGGAGGGGTACGTGGAGGGGGCGATCGCCGAACACCTCGTCCCCGTGATCGCAAAGCTTCGCGAGATGGGGCACTACCTCGAGGAGGACGAAGACGGGATCCGCATTGTGGCCACGCGGGATCCCAAACCGGTGGACGTGAAGACCCAACCGTACCCCGGATTTCCCACGGACATGCAGCCCCAGTTCCTCGCCCTGCTCGCTACCGTTCCGGGTACAAGCGTCGTCACGGAGACCGTCTTTGAAAACCGCTTCCTCCACGCCGCCGAGCTTGCGAAGATGGGCGCACGTATTCGTATAGAAGGCCGTACGGCCGTAGTCGAAGGGACGTCCCTCGTCGGAGCCCGCGTACGGGCCACGGACCTGCGCGCGGGGGCGGCGCTCGTACTCGCTGGACTCGCCGCCCGGGGGACGACGGAAGTTCTGGAGATCGTGCACATCGAACGGGGGTACGAGCGGCTCGAAGAAAAGCTGAAGGGCATCGGGGCCAAGATCGAGCGCATAGAGGACGAGGACCTCACACCCGAGCCGCCCCCCCTCTTTTTGCCGCGATTCCTCGCTCCGGGGGAAACCGTAGGCCGGGGGACGTAGCCTCGATCCGGCCTTTTGCTCGGTTCCCCCGGACGGATCTGGTTTTCCGTAAAAGGCCAAGGAAGCATGCGTGCCGGCCGGTTCGAACTTTCGAACCGGCCGGCTTTTGTTCTAAGAACGCCCATTTCCGCGTAGGTACCCGGTATGGGGTTCGGTACGGGGAGGTGGACGCATGCGAAGCCCTCGACGTCGGGATCCGGGAATTCGGAGGTGGCTCTTTATCGGCGCCGTTTCGCTCTTTGCCGCGGGAGGAGCCGGAATCGGGGCACACGTGCTTCGCCTTTCCCTTCCTCCGGGCGAGGGGCGCGCAGTGGTGTACCTCGCTCCCGTGGACTCATCGGATGAGCACGCGCCTCCGGATCTTGTCGTATCCGTCTTTCGCACCCAGAGCAAACGCGTAGAACAGGTGGCCCTGGAAACGTACGTCGCGGGCGTAGTCGCCGGGGAAATGCCCGCGAGTTTCTCGCCCGAAGCGCTCAAGGCACAGGCGGTCGCCGCACGAACGTACGCCGTGTACCGTTTGGGGCTCGCGGGAACGGCGGCAACAAAGTCTGCCCTGCGCGACGACGACTGGGACCAAGTCTACCACGATGAGGCCATCCGCAGGGGAAAGTGGGGCGAGGCGTACCCCACGTACGACGAAAAGGTATGGGCAGCCGTGCGCGCCACGGAAGGGGAGATCCTCACGTACAAGGGCACCCCTGCGGAAACCCTGTACTTTGCCGTGAGCAACGGCCAGACGGACGACGCCCGAGACGTGTTCGGCGGCGATCGCCCCTACCTGCGCAGCGTTCCTTCTCCTTGGGATCGAGAGGCGCCGACATACCACAAGGTCTTTCGATTTTCCCGTGCGGAGGTGGCAAAGAAGCTTGAGGTTGCCGTGGACGAGCTCGCCCGGGTCGTGGTTGTCGAAGAGACGGCGGGCAAACAGGTGAAGCGCATCCGCATCGGTTCCCGCGAATGGGCCGGCAAGGAGGTGAGCCGCCGGCTCGGCTTGCCTTCGGCGACCTTCCGCATGCGCGTCGAAGGCGATGCCGTAATCGTGGATACGTACGGCCACGGGCACGGCGTGGGGATGAGCCAGTGGGGGGCGGAACGCCTCGCCCGCGGGGGAAAGACGTACGAGGCGATTCTCGCGTACTACTATCCGGGTACGGCGCTCACCCGCATCGGCTCTGCGGGGGCGGTGGCCACCCGGGAGCCCCCTCGAACGCCGTAAGATCCGAAGAGATGTGCGGTGCAGGCGCGGGGAAAGGTTCGGGGAGGTTTAAACCCTCTGTTCCTTGTCCAAGATGGGGTGTGAGGTGATGCTCCGTGGACAAGGAACACGCACGCGAGACGCAAGAAAGTGGGCAAAGTTCTTCGACCGCCCACGCCGCAGGAGGCAACGGACGCGAAGACCGCATGCTTTCGCGCCTTGCGCGAACCTTCCGCAGCCTGCCCGCACAGAAGTGGTTCTTTCCGGCCGTGTACCTGGGAGCCGCGGCCCTCCTTTTGAGCCTCGTGTTCTGGACGGGGAAGCAGGCCTTCGTCCCGCAGACGGGGGAATCTCCCCGGACCGTTGAGGAGGCGCAAGGTCCGTCTTCCGAGGAGGCGCATGTGGTACCCACCGCGGAAGAAGCAGGGGCGTACGTTTGGCCCGTGTCCGCCGAAGAGGAGATCGCGGTCGTCCGTCCCTACTACGACGACGAACACCTGAGCGACGCCGACCGAGCGAAGGCCCTCGTCTCTTTTGCGGGAAGCTACTATCCGAATCGCGGGATCGATTTGGCGCGCAAGGACGGGAAGCCCTTTGCCGTACTCGCGGCAGCCCCCGGAAAGGTCGTCCGCGCCGAACGCGACCCGCTCGTCGGGTACGTCGTATGGATCGCCCACGAAGACGGACGTACGACGGTCTACGAGAGCCTTGCGGAGGTCAAGGTCAAGGTCGGCGACGCCGTAGAACGCGGCACGGCGATCGGTACGGCGGGGACCGCGGCGTTCGACAAGGATGCGGGCGTCCACCTCCACTTTGAAGTACGGAAGGGCGATCGTCCGGAAAATCCTGCGGCCCTCCTCCCTCCGCTCCCCCGCTCGTGACCCTCTGTACCTTCGGAGAACGGAGGTCTACGCATTTTGCGGGGCCCATATACTGTAGCAACTCGCGGGGTCCGAGGGGCGAGGGAGGCGAGGGGTTTGCATGATTACATCCGAGAACGCACGCTGAAGATCGCCCAGCACCTCATCGAGACGCGGAAGACTGTGCGGGCGATCGCCAAGGACTTCGACATTTCCAAGAGTACCGTACACAAGGACCTCACCGAACGCCTGCCGGAAATCCACCCCGAGTTGTGGAAAGAAGTCCGAGAAATTCTCGAGTACCACAAACAGATTCGGCACCTCCGGGGCGGAGAGGCGACGCGGAGGAAGTATAAACGCGAACGCGTTCTCGGGGAAGCCTACGGGGAAGTCCAGGAGGATTCGCGGTAGGCGGCCCCGGTTTTTCTTTTTTTTCTTCTTGCGCTATACTGATCGTATACTGGGGAGGATGTGCGCGCCTTCTTCGCAACGCGCGCATGGGGGAGGCCGCCGCGCGTGATCACGCGGGACATCGGCATTGATTTGGGTACGGCCAACGTCCTCATCTACCAGCGCGGGAAAGGGATCGTCCTCGACGAGCCGTCGGTCGTCGCCCTTTCGGAAAGCGGGGAGGTTTTGGCCGTAGGAAGAGAAGCCTACCGCATGGTCGGGCGAACCCCGGGGAACATCGTCGCCGTGCGCCCGTTGCGCGACGGGGTGATCGCCGACTTCGAGGTTACGGAAAAGATGTTGGCTACGTTTTTGGAACGCGTGGGTTTGCGCGGGTTCTTTCGCCGCCCGCGCGTTTTGGTCTGCGCGCCGACAAACATCACACCCGTAGAACAAAAGGCGATTCGCGAGACGATCGAGCGGACGGGAGCGCGCGAGGTATGGATCGAACAAGAACCCAAAGTGGCCGCAATCGGCGCCGGGCTGGACATCTTCCAACCTTCGGGAAACATGGTGATCGACATCGGCGGCGGTACCACGGACGTGGCGGTATTTTCCATGGGCGACATCGTCGCCGCGGCGTCGATCAACGTCGCGGGGGATAAGTTCGACGCGGCGATCATGCAGTACCTGCGGAACAAACATCGCCTGCTCGTGGGAGAGCGTACAGCGGAGACGATCAAGATCGAGATCGGCGAGGTCTATCCCGGCGTGCGCAACGCCTCGCTCGAGGTGCGCGGAAGGCACATGGTGACGGGTTTGCCGCAGACGGTGATGATCACTTCCGAGGAAGTGCGTACCGCCTTGCGGGAGGCCACGGAGGAGATCGTCGCGACGGCGCGTTCGGTCCTCGAGCGGACGCCGCCGGAGCTCGCCGCGGACATCATCGACCGGGGGATTCTGCTCACCGGGGGAGGAGCCCTGATCGCGGGGATGGACCGGCTTCTCGCAGAGGAGCTCAAGGTTCCTGTGTTCATCGCCGACGATCCCATGACCGCCGTCGCCCGTGGCACGGGCGTCCTCCTCGAGCAGATGGACAAGCTCATGCGGCCGCGCGGCGGTCGCTAGGGGAGGGAAGGACGTGCTCAGGGGTGCAGACGCCGCAACGGCGGGCTTTCTCCTCGGGATGCGGAGGGGCGAGATTCTCACGCACAACCTCGTAAACGCCGATACTCCCGGCTACCGGACGGAAGATCCCGTCGTTCGCGGCTTTGCGGCCGTGCTCTTCGAAGAAATCCGTCGGACCCGTCGCCCGCTCGGCGAAGGCGTGCTTTCGGCGTACGTGGCGGGTACAAGGTCGCGGTTCACCCCCGGCCCCCTCGTGGAGACGGGTCGTCCGCTGGACTTCGCGTTTGAAGGTGAGGCGCTACGTCCCGCCGGTGCGGTCCCCTTTTTCCTCCTCGTGGACCCCGAGGGCAACCTGTACGCCACGCGAGATGGGCGCTTCGTCCCGGGCGAAGACGGATTCCTCTACGGCCCAGGCGGACTGCGCGTCGCGGATGACGCGGGCAATCCGATCTACCTCGGCGGTGCGGCGTTCACCGTTGGTCCGGGTGGCATCCTCGACGTCTCCGGGAGGATCGTTCGCCTCGGCGTGGTATCCTTGGGAGGCGAGGCTCCAGCGCCCCTCGCAAGCCTCGACCGCGTCGGCGGCGGCGTGTTCCGCCTGACGGACGTAGCGGTCGGAGGGCCTTGGCTTCCTCCTGAGGGGGTTACCGTACGGAACGGCGTGTACGAAGGCTCCAACGTCGACCTCGGGCGCGAGCTCCCGGCCCTCATGGCGAACTTGAGGTTTGCCGAATTCAGCGGCAGAAGCCTTGCGTCTGCCTACGAAGCCCTGCAACGGCTTTCCGACGCCGCCGGACGCTGGTAATCGGATCCTCGGCCCGAAGAAGGAATCCCCGATGTGGGAGAGAAGAGGAGAAGGGGGCCTCTACCCGTGGAGCGAAGCTTCGCACTGTCCGTTCAGGGATTGGTTGCCGGCTATCGCCAGCTCGACGTTCTCGCGCACCGCATCGCCAACCTCGACACCCCCGGGGCGCTGCCGCGGGAGGCGGTTCTCGAAGAAAACCCCGGACTTCGGTTTACCCTCTTGCCTCCGGAAAGCGACCCGCGCGGTGTGTACCTGGGCGCGGGGATCCGCTTGGCCGCTACGCCGCTTGGGGAAGATCGGAGAATTCCCGTGGAAACCGGAAGTGCAACCGACCTCTTTGCCGAAGACGGGGGGTGGTTCGCCCTTCGGTCGACGGACGGGGGTGAGGTGGTGTACGCCCCCACCCTTTCCCTGACGCGTATTCCCGGTGCGGACGGAGATCGCCTCGCGGTAGGGCGGTACGTTTTGCTCGCGGAGGGTGGCGAGCCGCTCGTCCTTCCTCCCGGGGCGGCATTTCGCGTGGACGGAGAAGGAAGGGTATTCGTACGGGAGGGAGGGGGCGAACGCTTCCTCGCGCGCATTGCCGTGGGACGCCTTGCCAATCCCGACGCCTTGCGCCCGATAGGGGACGGCCTTTACGCGTCCGGCGCAGGCGTTCTCGAGTTTTCGCTTCCCGTGGCTGTTCGCCAAGGAGTTCGTGGGGTTCCCGGCGACGCGGAAGTGCTCGCCCGAACGCTTCCCGCGGCGCGCTACCTTTCCCTGGCGGCCCGGACGTTGGGCGTTGCGGACGCCTTTGCGGGGATGGCCGCCGATCTCGTTCGGAGGTAGATGCGATGCCACAGGCGACGTCGGGTCCTCCGTCGCGTACACCCCCGCAGGGGCGCTCCCCCCGGAGGCAAATTCGTTGGGGGAGGGTTGCGGCGCTCGCCGTCCTCCTCGTCTGGACGCTCGCCTTCGTAGGCGGGGTGTTTCTCGGGTACGTCGTTTTCGGAAAGGGGTCCGTCCTCGGATTCTTTTCTGGGAGTACCTGGGGGCACCTCTTCCGCTTTCTCACGTCGCTTTGAGCGGTTTCCATCCGGATCGGGAAGGGAGTCGATGCGCGTGCGGGATGTCTCGTGGATCACGGAGATTTTGCCCCACCGTCCGCCGTTTCTCCTCGTGGACCGAATTCTCGAGTTGGATCCCGGGCGGCGTGCCGTGGGGATCAAGGCGGTTTCCATGAGCGATCCGGTTCTCTCCGGGCACTTCCCCGGGTACCCCGTGTACCCCGGTGTGCTCGTCGTCGAAGCTCTTGCGCAGGTGGGTGCGCTCCTCGTCCTCGAAAGCCAAAGGGATCGAAATCTGCTCGCGATGTTCGGCGGGATCGACCGCTTTCGTTTCCGCCGCCCCGTGGTTCCCGGCGACGTCCTACGTCTGGAGGTCGAGCTCCTCTGGCAGCGCGGTAGGGCCGGAAAGGGATACGGAAAGGCGAGTGTAGAGGGGGAAGTTGCTGCCGAGGGCGAACTTTCCTTCGGCCTCGTCCCCCGAGAGGCTCGAGCTTCCGAAGGGGTGGATGCCCGATGAAGGTGCGCAAGGCCATCATTCCTGCGGCTGGCCTGGGGACGCGCTTTCTTCCCGCGACGAAGGCCATGCCCAAGGAGATGCTTCCCATCGTCGACAAACCGACGATCCAGTACATCGTCGAAGAGGCGGCGGCATCGGGCATCGAGGACATCATCGTCGTGACCGGAAAGGGAAAGCGGGCCATCGAGGACCACTTCGACCGCAACCTGGAACTCGAGGCGATTTTGCGGGCCCGAGGGAAGGAAGACCTCCTCAAGGAGGTCCTCCGCTCTTCTGAACTAGCGGACATCCACTACATCCGGCAAAAGGAACCCCGAGGGTTGGGGCATGCCGTATGGTCGGCGCGGAAATTCGTCGGCGACGAACCCTTTGCCGTGCTTCTCGGCGACGACCTCATCGTCGCCGAAAAGCCGGGTCTCCGCCAACTCCTCGACCTTTACGAGCGGTACCGCGCCTCGATCCTCGCCGTGCGTCCGGTTCCTTCGGAAGAAATCCATCGCTACGGGGTGATTGCCGGGAAGGAAATCGCTCCCGGGCTTTACGCCGTGGAAGGGCTCGTGGAGAAACCCTCCCCGGAAGAAGCCCCTTCGAATTTGGGGATCGTAGGCCGATACGTCCTCACGCCGCGTATTTTCGCCATCCTCGACGAACTTCCTCCGGGGCGGGGCGGCGAAATCCAGCTCACGGACGCCATCGCCCGCCTCAACGAACACGAGGCGGTATACGCGTACGTGATCGAAGGCGAGCGCTTCGACGTAGGCGAGAAGCTCGATTACCTCATCACTTCCATCGAATTCGCCCTGCGGCGGGAAGACCTGAGGGCTCCCTTGCTCCGCTTCCTCGAGGAACGCATTCGCCGCGAGCGGGAGGAGCTTTCTCCGCGGGGAAGTGGGCGGGGTCGTTCGGCGCGGGAGTAGCTCCGCGGCCGCAGTCGTTCCCGGGGGTGCGCGGGATGGTAGGTAGGTATTGGGCGGGCATCGAAGCCGGGGGGACGAAGTGGCTCCTCGCCGTAGGCGGACGGTCGGGTCCTCCCCTCTGCACATGCCGCATCCCAACGGAAGATCCCGAGCGGACCGTCCGTCGCGTTGCGGAAACGCTCGCCGCATATCCGTTGGTCGCCGTGGGGCTGGGAAGCTTTGGCCCCGTCGGCGTCGTTCCGGAACGCCCGGACTACGGTGTGCTCCGGGCCACGCCGAAGCCCGGTTGGCAGGGATTTCCCTTGCGTGCCCGCCTGGAAGAGGTCCTCGGCGCCCCCGTGCGCGTGGTCACCGACGTCGCCGCCGCCGCGTGGGGGGAGCTGCACCTCGGTTCTGGGGTCGGACTTCGTTCCCTCGCCTACGTCACGGTAGGGACGGGGATCGGCGTGGCTTACGTAGAGCGGGGTAGGTTTGTCGGCGGAGGCGGGCACCCGGAGTTCGGACACATCTTTCTCCCGCGTGCCGATGGGGACGATTTTCCCGGAGCATGTCCGTACCACAGGTCTTGCTGGGAGGGACTGGCCTCTGGTTTTGCGGTGGAACGGCGGACGGGAAGGCGGGGCGAAGAACTCGCCGAAGACGACCCCGTATGGCCCACGGTCGCCCACTACGTCGCCCACGGCCTCCTTGCGGTGACGTACGCCTACGCCCCCGAGAGGATCGTCCTCGGAGGCGGAGTAGGAAGCCGTCCGGTCGTGCTTCGGCTGGTACGCGCCAAGTTCTCCGCTCTTCTGGCGGGGTATACTTCTTTCGACGCCCCAATGCACGCGGAGACGTACCTCGTGCCGCCGGCCTTGGGAGATCGTTCGGGGGTGCTCGGCGCCCTCGCTTTGGCGCGCGAAGAATTTCCCGCCTAGCCGGCGCAGCGGCGGAGAAGGAGGAAGGGTCATGCCCTGGCAACTTCTCGTGCGGGCCGGGCAACGGTATCTCCGGCGGCGCTTCCGCCGCGACATCGTGGCCGCAGGTCGGGAGTCCCTGGCAGAATGGCTCCGCCTATACGGCCCGGCGTTGAGGAAGTCGCTCATCCGTCTCCTCGTAGGGTACGCGGCCTTCCTCGTACTCGGGTTCTTCGGGGCTCCGCACCTGTATCGGCTCTTTCGCCCTGAGATCACCCTCTACGTGCTTGCCCCCATGGACGGCTTTCAGGTGTACTTCCTCCTGAGCAACGTGATCGCCATCGCCTGCCTCATCCCCCTTGTCGTTCGCGAGGCCCTCTTCGTCTACGCTTCGGTCACGGGACGTCCCTTCCGCGGGTTTCGCTACGTGTTCATCGCCTTTTTCCTCTTCGTCCTTGGGCTCTTCTTCGGGCTTTTTGTCTTCTTTCCGTTTTTGTTTCGCTTCACCCTGACTTTGAGTCAGGCGTTCCACATCGAGCCGTACTACAGCGTGCAGCGCTACTTCGCCTTCATGGTGGGCCTGTCGCTTCCCATGGCCTTTTTTTTCGAGACGCCGCTCGTCATGTACACCTTGGCCCGCCTGGGATGGGTAAAGCCCGCCGTGTACCGCCGCTACCGAAAGTACGCCTACTTCATTCTGTACGTAACGGCTTCCATGATCACCCCGCCGGACATCTTGGCCCACCTTTCGGGGGCCGTGCCCTTGATCCTCCTCTACGAAGCGGGGATTTTTTCGACGCGCTTTCTCGACCGTCCTCCCTCTTCGACCGCCGGAGAGAGCTCCCCGCCTCTTTCTTGACACCCCCGAAGGGCTTGACTATACTTGACGCGACTTCTCCCCCCAAAGAGATCGCGTTCGCAATTCGTTTGCGCATACTTGCGAGGAGGGCGAGAGAACAACAGAAGTAACGAGAGGAGGGATCTTTGTGGACACGGGTGAACGGCACTACTTCACCTCCGAGTCCGTCACCGAGGGCCATCCCGACAAACTCTGTGATCAGATTTCCGACGCGGTGCTCGACGCATACCTGCGCGAAGATCCTTTCGCCCGCGTCGCCTGCGAAACGGTGGCCACGGGCGGACTCGTCTTCATCTTCGGGGAGATCAGCTCGAAGGCGCGCGTAGACGTGGCCAACATCGCGCGCCAGGTGATCCACGAAGTCGGCTATACGGATCCCGCGTACGGCTGCGACGCGACGTCGTGTGCCGTCCTCGTGTCGCTCAAGGAGCAGTCGCCAGACATCGCCATGGGTGTGGATCGTGCGTGGGAAGCGCGCGACCGAGGAGCGGAAGACGAAGCCGAGCGCATCGGGGCGGGAGACCAGGGTATGGTCTTCGGCTTCGCCGTAAACGAAACGCCGACGCTCATGCCGCTTCCTATCGACTTGGCCCACCGCCTCGCCCGTCGCCTGGCGGAGGTGCGGAAGAGCGGCCTTCTCGCGTACCTTCGTCCCGACGGAAAGACCCAGGTGACCGTAGAATACGAGGGCCATCGCCCCGTGCGTATCGATACGGTGGTCATCTCGGCCCAGCACGACCCCGACGTTCCGTACGAAGTGCTCAAGGAGGACCTGCTCGAGCACGTCGTGGGGCCGGTGATCCCCCGGGAATTCCTCGACGAGCGTACGCGCTTTTTCATCAACCCGACCGGGCGCTTCGTCATCGGGGGGCCTCAGGGAGATGCCGGCCTGACGGGACGCAAAGTGATCGTAGATACCTACGGCGGATACGCCCGCCACGGCGGCGGCGCGTTTTCCGGCAAGGATCCGACGAAGGTCGACCGGTCTGCGGCCTACGCCGCCCGCTACGTCGCCAAGAACATCGTCGCTGCAGGTCTTGCGGACCGCGCGGAGGTGCAGATTTCCTACGCCATCGGCGTGGCGCATCCCATTTCCATCCGCGTGGATACGTACGGCACCGGCCGCATTCCCGATGCGAAGCTCGTCGAGCTCGTGCGCGAACACTTCGACCTCCGCCCCGGCGCGATCATCCGCGACTTCGACCTGCGGAGGCCGATCTACCGGAACCTGGCGGCTTACGGGCACTTCGGCCGAGAGGACCTGGACGTCCCGTGGGAACGGACGGACCGCGCCGAGGTACTCCGCCGCGCGGCCGAGGCTTGGCTTTCGGCCCGTGGGGGTCGCTAAAGGGTTCCTCCAAGGCTGTGGCACATCCCCCGCCCGGCACGACACGTGCCGGGCTTTCTCATTCTGGCCTTTTGCCGCCCGGGCGGGCACTTGTGGTAGAATCGTGCACAAAGGCATGCTGCGGGGGCAACGGGATGGAGGAAGGGACGTTTCCTGCCCTGGAAACGCTGGAGCGCATCCTCGACCACACCGTGCGCACGATGGAGGCGGCAAAGGCCCAGGTCTTCGACATCGCGGAGCAGGCGCGGGAAGAAAGCCGGACCGTCGAAGAGGAACTCGCAAAGCTCAAGCGGGAGATCGAGTTCCTCATCGCCGAAAACGACCGACGCGAGCGGGAATACCGCAAGCTCCGCCAGCGCCTCGTCGAGGTGAGCAGGAACTTTTCCCGCTACTCGGAACGCGACATCCGCGAGGCGTACGAGGCGGCGAGCGAGATGCTCGCGACGCTCCAGTTCGGACAGGAACGCGAAAAGCTCCTGCGAAAGCGCCGTGACGAGCTCGAACAGCGGTACAAGAACCTCTTGCGCACGATCGACAAGGCGGAGTCCATCCTCCTCCAGATGAGCGTGGTGCTCGACTATCTCAAGGGCGACCTCGCGCGCATGTCCGAGGCAGTTCAGTCGGCCCTTTCGCGGCAGCTCTTCGGGTTTAAGGTAATCGAGGCGCAGGAAGAAGAACGGCGTCGTATAGCCCGCGACATTCACGACGGCCCCGCCCAAAGTTTGGCCCTCGCCCTGCTCAAGGTCGAACTGGTGGAAAGGCGAATCCGCGAAGGCGATGCCGCCCTCGCCGCAGAGGAGTTGCGTTCTCTCCGGGAAATCTTGCGCGCCGCCCTCGCCGACGTGCGCAAGGTGATTTACGACCTAAGGCCCATGCATCTCGACGACCTTGGCCTCGTTTCCGCCCTATCCAAGCATTTGGAGATGTACCGACGTGAGGGGTTTCCTGCCGTGGAACTCCACGTCGTCGGCGAAGAGCAACGCCTGTCCGGTCCCGTGGAGATCGCCTTGTTTCGCATCGTGCAAGAGGCGGTGGCCAATGCGATCAAGCATGCAGAGGCGCGGAACGTCTCCGTGGAGATCGCGTTTCTCCCCCACGTCGTTCGGGCAACGGTAGCCGACGACGGAAGGGGGTTCGTACCCGAAAAGGTGCGGGATGGGCGGGGGACGTACGGACTCATGGGAATCGTCGAACGCGCAAAGCTCGTCGGTGGGAAGGCCAACGTCCTGAGCGAGCCCGGCCGCGGGACAATCGTGACGGTGGAGATCCCGAGGGACGTCGGCGAATGAAGGAGGGTTCCTGCGTGAATGAGCGCATTACGATCCTCTTGGCGGACGACCACGCCCTCTTCCGCGAGGGGTTGCGCCACATCTTGGGCCAGGAAGAGGGATTTACGATCGTGGGGGAAGCCCGAAGCGGCCACGAGGCCGTAGACAAGGCGGCGCTTCTCACCCCCGACGTCGTCCTCATGGACATCAACATGCCGGAAATGAACGGAATCGAGGCCACGCGTAAGATCCGAGCCCTGCAACTTCCCACGCGCGTGATCGTGCTCTCCATTCACGACGACGAGGAGTACGTGCGACGCGCTTTGCTTGCCGGGGCGGACGGCTACCTCCTCAAGGAGATCGACGCCCAGACGCTCGTCTCCGCCGTGCGCGCCGTACACGCCGGGGGTGCGTACCTCCATCCGCGGCTCGCCGGGTACGTGATCGCTGAGCTTCGCCGTCTTTCGCTTCAAGAGCGCCCGGCGCGCGCGAGCAGCGCTCCTTCTCCCGCCGAACGAGATTCTGTCCTTGGAGAACGATGGGAACGCCTAACCGCGCGCGAGCGCGACATCCTCCTCCTCATGGCCGAAGGGCTGTCCAACGGGGAGATCGGCAAACGGCTCGGGATCAGCGAAAAGACGGTCAAGAACCACCTTGCGAGCATTCGGATCAAGTTGAACATCAGCGAGCGAACCAAGCTCGCCATCGAAGCCCTCCACTACGTCCGCCGCGTCGGCGAAAGCGACGCCGCGGGCAAGACGTGAGGCATCGGGCCATGGAACCCGGAGTGCTTTCTCTAGCGTGTTTGGGCGGGGGAGCTCTGGCGCTTGCCGCAGGGGGAGCCCTTACGTGGAACCTTTGGCGAGAAGAGGCAGAGGTATACGCACGCCTGCACCGCCTTCTTGCGGAACTTCACTCCTCCCCCGACGAAGAGAGGTTTGTCGCGCGGGCCTTTGCGGAGTTCGAGAAGATCTTTCCCTTCGATTTTTCTCTCTACCTTTCCGAAGGCGACGAGTGCTACGTCGGGAAGCACGCGGACGCCCTCGGGTGGGGGAGAGACCGCGAAGGGGTTTTCTGCCGCGAATTGCAGTCTCGAGTTCTCGAAAGCGGGAGCTTAAGCCGCGGCCAAGTCCGGCGTTTCCTCCTTCAAACCGTCGTAGGCCCTTACGCTGTCCTCGCCGCCCGGTGGGAAGATGGGGGTACGCTCGTCTTTTTGCGCCCGTCTTTCCGCCCGTTCACGTCTCGCGAAGAGCGGCGTTTGCGCTTTGCGGCCCGACTTCTGGAGGACGTCCTCGTCCGGGTACGCCACCTACTCGAGGAAGAAGCCGAAACGCAGCGCGATGCCCTCACGGGATTTCTCCTCTTCGGCCCCTTCCGCGAGATCGGCGAACGCGTGCTTCGGGCGGCGCGTGAGCGGGGCGAGCAGGTGAGCCTCCTCCTCCTCGACATCGACTTCTTCAAGCGCTTTAACGACACGTACGGGCACGAGATGGGGAACGAACTTCTCCGCCAGCTTGCAGCGCTCCTCAAGGGAATGACGCGCAAGGAAGACGTCCTCGCCCGATACGGGGGAGAGGAGTTCCTCGTACTTTTGCCACGAACGGACCACGCTGCGGCGTTGCGCGTCGCCGAGCGCCTGCGCGGCGGGGTGGCCCGACTCGAGCTTCCCTCTCCCACCCCCGATCTCGATCCGCCCCGGGTGACGGTGTCTATCGGGGTTGCCACGTTTCCCGAACATGCCGATGACGTTGCCGGCCTCATCCACCGTGCCGACCGGGCCATGTACCTGGGGGCGAAGCGCCGGGGCCGCAACCGCATCGCCAGCGCAAACCAAGCTCCACCGTGAACCCAGAGTTTCGCGCTGCGAACGAATGCCTGTCGAAGGACGGTGACTCCATGGGCGAGCGCATCGCGTGGATCATCGATTCCACGTCGAACATCGACCCCGAATTCGCCCGCGCGAACGACGTGCACATCGTCTACTTGTCCGTCGTCTTTGGAGAAAAGGCCTACCGGGAAAACCTCGACATCGGCGAAGAGGAATTCCTCCGCCGCCTCCGAGAAGAGCGCGTCCTGCCGACGACGACCCAACCTACGATCGGGGAATTCGTAGAGCTCTACACGCGCCTCAAAGCCTCCTACGACCTAGGCATCGCCGTCCACATTTCCTCTGGCTTAAGCGGAACTTGGGCGACTTCGGTGAAGGCAGCGGAGATGGTCGGGTTTCCCCTCTACGCCGTGGACTCCAAGATGACTGTCCACCCCATGGTATGGATCCTCGAAGAGGGGATGCGCCTTCACCGGGCGGGAAAGCCCGTGGAAGTCGTCGTCCGCTGGATGAACGAGGTGGCGTCGCGCCTGCGCGCCCTCTTCGTCGTAGACGACATCTCCCATTTGCACCGCGGAGGCCGCCTCACGCGTGCGGAGTACATCGTAGGTTCACTCCTCCGCATCAAGCCGATCATCACCTTTGAGGACGGGAAACTCGTCCCGTTCGACAAGGAACGAACGTTCGCCCGTGCGAAGGCGCGCGTGTTTGCAGAACTTGACCGCGCTTTGGCAGATGTCGATTTCGCCCGCGTGGGTGTGATCCACTGCGCCATGGCAGAAGAGGCGAGCCGCTGGGTAGAAGATTTGCGGGGGCGTTACGGCGACAAAGTCGAGCTCGTCCTCCGCACGTTTCCGCCGGTCATCGCCGCACACGTAGGTCCGGGGACCGTGGGGTTCGGGTGGTATACCTTGAGTGCTGCCGAACGGGCAGGTGAGATCGGCTGAAGAGCGGAAGCGGTTGGGCTGCCGTCGCCCTTTCCGGGGGGGTGGACTCTTCCGTCGTCGCGTACCTTTTGCGCGAGGAAGGCTACGAGGTCCGAGGCGTGCACATGCGCAACTGGGACGCTCCCTGCGGCGGTACGTGCGGCGCGGACTCCTTTGCCGACGTTCGCCGCGTCGGGGAGTTTCTCGGGATCTCCGTAGAAGAGGTGCGCTTTACGGAAGCCTTTCGCGAACGCGTTCTTGCGCCGGTCCTCGACGCCTATCGGAAGGGCTTTACCCCAAACCCGGACGTCCTCTGCAACCGCGAGGTCAAGTTTGGCCTCCTCCTCGAATACGTCCTCGAACGGGGGGCCGAATTCCTCGCCACGGGACACTACGCGCGCATTCTTCCCCACCCGAGAAAGGCCGGAGCCCTTGCCCTTTACAAGGGCGTCGACGAAACGAAGGACCAGTCGTACTTCCTCTACGCGCTTGCGCCGCACGTGCTCCCCTTTCTCCGTTTTCCCTTGGGAACGTGGCGGAAGCGCGAGGTACGCGCCCTTGCCCGTTCTGTAGGACTTCCCACGGCGGAGAAGCCGGACTCCGTGGGGCTCTGCTTTGTCGGTCGGGAGGAAGACATGCGCCCGTTTCTCCGCGCCTTCCTCCCGGAAGCCCCGGGGGAAATACGCGACGTAGACGACGGAGAACTCCTCGGCATGCACGAGGGCGTGCACTTCTATACCCACGGGCAGCGAAAGGGGTTGCGCCTCGGCGGCCGCGGACGTCGCAAGCGAGGTCCTTGGTACGTCGCCGCCAAAGACGTGGATCGCCGAATTCTCTACGTCGCCCAGGGGAGGGAACACCCTTCCCTCTTTGCCGTCGGGTTGGAGGCGGAGGAGGCCGTGTGGACCGCCGGAGAAATACCCGCCCCTGGAACGCGCCTCGCCGCGCGCACGCGCTACCGCCAGCGGGAGGCGGAGGCCGTAGTCCTCGACGCCGACGAAACCCGAGTATACCTTCGCTTTGCCACCCCCCAATGGGCGGTCACGCCGGGCCAGGCCCTCGTCCTCTACGAGGGCGAGATGGTGGTAGGGGGCGCGACGATTGTTCGCGTGGAGCGCCCCTTTTTCGCCGATCGCCCGTTCGGTCGACTCGTGTAGATGCCCCCCCATCGTCCCCGAAACACAGAATTTTCTTTTGCGAAATTCCCCCTTTTCACCCGACCTCGGGAGGCGTAAAGTATTCGTCGTGGTCCTCCGGGGACCGATTCGGAATGGGTAGGGGGCGAAGGAGATGCGCCTCATCCGCGTCAAGGACTACGCTGCGATGTCCGACGAAGCCTTTGCGATCGTGTACGAGCGCATGTCGGCCAACCCGAAGCTCACCTTGGGGTTGGCAACGGGGTCGACCCCCGTGGGCCTGTACGAACGTTTGGTTTCCGCCGTTCAGACGGGGAAGCTGAGCTTTCGCGAGGCCCGGAGCTTCAACCTCGACGAATACGTCGGCCTCGCTCCCGATCACCCTCAGAGCTACGCGTATTTCATGCGCGAGCACCTCTTCGACCACATCGACCTGCCTGCGGGACGGTGGGATATTCCGAGCGGAATCGCCCCCGACCTCGACGAGGAGTGCGCGCGCTACGAAGCAGCCATCGAAGCCGCCGGTGGGATAGACTTGCAGATCCTCGGCATCGGCCCGAACGGGCACATCGGGTTCAACGAGCCGGGAACTCCCCTGGAAAGCCGGACGCACGTGGTCGAGCTTACGGAAAGCACCCGTCGGGCAAACGCTCGCTTTTTCGAGCGACCGGAGGAGGTTCCCACGCACGCCATCACCATGGGCCTTGGGACGATCCTCCGCGCCCGCGAGATCATCCTCCTGGCGAGCGGGGAGAGCAAAGCCGAGGCGATGGCCAAACTCCTATCGTTGAGCGATTTCGATCCCGAACTTCCCGCTTCTGCCCTCCACCGCCACCCCGAGGTATGGGTCATCGCGGACGAAGCGGCGCTTTCGCGCGTGCGCAGGTAGGGTAGGGGGTGGAATTTTGCGCCTACGCCCCCGGAAGGCGGTCTTGGGGCTCGCCCTTGCGCTTTTCGGGCTTTCCTTTTGCGGGGTAGGTTGTTCGGCCCGGATTTCCCCGCATCTCCCTCCGTCGTGGTCGTCCGACGCTTCTTCCCCTTCTCCCGCTCCCTCGGAGGAACCGTCGGCTCCCTCGGAGGGAGCGGGGACGCCTTCCGGGGAATCCAAAGAACCCCTCCATTCCGACGCGGAACGGCCGAAGTGGGTGTTCGTTCCGCCGGAAGAGCGGGAAAGCGTTCTCGTCCTCGTTAACGCAACGCGGCGTCTGCCCGCCGAGTACCGCCCCCCGGACCTCGTCCGCCCCGCCGTGCGGGCGTGGATTCCCGAGGGAGACGAGCGGGGCTTGCTCAGAAGAGAAGCCGCCCGGGCATTAGAAGAGCTCTTTCGCGCCGCGGAAGAGAGAGGGTTTCGCCCCGTGCTCGTTTCGGGATACCGCTCCTACGCCCTTCAGGCGCAACTCTACGCGCGGCAGACCGGGGGCCGAGACGAAGAGCCGGAAGTCTTTGTCGTGGCGCCGCCGGGCGCAAGCGAGCACCAGACGGGACTCGCCGTCGATCTGGGCCAAGAAGACGGGAAGTACCTTTTGCAGCCCGAGTTCGCGCACACGGCGCTCGCCCGGTGGTTGAGCGAAAACGCGCCGCGATTTGGCTTCGTCCTCCGCTACCCTGCAGGAAAGGAAGCGATCACCCGCGTGGTCTTCGAGCCTTGGCACTACCGATACGTCGGACGCGAAGCCGCCGAAGAGATGGCGCGAACAAACGTCGTGCTCGAAGAGTACCTCGCCGCGCGGGGCGAAGGGAACTGAGTTTGGGCCCCTTCTGCCGTTCTGTCTTTCGTCTGCCCGACGAAAAGGCGACGCTTTCTCCCGGGAAGGGACTTCCCGGGAGCATTTTTTTTTGCTCGTGCTTAACCAAAAATTTACACAAAAGGACGGATGCGCGAAGTACAATGAATTCTGGGGATTCCATGGATCCCGAGATGAAGAAGAAAGGAGGCGTAGGATCGGTGTTTTCCGGAAACAGAAGGCGCATGGCGGCGCGCTTAGCGGGTAGCGCGATGGTACTTTTTCTGCTTTGGACGAGCTTTCTCATTCCCGCTCCGGTTTGGGCAGACGGGCCGCCGATTGACCCTACGGCGGAGGTCGAAGTGACGGCAGACGCCCTCAACATTCGCGAAGCGCCGACGACAAACGCGCGCATCGTCGGCGTCCTATACCGAGGGCAAAGGGTAACGGTAGACGACCTCACCCCGTCGGGGCAGACGATCGAGGGCGTAAGCACGTGGTACCACGTGGCGGGGCGTGGGTGGATTTCCGGGGCCTATACCCGCGTAGTCCGCGGATGGCCTGTCGTCGAGGTCACGGCGGACGTCCTCAACGTCCGCAGCGGTCCGGGAACGGGGTACGCCATCTTGGGCCAACTGCGGTGGGGAGAACGGGTTGAGGTCGTCCACCTCGTCCGCGGCTCTCCGTACAACTGGTACCTGATTGTATACCGGGGCAATACGGCGTACATCGCCGCGGAGTACACACGTCCGGCATCCGTATGGCCTCTTCCCACCGCCTACCGAACGATTACGAGCCCGTGGGGGATGCGGATCGATCCTATTGACGGACAATGGAAATTTCACGACGGTATCGATATCGCGGCACCTTCGGGAACGCCCGTATTTGCGTTTCGCGCCGGCACGGTGACGTACGCCGGGTGGAACGGAGGGTACGGGCTTTACGTCCGCATCGACCACGGCGACGGCGTGACCTCCTTTTACGGGCACCTGAGCCGGGTGGACGTCCAGGTAGGCCAGCGCGTCTCCCTGGGACAGACCATCGGCCTCTCAGGGAACACGGGGAGAAGCACGGGCCCTCACCTACACTTCGGTACGTGGGTGAACGGGCGCTCCGTCGATCCCCTCACGCTCGTGCGTCGGCCTTGATCTCCTCCTGAGACACGTCTCTTGCGCGTTCGCAGGCACTTCGTCTCGGAGTGGGTCGCGGCGGTTTCCTAGTAGAGGATTTCGGAGTATACTCCAAGTGATAAAGACGTTCCGTAAGGAGGATTCCGATGCCGCGCAGGAAGGGAAGAGAGGGGGCCGAAGCGGGCAGGAGAAAGATCCGAGTGGTGCCAGGGATCGGGACACTCCTCCTTTCTCTTGTCTTGCTCGCAGGATGCGGCGAAGAGACCACACCCCCGCCTGCGGTACCGCCTCCTTCTTCCGATACTTCGCTGAAGGACCCATCCCAAGATCTCCCTCCGCCGCCCCCACAAGCTCCGGAGCCCGGAGCTGGGGAAACGCCTTCCGGGCCAGAGCCTCCTCCCGCGCAGACTCCGCCGCAAGCTCCGCCTTCGAAACCGCCGACGCCCCCACCAGAGAAGCCTTCTTCGTCGCCTGGGATTATCCCCCCCGCGGAACGGGAGAGCATCCTCGTCCTCGTGAACGCAGAGCACCGCCTGCCCAAAGGGTATCGCCCACCGGACCTCGTGCGCGTGAACGTGCGGAGCGCGTGGGGGGACGAACGGGCCCTGCTTAGGGCGGAGGCGGCCCGTGCGCTCGAGGCCCTCTTCCGCGACGCCCAGGCGGCCGGCTTTCGCCCCATTCTCGTCTCCGGTTTCCGTTCCTACGAGCTTCAGGCCACGCTGTACGGGAACCGGACGGATGAGCCCCACATCTACAGCGTGGCGCCGCCGGGCGCGAGCGAGCACCAGACAGGACTTGCGGCGGACATCTTGGAAGAAGGTCGCGGGATGGACGCCACCTTTGCCGACACTCCCTTCGGCAAGTGGCTTGCGGCGCACGCGCCGGAGTACGGCTTTGTCCTTCGCTACCCTCGGGGCAAAGAAAGCGTGACGCGCGTGGTGTTTGAGCCTTGGCACTTTCGGTACGTGGGTCGCGAGGCGGCTTTGGAGATGGCGCGAACGGGGGAAGTTCTGGAAGAATACCTCGCCCGCCGCGCCTCGGCCGGCGGGGGAACCCCCTAGCCAATTGGTGTTTCCTAAAACGCGTGAACGTGAGGAAAACGGCCCCGCGCCGAAAGGCCGGGGCCTTTTTCCGTTCGCCGGACGCCGCGCCTACGAAGGATTCGCGGCCGCCTCTCCCCGCTTGCTTGGAGGCGCCTTTTTTTCGTCTTGGGCCTGCGCCACGCACATCCACCAGTCGAAGCACTGAATCTCGCCCTTTTTCATCTGCTCGTAGCGCTCGCGGATTTCCTCGCCCGTCCGCGGCGGCGGGAGGAAGATCTGGGCGCCGATGATCTCGTTTTGCGGCCAATTTGCCGGGGTGGATACGTGGAGGCTGGTGGCGAGGCGCAGGGCGCGAACCGCGCGCACGATTTCCGGGATGTTGCGCCCTACCTCGGCGGGGTAGTTCAGGATGAGGCGAACGGTCGCCGCTTCGTCTACGATGAAGACGGAGCGCACGGTTGCGGTGCCCCCGCGCGGCAACATGCCCAGGCGGCTCGCCACGCGTCCCAGGGGATCTGCGATCACGGGAAAGGTGATCGGGATCCCGAACTTCTGTTGGATCCACTCGAGCCACTTCAGGTGGGCGTATACTTCGTCGACGGAGAGGCCGATGAGCTCCGTGTTCATGCGGCGGAATTCGTTGATATGGCGTTCGAAGGAGATGAACTCGCTCGTGCACACGGGGGTGAAGTCTCCGGGGTGGCTGAAGAGCACGAACCATCTGCCGCGGAAGTGTTCCGGGAGCCGAAGGGTTCCCTGCGTGGTGAGGACCTCCATCTCGGGGAAGCGGTCGCCGATACGCACGAAGTCCTCCATCCCCGTCCCTCCCGTAGGCGATTTCCCTTTCACCCTATGCGGGGGGACGGAATCCCGTGCACAGGTTACCCGTTTTTTTCAGCGGACGAGCGTTTCGAGGTGCGCGACGATCGTCTCGAGGCCGTTGCCTAAGTTTCCGGCCGCGGCCTCCATGCGACGAACGTACGCCTCGCGTTCGCGGTAGAGGCGGCGGATCTCTTCGGTGAGGCGTTCCGGCGTGAGGTCTTCTTCGGGGAGTACGCGCGCCCACCCGCGATCGGCGAAATACCGGGCGTTTTCCACCTGATCTCCGCGCCCCTTCCCGCGCGGGAGCGGAATGAGGAGCATAGGCTTTCGCAGGGCGAAGAGTTCGAAGATCGCCGTGCTTCCCGCGCGCGAGATGACGAGGTCGGCTGCGGCCAAGGCGTCCGGAAGTTCGTCGTAGAGGAACTCCCGCTGGCAGTACCCGACGGCCCGCACCGCAGGATCGATGCGCCCGCGGCCCGTGAGGTGGAGGATTTGAAAGGTGTCGAGGAGGGGGAGGGCGGCGCGGAGCGTGCGGTTGATCGGCTCCGCACCCAAGCTTCCCCCCATCACGAGGAGGGTCGGCCGATGGGACGAGAACCGGCAGATCGACCTCCCGCGGGCCGGATCGCCCCGCAAGAGCTCTTCGCGCACGATCGGGCCTACGGGAACTACCTTCTTTTTCCGGGGGAAAAACGCCGCGCTCTCGGGGAAGGTGACGAACACTTCCGTGGCGAAGGGTAGGGAAAGGCGGTTGGCGAGGCCGGGAGTGAGGTCGGATTCGTGAAGAAAGACGGGGATTCTTCGCAGGGCCGCCGCCCAGACCACGGGGACGGCGACGAACCCCCCCTTGGAAAAGACGGCGCGCGGGCGGAGTTTCCCGAGGACGCGCGCGGCCTGGACGCTTCCTTGCAGGACGCGGAAGGGATCGATAAAATTCCTGTAGTCCAGGTATCTTCGAAGTTTCCCGCTTTTTACGGCGGTGTAAGGTACGGGAGGCTCGATGCGGGCGATGAGGTCGCGTTCGATGCCGTCGGGCGATCCCACGTAGTGTACTTCCCAGCCGCGGGCGCGGAGGTGCGGGATCAGCGCTACGTTGACCATCACGTGCCCGGCCGTTCCGCCGCCGGTGAGGACGATGCGCTTGGGAAGTCGGTTGTTCAATCGGGAAGCCCCCTTCCCTGGCTGCGCGGGGCAGGAGAATTGTCCACCGCCCGCCCAGATCCCGCAGGATCCGGCGGGCGCGAGGAGGGTTTGCTGTGCGGGCGATTCGCGATCCGCTGCACGACCTCATCGTCTTTGCCGACGAAGACGCCTTCCTCTTCGACCTCGTGGATACGCCCGCCTTTCAAAGGCTACATCACATTCGTCAGCTCGGCCTTTCGTTTTTCGTCTATCCCGGTGCCCAACACACGCGCTTTCTTCATTCCCTGGGCGTGGCGCACCTCATGCGCCGCGTTCTCGACCGTTTTCACCAGGAGCTGGCGGAGCTCCGGTCGCGTTCTCCCGAAGGCCGTGAAGCCGTCGAGGCTCTGCTCGAGCGGCGAAAGGTGGCCCTCGCCGCCGCCCTCCTCCACGACGTCGGCCACGGGCCGTTTTCGCACGCCCTTGAAGACGCCGTACACGCGCCGCACGAGATGTGGAGTGCGGCAGTGGTGCGTTCCGATTCGGACGTGCGCAAAGTCCTGGAGCGTGCGGGAGGGGCCGAACTTCCCGAGGCCGTCGCGCGCATCCTCGAGCGACCGCACGCGGCCAACGCGTCCCAAGAAGAGCCCGGGGAGGCGGCCCTCCGGAAGCTTTTGGCGAGCCAACTCGACGTAGACCGCATGGACTACCTCGTTCGCGACGCCTATATGACCGGGGCGCACTACGGGCGTTTCGATCTGCCGTGGCTTATCCACTCGCTCCGGTTGGGACGCGTGCACGGCGTCATCGAGGTCGGGCTCGACCGTGAGAAGGGGGTGAGCATCGCAGAAGACTTCTTCATGGCTCGGTACTATATGTATAAGCACGTTTACCTCCACAAGACAACCCGAGGTGCGGAAATCCTCGCCCGTTCGCTTTTCCGCCGCGCGCGCGACCTCGCCGTGCGCGGGGGATGCACGGTAGATCGGCCGCTAGTCGCCTTCCTCCGTGGGGATTTGCAACCGAACCGCCCCGAAGATGTCGCTACGTACCTCTCCCTTACGGACGAAAGCGTGTGGGCGTTTGTGAGCGACGTGCGCCGTACGTGCGACGATCCGGTCCTCCGAAAGCTCGCGGAGGATCTTTGGTCCAGGCGGCCCATGCGCGGGCTGGACGTAGAAGAGGAGGGGGATCCCGCCACCTTCGAAAGTACCCCCCCAAAGTCGCCCAGCGGGGGCGAGCTTCCCCCCGTCTATGTCCGCTTTCGCGATGCCCTCCTCGAGGAACTCCTCCGCCGCAAACCGCCCTCCCTTTCGGGGTGGAGGGAAGAGGAAATCCGCGAGTACGCCGTAGCCTACGATTCCACGGACACGGTACCGTACAAGGATACCTTCTTTTCCCGCGGGAAGAACGGGAAGGCGGCGGGCGCCGAAGACCTCCACGTCTACGTGTACGACCGCGAAGGCAGGGCGAAACCGCTTTCGGAGGTGTCCCTCCTCCTTCAGGTGCTCACGAACCGCCCCCTCACGCAGCGGCGCATCTACGTCCTTCGCGAGCTTTCCGACCTTGCCGTAGAGATTTGGGAGAAAATACGGCGGAAGGGTTCCCCCCTTCGCGGCTCCGGGGAGGTGAACACGTGACTACGGAAGCGCTCGAAGTTCGCCTGCGCCCTCTTCTGGAAGACGTAGCCCGCCTGGGCGCGCGCCTCGAGGAGGTCCTCGCCTTTCACGGCGGCGAGGAACTCGTGCGCGCCTTTCGGGAAATCCGCGCCCTCACCACCGAACTGCGAAACTCCCCGAGTCCGGAAGCCGAAGAACGTCTCTGGTCCTACGTTGCACGCCTTTCTCCCACGCTCCGCCGGGACGTGATCCGCGCCTTTGCCGTGTTCTTCCACCTCGTGAACATCGCGGAACAAAACCACCGAATCCGCCGCCGCCGCGAGTACCTCCTCAAGGAGGGGGCACAGCCGAATTCCATCCGGGACATCCTCCTCCGGTTGCGCGAGCGGGGCGTTCCCCCGGAACGCATTCAGACGGCCCTGTATACGCTTTCCCTCGAGCTCGTGGTTACCGCCCACCCGACGGAGGCGGCACGCCGCACCACATTGGAGAGCCACCGGCGCATCGCTTCGCTCCTCGCCCGCCTCGACCGCGAGGACCTCACGGAGGACGAGCGGGAGCGCCTCGAAGAGGACCTCTTCGACGAGATCGTAATCCTCTGGCAGACGATGGAACTCAAAGAGGAGCGCCCCAAGGTTTTGGACGAGGTCATGCACGGCCTCTTCTACTTCGACGTGACCTTGTGGGACGTCCTTCCCGAAGTCCACGAGATGCTCGCCTACGAGCTCCGCCGCGCCTATCCGGAGTTTCGCTTCGAGGTACCCCCGGTGATCCGCTTTGGTTCGTGGATCGGAGGCGACCGCGACGGCAATCCGCACGTCACCGTGGACGTGACGCTGGAAACGCTCAGACGCCACAGGGAACTCGCCGTACGGAAGTACCTCGCCCAGGTGGAAGACCTGGTCATGCGCCTAAGCCCGTCGGCCGATCTCGTTCCCGTGAGCCCGACGCTCATCGCCCAAGTAGAGGAGGAAGAAGCCCGCTACCTGAAAGACGGGTACCCGTGGAAGGGGAAGCGGGAGATCTACCGGAGAAAGCTTAGGATCGTCGCCGAGCGCCTCCGCCGCACGGAGCGGGGGGAAGAGGGCCGCTACCGCGGCGCTGAAGAGTTCCTCCAGGACCTCAGGCAGATTGCCCGGAGTATGGAGGCACACCACCCCAAGCGCCGCGTGCCCGAGGCGCTGCGCAAGCTCATCCGCCAGGTGGAACTCTTTGGGTTTCACGTCGCCTCGCTCGACATTCGGGAACACAGCTCGCGGCACGAGCGCGCCGTGGCCGCCTACCTCAAGGCGGCTGGCGTCGCCGACGACTACACCCGGCTTCCCGAAGAGGTCAAGGTCGAGCTTCTCTCCCGCCTGCTTCGCGACCCTCGCCCCCTTCGCTCGGAGTTTTACAGCTACGATCCAGAGGCCGAGGAAGTGTTTCGCGTCTTTGTAGCCATGCGCGAGCTTCAGCGCGAGTACGGCCGCGAGGCGGTGCACACGTACATCGTGAGCATGGCCACCGAACCGAGCGACCTTTTGGAAGTCCTCCTGCTCGCCAAGGAAGCGGGGCTCGTGCGCCTCTCCGCCGACGGAACTCCCGAGAGCGACATCGACGTGGTTCCGATCTTCGAAACGATCGACGACCTCCGGCGCGCCCCCCAGGTCATGCGCGAACTCTTCCTCCTCTCCGCATATCGGGACATCCTAAGGTCGCGGGGCGATCTCCAGGAGGTCATGGTGGGGTATTCCGACTCGAGCAAGGACGGCGGGACGCTTGCGGCCAACTGGTACATCTACAAGGCGCAGGTCGAGCTCGCCGCCTTGGGCGAGCGGTTCCACGTACGCTTCAAGTTCTTCCACGGGCGGGGGGGCGCATTGGGGCGGGGCGGAGCTCCCCTGCACCGGAGCATCCTTTCCCGGCCCCTCGTCCTCCGTGGTTCGGGAATGAAGCTCACCGAGCAGGGCGAGGTGCTTTCCGACCGCTATCTCCTCCCGGAAATCGCCCTGCGCAGCTTGGAACAGGCGGCGGCGGCGATGCTCGCCCACTACTTCGCCGACCGCCTGGGCGGGGCTGACGAGCAAAACCATCCCGAATGGCGCGAGGCGATGGAGGAGATCGCCGCCACGTCCTTTCGCCGCTACCGCGAGACGGTCTTCGGCGATCCGTACTTCCTCCGCTACTTCGAAGAGACGACGCCCTTTGAAGAGCTGCAGTACTTCGAGATCGGGTCGCGCCCCATCCGCCGCCGCGAGAGTCGGGGGTTCGAAGACCTGCGGGCGATTCCCTGGGTCTTTGCCTGGACGCAGAGCCGTCAGCTCGTCCCCGCTTGGTACGCCTCTGGCGAGGCGCTCGCCTCCTTCCTCGCACGGGAAGGTGGGCTCGAGCGCCTCCGGGAGATGTACCGCCACTGGCCGTTTTTCGAAACCCTCATCGACAACCTGCAGATGGCGCTCCTTAAGGCCGACCTCGGTGCGGCGCGGCGCTACCTGCGCCTTGCGCGGAATCCTGCGGAAGCCGAGCGGATCTTTGCCGAGATCTCCCGCGACTACCAGCTCGCGCGCCAGGCGATTCTCGCGATCACCGAGCAGAAGGATTTCCTCGAGCGTTCTCCGACCATTCGCGCCTCCATCGCCTTTCGAAATCCGCACGTCGACCCACTGAATGTGTTCCAGGTCATGCTCCTCGAACTCCTCCGCCGTCGGCGCGAAGAAGGGGCCGATCCTTCGGAAATCCACGCCCTCACGCAGGAGGTCCTCTTCACCATCGGGGGAATCGCCGTGGGTCTGAGGAACACGGGGTAGCTCCGGCGGCAGGCTGCGGGCGCGCTCCTCGGTCCGGCGAGGCTCGCAGGTAAGAAAAAATTTTCCCAAAGAGATGTTGCAGTACAGGAGCCGTTTCCCTATACTTTCCCATATACACAGACCGCCCCTCCCTGCGGGAAGGGCGGAACAACACTTGAGGCGGGGTGAAGTCGATGGAACTCGCGGCCCTGGAATGGAAGGTGGGTGGGCAACAGGGTGAAGGAATCGACTCGACGGGAGAGATTCTCGCCCGCACGCTCTTCCGCTACGGGTACTACGTGACCACGTACCGCCAATTCGAGAGTCGGATCAAGGGCGGGCACACGGATTTCAAGGTGCGTGCGACGCCCACTCCGACGCACTTCCACGGGGACAAAGTAGACATCCTCGTCGGCTTCGACGACGAGACGCTTCCCGTGCACCGTTCGGAGCTAAAGCCCGGTGCCGTGGTAATCCTCGAGGGAGATGGGACCAAGGTGACCGAAGAGGACGGCTACACCCTCGCCGTCTTTCCCCTCAAGGCGATCGCCACGGAGTTGGGGAACCCGCTCGCCAAAAACATGATCGCCTTGGGGATCACCGGCGGGCTCATTTCCCTCCCGCGGGAGGCGTTTTACCACTTCATCGAGGAGCAGTTCAAGAGAAAGGGCGCAGACGTCATCTCCTCGAACAAGCGGGCTGTAGATCGCGGATATGAGATCGCCCAAGAGCACCTGGCCCACAAGGTAAAGACCCTTCCCGCGCGGGAGATCGATCCCAACCGCCTCTACCTTTCGGGGAACGAAGCGATTGCCTTCGGTGCGTACATGGCCGGGCTCACCTTCCTCTCCGCCTACCCGATCACGCCGGCGAGCGAGATCATGGAATGGCTCGCCGCCAAGCTTCCGAAGCGGGGCGGAGCGGTAATGCAGGTGGAAGACGAAATTGCGGGGATTACCTTTGCCATCGGTGCCTCGTTTGCCGGAGCACGGGCGATGACGACTTCTTCGGGTCCGGGAATCGCGTTGAAGACGGAGGCCATTGCCCTCGCCGGGGAGAGCGAGACCCCCGTGGTCGTCGTAGACGTGCAGCGGGCGGGTCCTTCCACGGGGATGCCCACGCGCCACGAACAGGGGGACCTCAACCACCTCCTGCACGCCGCCCACGGCGATTTCCCGCGCATCGTCCTCTACCCGTCGAGCGTAGAAGACGCCTTCTACCTCGCCGCCGAAGCCTTGAACCTCGCCGAAATTTACCAAACCGTGGTCTTCCTCGTCTCCGACCTCGGTTTGGGGATGAACAAGCAGACGACCCCGCGTTTTGACCCGCGCCGCGTGGAGATCCGGCGGGGAAAGATCGTGAGCGAAGAAGAGGCCAAGGCCCTCGGAGAGTTTTTCTTCAAGCGCTACCGGCTCACCGAGGACGGGATTTCTCCGCGGCCGCTCCCGGGGAACCCCTACGCCGTCGCGCTCACGAGCTCCAACGAGCACCGCGAGGACGGCCACATCGACGAGACGATCGAGGCACGCAATGCCCAGATGGAAAAGCGGATGCGCAAGCTCACAGGCCTCAGGATCCAAAACCCGTTCTACGTGGATCACCCGGATGCCGCGACGCTCCTCGTCGCCGTAGGTTCGGCGCGCGGGCCCGTGGAAGAGGCGGCCGCGGCCCTTCGGGAAGAGGGGTACGACGTGGGTACGCTCTTTCTCCAGCAACTCGCACCCCTCCCCGTGGAGGAGCTCCGCACTCTCCTCGTCGGGCGGCACGTGATCACCGTGGAGCACAACTACACCGGCCAGCTCCTCGGGTGGCTCCGGCGCCACCTTCCCATCCACGAACACTCGACCGCAATTACCCAATACGACGGGCGTCCGTTCTTTGCGGAGCGGATCGTCCGGGAGGCAAAGGAGCGGATTGCCGATGAGCATCGCGCCGAGCGCGCCCACGCTTAAGGACTACCGCGGCGACGTAAACACCTGGTGCCCAGGCTGCGGCCACTTCGGCGTTCTCGCCGCCCTCCAGCGGGCGCTGGTGAACCTCAAAATTCCCCCGCACGAGGTCATCAACGTTTCGGGGATCGGTTGTTCGTCCAAGGTTCCGGAGTACATGCGGAGCTACGGGTTTCACTCCCTCCACGGCCGCGCCCTGCCCATCGCCCAGGGGGCCAAGATGGGGGCGAAGGACTTGCACGTGATCGTGACGGGGGGAGACGGCGACGGGTACGGCATCGGAGGGAACCACTTCCTCCACGCCGTCCGGCGCAACATGGACATCACGTACGTCGTCATGGACAACGGCGTCTATTCCCTCACGAAAGGGCAGACGTCGCCCACGAGCCCCCTGGGGTTTGTGACGCGTACGACCGTGTACGGCAACAAGGAACGTCCTTTAGACGCGCTGTCCGTAGCCATTGCGGCGGGAGGGACGTTTGTCGCCCAAGGGTTTTCCGGTGACGTAAAGCGCCTCACGGAGATCCTGGAGCGGGCGATCCAGCACAAGGGCTTTGCCCTCGTAAACGTCCTGAGCCCGTGCGTCACGTACAACAAGGTACTCACGTACGACTACTACAAGGAGCACCTCGTGACCGTCGAGGAACCCTTCCCGACCCGCGAAGAGGCTATCCGCTTCGTCAAAGAGCACAGGGGACTCGTACACGGGATCCTCTACGTGGACCCGGAAACGCCGGACTACCAAACGGCCCTCGGATACGAACTTCGGACGCGAGAAATTCCGGAGGGGCCGATGGACGAAGCCCTCTTGCGCGAGCTCGAAGAGGAGTTCCGTTGAGCGAACGGGCGGCGCCGCACGGCGCCGCCCGTTTCTCGATTTGGTATTTCCTGGGAAATAGCGGCCTAGCAGCGGGGGGGCGTGAGGTGCTCCCCCTGAAGCTGGTAGTAGAGCACGTTGAGCCGCTCGATTTCGCGCGTGAGGTTTCCCAGCGCTTCCCAGAGTTCGAGGTCAACTTCTCCGCCGGAAATTTTCGCGTATAGATCGGAAAAGCGCGCTTCCCGCTGGCGTAGTCCGTCGCGAATTGCAGCGCTCGCCCGCTCGACGGCGGCGAAGTAGGCATCGCGAGCCGCGGGTGGCATGCGCTCCGGCGGGATGTGGGCTACGGGAAGCTCGAGGTCGAGCTCTTCGTCGTGGACGAGGGTAAAGGGTACGTGTTCCACGGAGGATCTCCTTTCGCATCGGGCCGGTTCCTGCCCTTTGCCCTTCGTTCGAGGCGGGATGGATCTGCGCGACCGGGGAGGGGGAAGATGCATATACCGCTTGCCGTCGTGGGAATCGGCGTAGACATCGTAGACAACCGCCGCATCTCCGAGATTTTGGCGCGCAAGCCTAAGCTCGTCGCGCGCCTTCTCGCCCCTTGCGAACGCGAACAATTTCCGGACGAGCCCCGGCGACAGGGAGAATTCCTGGCGGGCCGTTTCGCCTTGAAGGAGGCCACGGCCAAGGCTTTGGGGACTGGAATCGGGGGGCGTCTTCGCTTTCACGACGTGCGCGTCTTTCGCACTCCTTCCGGGGCGCCCCTCGTCGAACTCTCACCGGAAGCGAGGCGACGCTTTCCCGTCCTATTGTACGCTACCCTTTCCCATGAACGGAACTACAGCGTCGCCTTCGTCCTCGCCCTCCGGATCGACGGTTCCGGCACCTCCGACGAGGCATAGGCTTTTCCGACTCCCCATAGACATGGGGTGAGACAAACGTCCGGAGGGGGCGAAAGGCGTGCGGCGAGGGTACATCCTCGGGGTGTTGGTCACGCTTCTTATGCTCGTCGTCGCGGGTTGTCGTGCATCCGATCGTCCGGAAGACGTCGTCGGCAGGATCGCCAAGCGCGCAGAGGAAGCCAAGGCGTACGAAACCACGGGGACGCTCACGCTCAAGACGGGCGGAGAGCCCGTCGCGTACCGCGTGCGCGTTGCCCACCTCAAGCCTACGTACTACCGAGTGGAAATCCTCGGCGAGAAGAACGAGACCCGGCAGGTCGTCTTGAAGAACGAGGAGGGCGTGTTCATCTTTGCGCCCGAACTCAAAAAGACCTTCCGTTTTCAGAGTCGTTGGCCGGGAGAAGGGGGGCAGATCTACCTCCTCGAATCCCTCGTCGAAAGCGTTCGCGCCGACGAGGGTCGGGCGATGGAAGTAGAGGACGGCACGTACGTCTTCCGCGTCAAGGCCCACGCCCCCAACCGACTTCTGTCTCAGCAAGTCGTTCGATTTGACCGCGACACCCTGGCCCCCAAACAGGTAGACGTCTTAGATTCCGAGGGCCAGACGCTTGCGAGCTTCGTCGTCGAAGGCTTTACCTGGAATCCGACGCTATCGCCCGAGGACTTCCGAAGAGAAGCCGTGGAAAAGCAGTTCGGGCAGAACCCGACTTCGCAGGCGGGCGCCGCGGCGCCGAGCGCCCAAGACCTCGCAGGCGTCGAACCTACGTACCTTCCGGAGGGGGTCGTGCGGAGGGGTTCGCAGCTCACCTACGACGACGGCGTTCCTACCCTCACCGTGAGCTACGGGGGGAGCCGGAGCTTCACCCTCACCGTCTCGCCGGCGCGGGAGCTCATGGTGACCGCCCAAGACGGCGTCCCCGTCGACCTTCTGTTCACATGGGGAGGGCTCACGCGGAGCGACGACTTGCGGATCCTGCGTTTCACCTACCGCGGTCTCGACGTCCGCCTCATGAGCACAGACGTCCCGGAAGACGAACTTGTCGCTGTCGCCCAGTCCATCTTCCTGCCGCGGAAGTAGCCGACGTTCGTGTGCACGTCTGGGGCATTCGTCGGGGAGGCAGGTCTTCTTGCCTCCCCTTTTCGCGTCGGGTAAGATGAGGACGAGGAGGGGACCGGCGTGGATCCTCGAACCTGTCGTGCCTCGCGCATCGAACTCGATATGCGACTCGGCCTTCGTCTCTCACCTGCGCCCATCCCTGAAATCCAGCCTTCCAAAAATGTTAATATCGGCAAATAATATAGTAAGTTAGATGCCTTTATCGAAGTTCTGTTCTGCTTCTCTCAGATCACCTGGCGTGTTCTTTAAGAATATACGTACCGTTTCAACGTCTGTTGGTTCAAGTATCAGGATATGCAGAACTGCACAACATCTTCGAGGCCCTCCTATAAGATAGATGACTAACATCCTATGTCGCCGAGTTGTCCTACCCATGATTCTTAGTTGTATTCCTTATAATTCTTAAATCTTCTCGCGGATCCCTGTTCTAAGTGCGGATTTGCCCAGAAGTGGTTCTGGGGCGTTTACCGGCTCAAGGTTAAGCATTTCGATTTATACTAGCGGTGCTTGTCTGCCTTTTAGACTCTTTGATACACTTTTGTCAGAAAGAATAGTGTATGTGAGCTGTGGCGTTGACAACGTATGAGTACGAGGGGTTTGTCTCTTGTGTACAAGTCATAATAAAAAAACCATCATGTGCATAAGGATGTGAACGGGAAGATGTATGAAAAATAAAAAAATGAAAAGAAAAATGATACATGTTCATGATATTATGATCTGGATTCCCCCTGATACGCTTCTGTTGGCCTATTATCGACCTATTGATGGCTACTTGCACTGTAACATACTGTGGCGGAAGATACGTACATCGACATTTCGGGGAGGCTTTTTCGCTGTAACTATTAAAGTCTATTACAGGAATGAAGTGTTAAATTTTGATATTTTTAAAATTTTTTCAGGAATTGAGTAGTTGAATATATTCATTTTCCTATTATGACTGGCAACAATTTAGAGATTTTTTACTTTCAGTGTTTAAATTTTGGATGGAGAGATTGCTTTGGCTACCAATTACGAGTGGTCAATGCAGAACAGCTCAGTAGTCGTTTGAAAAAGTAATGGCAATTTTTCTGTTTTAATGTATTTTTGTAACCATTTATCTTACCAATTCTACCTGGCCTAGTGGTATTCCTTATTAAGTTTGCATGGAAGAATATATATACGAATGAACGGGCCAAAAGGTGTAAGGTAAGGCGTATCGAAACGGCTATCGGTCTCGCCTTTGGGATACCCGCCTAGGTACCATTGAGTTCAAGACCCCAAGTTCCGCAAAGGCAGCTGCTTCCCCATCCTTTTGGAGCGGAGCCAGCGAGCCGAGAAAGCCTGGTGGCCATCATTC